>JANONW010000410.1:0-9777 GCA_031421065.1 Prolixibacteraceae bacterium
TGTCTACCTTGGATGTCATATTTCTTACTTAGATATGTTGTAATTTCTTGTAAGATAATGATATTCAGGGTATTATCCAAATTTAAAAGAACTTATTTTGCTTATAATCAGATATTTATATTTTTGTCATGTACTAAGAAAAATTACACACAAAACACAACAAAAGATCTTTTTGATGATAGCGCCGGGCAAGAAAAACTTGAGGCTCTTGTTGCTAAAATTAAACAAAGTGGTAAAAACAAAGATTACGACTGTCTTATAGGCATTAGTGGTGGAGTTGACAGCACTTATGTTGCTTATTTAGCCAAAGTTAAATATGGTCTCCGTCCTTTGGCTATTCACTTAGATAATGGGTGGAACTCTGAGTTGGCTGTGGCAAATGTTGAACAAATCGTAAAACGTCTTGACATCGATTTAATTACTCATGTTCTGAATTGGGAAGAATTCAAAGATATACAAATTTCTTTTTTAAAATCTTCTATTTCTAATATTGAAATTCCTACAGACCATGCAATATGGGCAATTTTAATACGTACAGCAGCTAAGAAAAATATTCCATATATAATTTCCGGGAACAATATCGTTACTGAGTCTATAATGCCAGAAAGCTGGCTTTATGGTTCTAAGGATGGACGGCTAATTACCGGAATTCATCAACAATTTGGTCAAAAAAAACTTAAGAGTTACCCGAAACTTTCTATATTCAATTACATTGATTATCTTCTGATCAGAGGCATACGATGGATTCCAATACTCAATTATGTTCCTTATAATAAGCAAGAAGCGAAACAAATTATTACCACGGAATTGGGATGGCGTGATTATGGAAGCAAACACTACGAGTCAATTTTTACACGTTTTTTTCATGCTTACTTTCTCAATCGTAAATTTGGTTATGACTTAAGGCGATCTTATCTTTCAGCACTAATTCTTTCCGGACAAATGACACGAAATGATGCTTTAATCGAGATTGAAACCCCTCCTGCGCCCTCCGATCAACTTCAACAAGACATGGAATATGTAATCAAAAAATTGGGTCTTTCTACTGATGAGTTTGAACAGATTATTAATTCACCAAAAAAATTATTCTCTGACTATCCTAACAACAATGCTTTATGGAAATATTTTGATCGATTTGTAAAAATAGCTAGACAAAGAATTATTAGAGTTAATTAAATCATACAGATCAATGAATATCCCTTTTTCCCTCCCAGTTATTGATGCCGATGTAATCAGTGAAATGAACGATACCTTAACCAATACCGGTTGGTTAACATCTGGACCCAAAGTATTGGAATTGGAAAATGAGTTCAAAAAACTTACAAGTGCAGAAGCTGTTGTTTGTGTTAATTCCTGAACTTCGGGTGCCATGTTGATACTTTGATTGTTAGGTGTTTGAGATGAGGTTGAAGTTACGTTCCTGTTCCTCCTTCTCTCAATAACCGTAATTTAAAACAAATGATTACCTTTGAAAATGCGACTTAGCGAATTTGAAATTGAAAGCATTAAAAGTCTGGCCAATTTTCATTTTGGAAAGAATGTTCAGGTATTTCTGTTCGGTTCCCGAACAAGAAATCAACTGCGTGGTGGTGATATTGATTTGTTTATCCGTAATCCGGGCGAACAGTTGAGAATACGAACAAAAATCAATTTTATAACCGATCTAATCTTACAGATTGGTGAACAAAAGATTGATGTAGTGCTGGATAATCCGGCCACAAAAAATTCAGGTTTTCTGAAAACAATTTATAAAACCGCGATACAATTATGCTAACCGAAGAAACAAACAACAAGTTAACTGAGACCCTGGCTATTTGTGATTTACATCATCAACGGATGATGTTCTGGTTTCCAAATCGAAGAGTTAAACTTATTACCCGAAGTAGTTGAAAAACTGGCTGGCATTTGGATCAAATTAAAAGAATATGCGCTCATGCGATTGACGGCTGAAATGGACCAATAAGGAATAGTAGAATAACAAATAACTTCTCCGGCTGCTATTGGATTCCATTTAAAATTAATCATACAATAAACTTCATGAATATTCCCTTTTCCCTTCCAGTCATTGATTCGGATGTTATCAATGAAATGAACGATACCTTAACCAATACTGGTTGGTTAACTTCGGGGCCAAAAGTTTTGGAACTGGAAAATGAATTTAGAAAGCTCACAACAGCGGAAAGCGTTATTTGTGTGAATTCATGGGTTTCGGGCGCCATGCTTATGTTACGTTGGTTTGGTGTCGGTTATGGCGATGAAGTAATTATTCCGTCATATACCTATTGTGCAACGGCTTTGGCCTGTTTAAATATTGGGGCCAAACCAGTAATGGTGGATGTGCTGGATGATTTTACCATCGACCCGGAGAAAATAATAGAAGCCATTACTTCCAAAACAAAAGCTATAATACCTGTTGACATGGGTGGCTGGCCTTGTGATTATGATGCAATTAAAGAAGTAGTAAATTCATTGGAAGTAAAAAGTTTGTTTCAGCCACAAGGTGTAAACCAGAAAAAATTAGGCAGGCCCTTGTTACTTGCTGATGCTGCTCATTCAGTGGGCGCTTTTTATAAAAACAATCCTATTGGAACTATTGCGGACGTAACCATTTTTTCGCTTCATTCGGTTAAGAACATTACTACCGGAGAAGGCGGTGCAATTTGTTTAAATTTGCCGGAGCCTTTTTCCCATCCGGAAGAATACAAGTTTCTTAAAGCGCTATCTATAAACGGACAAACCAAAAGTGCCTTTGAAAAAAATCAGGCAGGTGGCTGGAGATACGATATTATCGCTCAAGGACTCAAAGTGAACATGCCGGATATCTGTGCCTCAGTTGGATTGGCTCAGATTCGGAAATACAAATCAACTTTACTGCCCGAGCGAAAAGAAATCTTTCATTTCTATGATAAGGAATTTTCGAAATATAATTGGGCAATTCTACCTTTTTCAAAAGATGAAACAAGAGAATCCTCTTATCATCTTTATTTACTTAGAATTAAAGATATTACCGAAGAACAACGCGATGCGATAATTCAGCAAATAAGCTTAAAAGGTGTTGGCGTGAATGTGCATTACATTCCGATGCCCATGTTAACACTTTTTAAAAACCTGGGATATAAAATGGAAAATTATCCAAACACCTATAAATTATATGCAAACGAGATTTCGTTACCTGTTTACAACGGGTTATCGAAAGAACAACTGATCAGGGTGGTTGAGACTGTTATTAATGCATTTGATTCGGTAATTAATAAGACTTAATTTTAAACGATAAAGATTGCTTCACTACGTTCGCAATGACGCTGTAATGATCGACAAACGTGTTTGATGAACCTGCCCTCTTTGAACTAATGAACCGCCTGCCCATGTTTGCCGATTGCCAGACTGACGGTCTTGAAAACTCTATTTGGTTTGCCGATAGAGTGGTGAATATACCGAGTAGCGCTATAATTCCGGGGTACAGGAAATGAGGAGGAGAGTGGGCGAAAGGGCGAGAGGGCGACAAGGTGATGGGGCGAGAGGGAGAACGCAATCTGTGCGAATGAATGTTACTGTCGCCGGTCATTTTATATGTTGTTATTTCTGGCACAATTCTATAGCTTTGTAAAAATAAAAAGAATGCGACTTTCAAAATCTGAAATGAAAATCATTAAAAGTGTAGCCAGCGAAGTTTGGGGCGCAAAAACAATGATCTATTTGTTTGGCTCCCGAACCGATGATTCAAAAAAAGGTGGCGACATAGATCTATTTGTTGATTTAGAGACAGAGCAGGAACCCAAAAAAATAATGCTGCAAAAGGCTGAATTTCTAGGCAAATTAGACATCCTGCTGGGTGAACAAAAAATTGATTTGTTGGTAAGGACTCATTACAATAGTCATTTACCGATTATAAAAACAGCACAAAAAAAGGGAGTTGCACTATGATTGGAGTTCAACTTAATTGGGTACAGTTGCGAAAAATCAGAAATGACATTGCCCATGAGTATCCGGCTTCGCTCATCGAACGAATTGAAGGGATTAATTTTCTTTTTAATAATTTGGAAGGGCTAAAGCAAATAATTGAAAGATGTCATTCCATCCTGGATAAACACAAATAGCACCCTGTATTTAATACTTTAAAATATGCAGACCAATTTCAACCTCGAAAACTTCATTTCAACATACGTCCCCAAACGCCCGCAAGGCCTGTTGACTTAAGATTTTTTAAAATATAACACCGAACTCAATAGCCGGATCAATGGCAGAAAGTATTTAGAGATTGGCGGTGCAGGAACCATTGGATCATTGTATATCAAAGCCATATTAAAATTCAACATTGCCAAACTGGTAGTTGTTGATATTAACGAAAATGGCTTAACTGAACTGGTACGCGATTGAAGAATTTTAATAAAACAAAGTTGTCTTGCTTCTGGTTATTACTTAAGTTTGTTGTAAATTAAATAAGAAGGAAATGAAAGAGTTAAAAACATCAATAAAAAACAGTGATTTGAAGAATTGGGTATCTCCGCAATGCTCATTAACACAAGAAGAATTCTTAACTGGCATTCAAAAAGCTGAAAACGGTCAATTCCATTCTGTTCAACAATCGATGAAATACTTTGAGTTATGGTTGAAATCGAAAACAAAGAAGTAAGAATCTCTGAACAATTCGATTTAGACATCATTTCTGTTTATACCTTGGGTGAAGAAATTTTTGGTCAAAGCGCAGCAAAAAGCTTTATCGCTGATATTTATAGTAAAGTATGGAGTTTGGATTCGAATTATCTATTACATGTAGAATGCCGTCATTTGTCGACAAAAGACAAACGCTATCGAAATATCATTTTGGGTTCTTACCTTATTATTTACAGGATTACAAATACTACGATTGACGTTTTGAGAATACTTCACGCTCATTCGAGTATAAAAAAAATAAAAACTTCAAGACAAATACGACTTTAAAATATGCAAACAAACTTCAATCTCGACAGCTTTATCACGTCCTATGTCACCAAACGCCCGCAAAGCCTGTTGACTGAAGATTTCCTGAAACATAACAAAGAGCTCAATAACCGGATCAATGGCAAAAAGGTTTTGGTGATTGGCGGTGCCGGCACCATCGGGTCATCGTATATCAAAGCCATCTTAAAATTCAATATTTCCAAACTGGTTGTAGTTGATATTAACGAAAATGGATTAACCGAACTGGTTCGCGATTTAAGAAGTTCAACCGAATACAATATACCAACGGACTTTATTACTTATCCTGTAAACTTTGGAGACCGGGTATTTGAGAAGATTTTTCAGCAGCATGGCCCATTTGAGATAGTGGCTAATTTTGCCGCACACAAGCATGTACGCAGCGAAAAAGATATTTTCTCCATTGAAGCCATGATTGAAAACAATGTACTTCGTGCCCGCAAATTATTAGATATATTACTTCAGTTTCCACCCGAACATTTCTTTTGTGTTTCGACCGATAAGGCAGCCAATCCTGTTAACATTATGGGTGCCAGTAAAAAACTGATGGAGGAAATGATTATGGCCTACTCTGATAAATTGCCCATTAAAACAGCAAGGTTTGCCAATGTTGCCTTCTCAAATGGCAGTTTACCCTTGGGGTTTCTTGAAAGATTAAATAAACAGCAACCTTGGTCTTGCCCACGTGGAATTCGCAGGTTTTTTGTTTCGCCACTGGAATCAGGCGAGTTGTGTTTAATGGCTTCCATCATGGGCGAATCAGGAGATATCTTCTACCCAAAATTGGATGAAGAGCGGGATATGATTCCATTTGATCAAATTGCACTGGACCTGCTTAAAGAGCTTGGATTGGAAGCGGATATTTGCCAAAGTGAAGACGAGGCAAAGGAAAAGGCGACGAGGCGAAAAGGCGACGAGGCGACATACCCAATTTATTTCTTCGGTTCCGATACTTCAGGAGAGAAATCGTTTGAAGAGTTTTTTACTGAAAAAGAAGAATTAGACAATGATTCATTCATCAATCTTGGAGTAATTAAAAAATCGGTTAAAAGGGATGTGAAAGAAATCGATGAAATTTTTAGCAAACTTAAAACCTTATTCAAAAAGGAAACCATTACCAAGGCAGAAATTGTAGAAGTCTTAAAAATATATCTTCCAAATTTTGACCACATTGAAACTGGTAAGGGATTGGACTCAAAAATGTAATAAATATTAGAAACAGATAACCATCTAACTATAAAAAATGTACAAATACTTTTTTAAACGAATAATCGATTTTATTCTGGCATTGATAGCATTAATTATTCTTTTTCCCTTTCTTCTTCCTATATCACTATTATTATTGGTTACCGGTGAAAAGGAAGTGTTCTATTTGCAAAAAAGAGTAGGTTATAAAAATAAGTATTTCAAAATTTGGAAATATGCAACCATGCTTAAGAATAGTGCAAACATGGGCACAGGGAGTTTAACAGTTCGGAATGACCCTCGTGTAACTCCAATTGGCAAATTTCTGCGTAAAACTAAAATTAATGAGTTTCCACAAATTATTAATGTCTTAATTGGTAATATGGCCATTGTGGGTGCACGCCCTCAAATGGAGGTCGATTTTTTAAAGTTTTCTAAAAATGTTCAGAAGGTTATATACAATACAAAACCAGGTATAACAGGAATTGGTTCAATAATTTTTAGAGATGAAGAAAAATGGATATCCAATGCGGAAGGTGATCCTCATGTTTTCTATAAAGAACATATTGCTCCCTACAAAGGTGAACTTGAGATCTGGTATCAGAAGAATATAAGTCTTGTTACTGATCTGAAACTTATTTTCTGTACTGCATGGGTTATTATTTTTACAAAAAGTCAATTGCCCTTTCAAATTTTCAAAGGGTTACCTCAAAAACCAGAGGATCTTCAATAAAAAAGTTTCACAATTCTGTTGTTCATCTGCTGCCTTTGGTTCAGCTGCTGAATAAAAACGATTCATAATGTGGGTATCCTCAATTACCCATAAAGAGGCTAATTTTGGGTGCATTAAAAGCAGTTAAAAAAAATCACTCGACACTTGTGTTAAGTCAAGTGTGAGATTGCGGATTCGTCATGCTGTCCGTCTGACGGACAAAACTGATAACATAAAAAAATCCCCCTTGAATCCCCCCTGTCTGACTGCGCAGCCCGGCAGGCTTTTTCTAAGGGGGACGAAGAAAAAAAGAAAAAATACAAAAAGTAAAAGATTTGTGCGATAGAAAATGCCACGCGTGGCACTCCCCCTGGGGAATTAAAGGGTACAAAGGCATTTAGTTAAATTAATACAAAAAAGTAAAATCCGTCTGATAAGAACAAACCTTTCGGCAGCTAGCAAACAATAAAAAATAAAAACACAAATAGTCCATCTTCTGTCCTCCACCCTTGGGGGGGCGCTGGAGGAGGTTAAAAAAACAATTACCATGTCACAAAAAACAGCACTCATCACCGGCATCACCGGACAAGACGGTGCCTACTTAGCCGAATTCCTGATTAAAAAAGGCTACCTGGTACACGGTATCAAACGGCGTGCATCCTCTTTTAATACGGATCGTATTGATCACTTGTATCAGGATCCGCATGTTGATAACCGGAATCTTATTCTCCATTACGGCGACCTTACCGACAGTATGAATGTTACGCGTGTCATCCAGGAAGTTCAGCCCGATGAAATATATAATCTGGCAGCCATGAGCCATGTAGCTGTTAGTTTCGAAACTCCCGAATATGTAGCCAATGCTGACGGCCTGGGAACACTTCGTATTCTGGAAGCAGTACGCTTGTTGGGGCTAACAGAAAAAACACGGATATATCAGGCTTCAACATCGGAGTTGTACGGAATGGTTCAGGAGGTGCCACAAAGCGAAAGAACTCCTTTTTATCCCCGTTCGCCTTATGCCGTTGCAAAAATGTACGCCTACTGGATTACGGTAAACTACCGCGAAGCCTATAAAATGCACGCCAGCAACGGAATTCTGTTTAATCACGAATCGCCAATCCGTGGAGAAACATTTGTTACCCGTAAAGTAACCCGTGCTTTAAGCCGTATAGCACTTGGTATGCAGGATAAAGTGTTTATGGGCAATCTTTCGAGCAAACGCGACTGGGGCCATGCGAAAGACTATATCCGCGCCATGTACCTAATGCTTCAACAAGAACAACCCGATGATTATGTGATTGCAACAGGGATTACTACTACCATACGCGATTTTATTAAAATGGCCGCAGAAGAAATTGGGCTGGAAATCACTTTTTCGGGAGAAGGGATAAATGAAAAAGGCTATTTAACCGCCGTTGATGAAAAACTATTTTGTGAAAAAGTTGGAGAGCAATATTTGGAGGGAATCAAGAATCGCATTAGCTTTGAAAGAGGAGATTCCGGCCTTCGCCGGAATGACGGGGTAATCGTGTCAGTTGACCCAAAATACTTCCGTCCTACCGAAGTTGATCTGCTGATTGGCGACCCAACAAAAGCGAATATAATACTAGGCTGGAAACCCAGATATGACTTAAAAGGACTTGTTGAGGAGATGATGCAGTCGGACATTAAACTGATGCAAAAAGAGGCCTGGTTGCGCGAGGGGGGGTATCGGACACTTAATTATTTTGAATAATTTCATCCACGAATTACACAAATTTACACGAATAATCATTTTATAATGAATGAGACAATCCTTTACAAGGAAGAAAATTTTACCATTATCAAGGCCTGCATAGAGGTTCATAATCAATTGGGAAACGGATTTTTAGAAGCGGTCTATCAGGAAGCATTGGAATATGAATTCGAACTGCAAAATATTCCTTCGGTCAGGGAGTACCCGTTACAAATAAGGTATAAGGATAAGATTCTGGAAAAGGAATATATTCCGGATTTTATCTGTTACAGTAAAATTATCGTTGAACTAAAAGCAGTTAGTGAATTAAGTCCAACTCATATCAGTCAGGTGCTTAATTATCTGAAAGCAACTGGCTTTAGACTTGGTCTTTTAATCAATTTTGGAGGAACCAGCCTCGAATGGAAACGTGTCATTAGATAATAAATTCGTGTTTATTCGTGGAATTCGTGGACAAAATTCAACGTTTTGAAAATTACCAACAGGTATTTTAATCAACTTTGGAGCTACAAGCTTTCAGTATAAAAGAATCGTTTATTAATTCTTACAATAAATTAGTGCAATTCGTGTAATTCGTGGACAAAAAGAAACAATATGGAAAAACAATCAAAAATATACATAGCCGGGCATACCGGGCTTGTTGGTTCAGCCATCTGGCTTAACCTGCAAGGCAAGGGTTACACCAACCTGATTGGAAAGACAATTGAGGAATTGAACCTTCTTGATCAAAAAGCTACGGAAGCTTTTTTTGCAATCGAAAAACCCGAATACATATTCCTTGCTGCAGCAAAAGTAGGAGGTATTGTGGCCAATAATACCTATCGCGGGGAATTTATATACGAAAATCTCACCATCCAGAATAACGTTATCCATAACGCATGGAAATACGGTGCGAAAAAGTTGTTGTTTTTGGGGAGTACTTGTATCTATCCCAAAGAGGCACCACAACCCATGAAGGAGGAGTACTTGTTGACATCGCCACTGGAATATACCAACGAACCTTATGCCATTGCAAAAATTGCCAGGATTAAACTATGTGAGAGCTAAGTACATGACAAAAATTTGAATACATCTATATCAGGTTGAAAACTAGAGTTTAGCAGAACTGTTGCAATGTATGTTAATCCATATTTGAAAATACTCTTGGCCTTATTGCCATGCTTTTTGATCTGAATCGGTTTAA
>JANONW010000411.1:0-18696 GCA_031421065.1 Prolixibacteraceae bacterium
GGCGCTTACACTTGTGCTGGTTTCATTTTCGTGTACCGGGCCAATTGTTGGCGCTATTCTGGTCGAATCTGCCGGCGGTCAGGTATTAAAGCCCATCATTGGGATGTTTGGCTTCTCATTGGCATTTGCCTTGCCTTTCACCCTTTTTGCGCTCTTCCCCGCATGGCTGAACAATCTGCCCAGATCAGGCGGATGGCTTAATTCTGTAAAAGTGGTGCTTGGATTTCTCGAACTGGCTTTGGGCCTGAAATTCCTGAGTATTGCTGATCAGACTTATCATTGGGGAATTCTTGACCGCGAAGTTTACCTGGCGTTGTGGATCGTTATCTTCGTACTTCTTGGATTTTATCTGTTGGGGAAACTCAAATTTTCGCACGACAGTGATGTGAAATTTATAACCGTGCCCCGTTTACTGATGGCAATCGTCACCTTTTCGTTTGTTGTTTATCTTATCCCCGGTATGTTCGGCGCTCCGTTGAAAGCCATTTCAGGTTATCTTCCCCCACAGTCAACACACGATTTTGATCTTCACAAAATTATCCGTGATGAAATTAAATTGGCTTCTCCACAAAATTCAACTTCAGGAGCCTTTGTAATGAATCAGGAGCTGTGTGATAAACCAAAATTCAGCGAATTTCTGCATCTGCCTCATGGTTTGGAAGGCTATTATGATTACGAACAGGGAATGGCATGTGCAAAAAAATTAAACAAACCGGTATTCATTGACTTTACAGGCCATGGTTGTGTAAATTGCCGTGAGATGGAAGCCAATGTTTGGTCGGATACCCGTGTTTTGGAGCGGTTGAAGAAACATTTTGTAATTATCGCCCTGTATGTTGATGACAAATCAACCTTACCTGAAAGCGAATGGATTACATCGACTTATGACGGGAAAGTGAAAAAGACACTGGGAAAGAAATACGCTGATTTTCAGATCAGCAGATTTGGTGTGAATGCACAGCCCTACTACGTATTGCTCGATACAAACGGACAAATGCTGGTTCAGCCAAAAGCTTACGATTTAAATGCGAATAACTTTGTTGAATTTCTGGATACTGCTTTGGCCGAATTTGAGCGAAGAAAAGCCTCCCCAACCCCTTCCGTGGAGGGGCTTTAAATCCGCAATTTGCTTTTGCATAAAAAAATCGAATAGCTATATTTGTGCACCGATCAATAGATTAAAGACTAACGATCAATGATTTTTGATTTGTTTGTAAATCGTAAATCTTTTAATCGTAAATCTAATAAAAAGGAGAGCTGCCGGAGTGGTCGATCGGGGCAGACTCGAAATCTGTTGTACCCTTCGGGGTACCGGGGGTTCGAATCCCTCGCTCTCCGCATAAAGGCTACAATAAGCATTTTTGGGTGGTCGAAAGATAAGCCCCATAACTTTCGGTGTACTTAAAATGCTTACCGTGTGTTTCGCTTGTTTTCCGGGCAAGTGATGCAAAATCTTCCTGCTTGATTTTAGTGCCGTCGGCCTTAATATCAAAACGCCTGGTGATATATGCCGGTCCTCCATCCTGAAAATAATACCTTCATTAAATAAACTTCAGGCTCTTTTCAACATTATCTTTTCCAGACTAAATTTCTTTACTTTGTCACGTACTTCGATATTTTACAAATTCGAGCCTGACAAGTGGAAAAATTCTTACATACCGAAAAAGAATTGGTGAAAAAGCTCAAAGAAGGTGATTCGTTTGCTTTCGAGGTGCTTTTTTATAAATACCGGAACAAGGTCAAGGGTTTTGCCATCAGATTGGTTCCGGCACAAATCGACCCAGAAGAAATTGTGCAGGAAGTGTTTGTGAAACTGTGGCTCAAAAAAGAAGCAGTCGATCCGGAGAAAGATTTCCAATCCTACCTGTTTTCCATCGCCAAACATTTGGTTCTTGATCACCTGAAATCGGCAGTGAACCGAAAACTCTACTTTGTGGGTGAATATTTTCAACAGGATGTACTTGATGATGAGGGAAATGAAAATACAATTATTGGAAATGCAGAAGAAAAACTCGAACATCTGATAAACGAAATTCCGGAGCGGCGAAGAGAAATTTTTCGTCTCAGCCGTTTCGAAAGACTGAGCTACAAACAAATTGCAGAAAGGTTAAACATTAGTGAAAATACCGTTGACAGCCAAATCCGCAATGCACTGGCCTTTCTGCGCAAAGAATTCCGCAAAATGGCGATTCTTGGTTTTTTGTTCTTCATTCAGTAAACTCAGATTAAATTACGGTTGATTTTTTTTGGACATTACGTATAAAATAAATATTTTTGACGTAAAAAAAATGGAAACAAAATTGACACTAAACTTCGATCAGGAAGTGATTGAGAAAGCCAAAGAATTTGCAGCGGCCAATAACATCAGCCTTTCACGATTGACTGAATTTCTTTATCGTCAGATTACATCGGGCAACTATAAAACCATTGAAGATTTTCCAGTTTCAGAATGGGTTAATCAGGTCGCCGAAGGGGAAGCCACGTATAAAAGACGTTCAAGAAAAGAATTGAAAGATGAATATTTCAATCAGGCCAGATGAGACTGTTTGTTGATGCAAATATCCTGGTTGCAACTTTGAACAAGGAATATCCATTGTTTACATGGTCGTCGCGCATACTTAGCCTTCAGGGAAAGCAGAACATCGAGCTTTTCACCTCACCGCTTTGTCTGGCCATTGCTTTTTATTTTTCAAGCAAAAAAAGTGGTGAAAAAATGGCAAGAAAAAAAATAGAAATGCTCCTTCAGCATATCGGAATAACCTCAGTCGATGAAAGGGTAACAGATCAAGCTATTAAAAATAAATTTATCCACGACTTTGAGGATGGAATGGAATATTATTCTGCTATTCAGCACAAATGTGATTGCATCATTACTGAAAATCAAAAGGACTTTTATTTTAGTGAGATAGAAGTGGTTGGATGCGAGACTTTTCTTATGAAGCTTCAACGTAAGTAATATAGTTGCTAACACTTCGACTGATTACTTTCCATCGCCCCCGTCACTTTTTCTGAACACTGAACACTGCGACTGGTTACTCTCCCCGCGACTGAAAACTTTTTCTCCTCATCCCTTCACGGAAATCCCTACCTTTCTCGTATTACTTATAAATCGTTTAATAATGACCGAAAGAATAATTGATATAGCGAACCGGTTTCTGGCCGAAAAAGATTGCAGCAGTCAGGAACTGGCTGAATTAAAAATATGGCTTTTCAATCCGGTGACTCACGTGGAGGTTGAAATCTGGTTGGCCGAACACTGGGCATCATCATCCGAAATCGACTCCACCACTTTAATAGAAACTATTTTTAAACGAATTCAGGAATATCAGAAAGAACGTCACCTAAAATCCGGGTTTTCTATTGCCCGAATCCTGAAGGTTTACCAAAAAATTGCCGCATTTCTTTTGATACCAATCATCGGGCTGGGTATTCTGTTTTGGGCAAGCCAGTCAAACCAGTCACTGGAACAATTTACTGAAACCATTGCCGCACGTGGGCAGAAGTCTCAAATAGTATTGGCCGATGGCACCAAAGTGTGGCTTAATTCTGACACCAAAATCAAGTACCCCGGCAACTTCAGCAAAAACCAGCGCGATGTCTATTTGGATGGCGAAGCATTTTTCGAAGTTATAAAAAATGAACACCAGCCTTTTGTGGTGCATACATCCGGATTAAACGTGAAAGTGTTGGGGACTAAATTTAATGTAAAAGCATATTCCGATGAAAATCATATAGAAACTTCGTTGTTTGAAGGAAAGATAAGTTTGTTAATGACTAACCCATGGTCAAAAGAAACGGCTACTAAAGAAGTAAAACCTGGACAATCATTCCTTTATTCAAAAATCAATCGTAAACTATTTCACAATCGATTCCCTAAGGAAGAAATAAATGGTTGGAAAAAAAACCAGCTCATTTTTAAAGACGATACATTCAGTAACCTTGTTAAAAAAGTAGAACGCTGGTACGATGTGGAAGTAGTTTATGATGAAAAACAATTTAATGACCGTCGCTTGACAGTTGAACTTTATGAAGGTGAAAGGTTAGACCGATTGATGGAAGTTATCCGACTGGCATTATCGGTCAATTACAAATACGAAAAAGGAAAAATTATCTTAACACCTAAAAGCTGAGAATATGTAAAAAAAAATAAAGAGCGATAATTGGTCGAAGAATTACCGCTCTTTCAAATGTCAAACCATTGTTTAACACGTAACACTACAAATTTATGAAAAAAAACAGAACAAGTCTGTTTAGGGATTTTTTTATCCCTGGACGAAAGTATTTACGCATTATGAAACTAACTTTCTTCTTACTGCTTCTGGGGCTGATGTCTTTTGCTTCAGTCACATACTCACAGGCAACCAGGTTGACTTTTGAGTCGAGAAATGCCACCCTGGAAAGTGTTTTCAAACAAATTGAATCATTGTCGGAGTTTAAATTTGCCTACAACAGTACCAAACTGGATGTTGATAAGGTAATATCTATAAAAGTTGAAAACCAGACCATTGATGCTATTTTGGATAAAATTATTGGAGCAGCAGATTTGCAGTATAAAATTGTTGACCGGTACATTATTATTACCGACGAAAATACTAGGAATAACAATTTTCAGGAAAACAATCAGCAGCAGCAAAAATCCGTTTCAGGAAAAGTTACCGATAATACAGGTTTAGGTTTACCCGGAGTTTCCGTTGTGGTAAAAGGTACGACTATTGGCACGATTTCCGATTCGAATGGGAATTATATTTTGTCCAGTATTCCTGAAAATGCAGCTCTGCAATTTTCATTCGTGGGAATGAAAATGCAGGAGATTTTGGTTGGAAACAAAACAACGTTAAATGTTACCCTTGTGGATGAGACTATTGGGTTGGATGAGGTTGTTGCTATTGGCTATGGCGTACAAAGAAGAGAAAATGTAATTGGCTCGGTAACAGCGGTTCGCGCAGATGAACTCACCGCATCACCTGTTTCCAGAGTGTCAAATGCATTGGCCGGACGCTTGCCGGGAGGTATTTTTATGCAAGAATCAGGTGAGCCAGGCAACGATGCTGCTACCATCCGGATAAGGGGGAATCGCACTTTTGGCGAAAACAAGCCTCTGGTGGTAATTGACGGTATTCCAGGTCGCGACTTGAATTCTGTAAATCCGGCAGACATTGAAAGTGTTACCGTACTAAAAGATGCATCTGCCGCAATTTATGGTTCAAGGGCTGCTAACGGTGTAATTCTGGTAACCACCAAAGGAGGATCAGTAGATACCCCTGCTACGCTTACCTACAGTTTTTATGAAGGATTACTGTCTCCCAGCAAACTGCCCGAACTTGCCGATGCGGCAACGTATGCTACCATGATTCGTGAAATGCAGTCATACAGAAATACTCCTGAAGCAAATATGCGATTTACACCGGATGATATTGCCAAATATGCTTCGGGTGAATATCCATGGACACACCCCAATACCGACTGGTATGGTGAAGCACTCAAAAAGCACAGTAGCACGCGACACCATAATTTTTCAATTGCAGGAGGCACTAAAAATACCACTTACCATAGTTCGTTTGGGACTCAATTCGATGATGGGATTTATACCAATTCGGCAACATCGTACAATCGTTACAATCTGAAAGTTAGCATTAATACCAAAATCAATGAATACCTCAGTTTGGGATTAAATATTAGTGGTGTTAAGGAAAACCGGATGTATCCTACAAAAAGCACCGGTTCTATTTTCAACACCTTAATCCGGATGTACCCTACTTCGCATGCTATTTTTCCGGGTACAGGCTTGCCGGGACCTGATATTGAGTATGGAGATCAACCTATGGTCTCAGCTTCTTTTGAAACAGGTTTCGATGATGATAAACGTTACAGCAGCAACAATATGTTTACGGCTACGCTGAAGATTCCTGGCATTGATGGGTTAAGCCTTACCGGTTACTATGCCTATGACATTTACCTTCAGAAAAGAAAGTTATTCCAGAAACCATGGACACTTTACAGCTTTGATAAATCTGCCTATCTTAATGCCGGAAATACCGGGAAAGAAGATGGTTCGGCTTTTCTTAAAGCCACAACTATTGGCTATGCCGAACCCAGGGTAACTAACTATTCGGCATTTTCCGAGTCAAAAACGGCCAACATTAAACTTGATTATGAAACTACCATTAATGAAAAACATAATGTGGCCGTTTTTGTAGCGTACGAGCAGAATGAATTTAACAATGGTGGTTTTGATGCTTTCCGCAGGTATTTTATCTCAGATCAGTTGCCTTACCTTTTTGCAGGTGGAGATGCTGAAAAAGATAATTCGGAATATGTAGGACTGGATGCCCGTGTGAATTATTTTGGTCGTCTTAGTTATGATTACAAGGGAACTTATCTGTTTCAGTTCAGTTTCCGGCGGGATGGTTCATTGAGATTCTCGAAAGAGAGTGGCCGTTGGGGGAATTTCCCTTCTGTGCTGGTGGGCTACAGACCCTCGGAACAAGACTGGTGGCAAAATAGCTTAGTTTTTATCAATGATTTCAAGCTCAGAGCATCATGGGGACAGATGGGTAACGACCAGGTAGCTGCTTTCCAGTATTTAACAAGTTATGGCTTTGCTCAGGGCTATAATTATGGAGACAACAGAAATTACACTGCCGGTCTGAACCAGGCCAATGTTCCGAATCCATTTATCACATGGGAAGTTGCCAATGTATTTAACTTTGGTTGGGAGGCAATTATGCTGAACAGAAAATTAACTTTCGAAACAGACCTTTTTTATGAAAGGCGTACCGATATTCTTGTCAAAAGGGATGTGTCGGTTCCCCGTTTCACCGGTATAGCGTTACCTGATGAAAACTTTGGTATTGTTGAAAACCGGGGTCTTGAACTTATACTCTCCTACAGGGATGCAGTGGGTGACTTCAAATATAGCATATCCGGAAATTATGCTTTTGCCCGTAATAAAATCATAGAAGCGGATGAACCGCAAGCTTCTGTGCCATGGCAAACCAGAACCGGTCGTCCGATGAATGCGCTTCTGCTTTACAAGTCGTTGGGTGTTTACAGAGATCAGGATCATATCAACTCTACTTCACACTTGCCACAGGCCCGCCCCGGCGATTTAATCATTGAAGACTATAATGACGATGGTAAAATTACTACCGACGACAGGCAATTATTTCCGCTGACAAGCACCCCTGAAATGACCTTTGGTCTGTCACTGGATGCATCCTATAAAAACTGGCAAGTTAGAGTACTCGTTCAGGGACATGGCAGGGCCTTGCGATATATATATTCTGATGAACGTATTGGTACTGCGGGAAATTATTTCCAGTGGGATGCGGATGACAGATGGACTCCTGAAAATACGAATGCAACAAAACCGAGAGCTTATGAAAGGCTTGAGGAGTATTGGAGAGGCAGTCATATAACCGATTACCATTATGCTGATGTTTCCTATGCCCGCCTGAAAAACCTGCAGCTCAGCTATACTATTCCTAAAAACTTAACGGATCAGGTGAAGTTCAATAATGCCAAAGTTTACGTCTCAGGTCAAAACTTGTGGTTAATTTATTCAGGAAATAAAATCATGGATCCTGAAACAGGAAGTATGGGAGCTTACCCTATAATGAAAGTTATGTCTATAGGTGCACAAATAACCTTTTAATTATCTCAACGTAAACATTATTATTATGAAACAAAATATTTTAAGTATAAAACTAATTGTGTTCTTATTAATACTGCTTTCGGCATGTAATGAGGATATTTTGGACAAGAATCCGTTAAACAGTTACTCTGATCCAGTTGTTTGGGCAGACATAAATCTCGCCCGGACCTATTTAACCAGGGCGTACAATCAAATTGAATATGGCATGGGCAAAGGTGAAATGCTCGGAGCAATGGCCGATGAAATCATCATCGCCAGGGGAGGTAGTACAACACCCTACAACGCAGGAACCATATCCGGCGATAATCTGAGTACCAACCGTGGGCATTTGAATTGGGTCCATTTTAACAACGTTCAAAGAATCAACCTGTTTCTTGCTAACATTGATGGCGTTCCAAACAATTATTCGGGTGCAGCAAAAGCAGTAGTAACAGAAGCAGCTAAAATCTTACGCGGAGAAGCTTTGTTTCTCAGGGCTTGGGTGTACCATGCCATGATGCGTTCCTACGGAGGCCTTCCTATTTTAGATAAACCTTTTACATTAGGGGACGATTATCTAGAAATTGGAAGGGCGACTTTCGATGAAACCATAAAATTCATAGTGGCCGATTGTGGCGCAGCGGCCAGTCTGTTAAAGCCAAAGAGCCAAATGGAAATGGGTAGGGCAACCAAAGAAGCTGCTTTATCGCTGAAATCAAGGGTTTTACTCTTTGCAGCCAGCGATCTTACTGCCGATGGTAAGGCTAAAAGCAATTTGGTGGGGTATGAAAATCCTAATCGGACTGCTCTTTGGACAGCCGCAAGAGACGCGGCCAAGGCAGTAATCGACTTGGGCACAACCAAACTTTCTGATTTTGGAGCACCCCATCCGAACGTAGTTGCGAAAAATTATTTTGCCATGTTTAAAGCCTATAATCTTGCCGACAAGGAAGTTATCTGGGGCCGGATGTTCAGGCCTGATGTTGGAGCTACCCATACCCAGAATCGCACCAATGGGCCTAATGGAATTAGTAACTTTGGGAGGAATGGTCCCTTGCAGAGTATGGTTGATAGCTATGAAATGATTGATGGTTCAAAATTTTTCGACCATTTCACGATTGTTAACGGTAGTTACAAAAACATTTCGACAAAGTACACGTACGAAAATCCCTATTATAACCGTGATCCCAGATTTTATGCCAGTATTTTGTATGATAGTGCTGTTTGGCAGCCCCGCTTCACCAACCTTGCAAATATAGATCCGTTGGGTATTTACGACAGGAGAACCAGAATAGTGATGCAAGGAGGAAAGGTTGTTCTCGAGAGGTTCGGATTGGACACCCGCCAAGGGCCGGTGGATAGCTGGAATGGCAACCATGCCGGTTATGTTTTGAAAAAGTTTATGGACGATCAATGCATAGGCAGAGACCAAAACAATCAAAACATTTGGATTTTCCTTCGTTACGCCGAAGTAATCTTAAATTATGCCGAGGCAAGTCTGGCATTGGGCGATACGCAAACAGCCACCCAGTATATCAATATGATTAGAAGACGCTCTGCAATGCCAGATTTCAAAGGAGACATCCTCGAAGCGTTACGTCATGAAAGAAAAATCGAATTGTTTGGAGAAGATGTAAGGTGGTATGATGTTAGAAGATGGAAAATTCTGGATCAGGCATTAAATAAAATTCCGTATGGAATTAGCATCAGAGAGGTTATTGCAGATGGGGTAAAAACTACAACCTGGACACAGTTAAGGGCTCAGCCTGATAATAAGTTTGATGAAAAATTGTATTGGATTCCTATTGAAACGGCCGAGTTGCGCAGGGCTCCAAAATTAGTTCAAAACCCAGGGTATTGATAATTAAAGTGCTACAGTTAATTATAACATACTGCTCTTAAGATCAGTATGTTATAATTTTATTTCAACCATTTATGCTTCAAATTTTTACGTTGATATTCTAATAATAATCTACACAAAATGAAATTAGTTTATCTTACCGTTTATTGAATGATGAGATTGCTGTTCCTATCATTATTCCGGGATATCGAAAGTTCCAGCGGGTTTGAATTATGATTTATGGTGCAGACCGGCACCTATGCCTCCGTTTACCGAGAACCTGGTTCATTATAACTGGCATTGGAACTACGGAAATGGTGATGTTGGAAACCAGGATATCCATGAAACAGACCTTTGTATGTGGGGATTGGGAGTAAACAGTTTGCCCAAGCTAATTACCTCAATGGGAGGGGGTGAAATGGAATTGCATGTTCAAAACTGGTTCGATGCAATCCGTGCCCGCGACATGGGTATCCAAGCACAGACCTGTGCAGAGCGGACATTTATCTTCATCTCTGGCACATTTGGGCAATGTTTCTTACCGCCTGGGTCGTCAACTTAGTTTCGATCCGGTTGCCGAGCGTTTTATCGGTGAGGGGGAGAGTGAGGCCAATTCTATGCTTAGCCGCGATTACCGCGCACCTTATTTGTTACCTGAAATTGTATAATTATGCAAAAAAAAAATAGATTTAGGGGGATTATTACAATTGTCCTTATAGGAGTATTAGTAATGTTTTCTGCAACATTTAACGCCTGCGCTGAACCAAAAAGTGAGACATTTTTGACTGATCTTGGAGTATGTACCAGTTTCTCGAATGCCGAAATGATAGCGTCTTATGGTTATACCTTTATAGAGGAAACCGTTGGTCAATTGCTGATGCCTGATAAAAGCGAAGAGGAATTTAATGAGATTTTTGAACGGGTGAAGCAATCACCGATCTCAATCAGGGCATGTAATAGTTTCATCCCAGGGAGTTTAAAAAGTGTCGGGCCGGATGCTGTTCACCCTGCCATTCTGGAATATATGGAGACCGCTTTTCGCAGGGCAAAAAAAATTGGCGTAGAGTATATTGTTTTTGGCAGCGGTGGTTCACGTTCCATCCCCGATGGTTTTCCACGTGATGAGGCCCGGAAGCAATTTATCGACCTTTGTTCTGCTATGGCGCCAATTGCCGCAAAATACGATGTAGTGGTAGTGCTTGAACCACTCAATACAACAGAGTGCAATTTTATCAATTCGGTTACTGAAGGCGGGGAAATCGTTGAGGAAGTAAACCATCAGAACTTCCGGCTCCTGGCCGATATTTACCACATGTTGATGGACAATGAAGGTCCTGAAAGCATTGTGAAATATGGACATCTAATTAAGCACACCCACATTGCAGAAAAAGAAGGGCGTGCAGCACCGGGTACCCACAACGAAGATTTCAGACCCTATTTCGAAGTTCTTAAGAAAGTTGGCTATCAGGGCAGAATGTCGGTGGAATGCAGATGGGAAGACCTGGAATCCCAGGCAGCCACTGCCATTGAAGCAATTAAAAAACAGTTATAAAGATGGTAATGCATATACCGCAAAAACAACACTGTCACCTGATCAAAGTT
This sequence comes from Prolixibacteraceae bacterium, assembly GCA_031421065.1. Classification (GTDB taxonomy): domain Bacteria; phylum Bacteroidota; class Bacteroidia; order Bacteroidales; family Prolixibacteraceae; genus Aquipluma. The sequence goes on from JANONW010000411.1 coordinate 11,076, forward strand.
CTCAGGTTATCAATCTGAAAGATTTTACCGATGGAAGGATGTTTCTTCTTCCGCGTCCTTATCCGGTTTTCCTTCCTTACTGGTACACAGCAAAAAATAAGAAACCGTTCTCGCTTTCAGAGATTGAAAGAATACAGCTTTTAGTTCCTGTTGAAGGCAATGAGGAGTCGCCGAAATTTGACTTGACATCAATCACTCTGAAATAACACTTTGCCTTGAAGCTCGTTAATAATATTTTGTATCGTTTAATGTTTAAATATTTGAATAGCATGAAAATATACTCAAAATTTATCGTTGTATTTATAGGCGTATTCTTGCCTGCTATTTGTTTTTCTATTCAAAAAACGAATTCTGCATCGATGAATGCCAGTGTAGAATTGGTGATAACACCATACACCACGACCATTTTTTCAGATGGGCATAACAAGTCTGCAATAGTGGTGCGTGTGCTTGACAAATCAGGTGATGATGTCACAACCACAAATGCTCCGCTTCAAATACTTGTTAAGGGTAACGGGAGTATTTTAGTTGATGAAACCAGCGGAAACGGAAAGCCAGAGCTAAAGAAAATTCAGGAAGGAATATGGGAAACGCAGTTGATAAACGGGAGTTGCAGTTTCAGCCTGATTGCTGGTAGTACTCCTGATAAATTGAAGGTAGAAGTGAAATCCGAAGGATTAAAATCAGCTTCGACAGAAATCCATTCCATCTTGCCATTTAAGCTGTTATCACCGAAAAAACAACAACTGAAACCATCCCGCAAAACCATTGGCAAAATGATTGGGGCTGATATTTCCTTTTTGCCGCAATTAGAGAGCCGTGGTATTAAGGTTTCCGATAATGGGGTTCAGAAGGATGCTATTGAAATTCATTACAGTGATTATTGGGCTGATCCTCAGCAGCAAAATAAACCTTCGGCATGGGAGGGTTTGACTGATGAAAAGCTTGCCGTTGCTTTGAAAGATTATACCAAAGAAGTTATAGTTGCACTGAAAAGCCAGGGAACATTGCCCGATATGGTTCAGATAGGTAATGAAATAAATCATGGCATGGTATGGCCCGATGGACATATTGGCAATCCTGATCAGCTGGCCCGATTGATAAAGGCCGGTGTAGATGGAGTCAAAGAGGTCGATCCTTCCATTATCATCATGCTTCATATTGCTCTGGGCGGCCAAAATGACGAATCGGTTTTCTGGCTTGATAATATGATTGCAAGAGGAGTGAGATTTGATATTATCGGCCTTTCCTATTACCCCCGGTGGCACGGAACTTTAAGTGACCTGAAAAAAAATATGCTCGATCTGATTTTACGGTATAAAAAAGACATCAATCTGGTTGAATACTCTCAAAAAAAGAAAGAAGTCGCCGATATCGCTCAAACATATCAACTCGATGCCCGGGTAAAACCACTGGAAATCCGTTCGTCGCATCTTAAAATGGGTGGCACCAACCTACTAGGCGAATCAATCGATGTCAATAATTTTTACAATGGCATCCCATGGGAAATCGGGCTGAAACGCTTTCTGGAAAAACCGGATGCCAAAGAGATGGTTTTCTATTTCCGTCCCATGTACAAAACCGCAGAATTCCTTCAGGATATAAGTCCCGATTTGATTCCGGAGTTCAACCAGCGTGGCCAGTTTCTCGGAATTGGTGAACCTCAGTTTTTTCCTGAATACCGGGTAAAAGTGAGATTTTAAAAGACTGTTGGTGGCGCTTCATCCGGCCGAGAATCGGAAATACACCAGCAATTCGGAGAGGGAAATCGGGATAATTAGTCTGGAATCATAATTCATTATTAAAATTTGATAAACATTACCTTTGTAAAAATAGAATTCTCATGAATACTAATTTTTTTCTCATTGCACTTCTTTTTTATATAAGCCTTTCGTGCAAGGATAAAAATGTTTCAACCGAAGATGATCCGACATCGGATCCAAAGCCAAAATATCATCTGTTTACATCCGATGAATTTGCCATGGGCGTTGATCTGTCGTATGTCAACCAGATTGAAGACCACGGCGGTGTTTACCGCGACTCGCCGAAAGTGCGGGATCCCATCCAGATCATGAAAGGGCACGGCGCGAATATGGTCCGGGTAAGGCTGTGGCACAATCCGACATGGGTGCGAGATGTGTATGGAAATGTGCAAACGCCATTATATAGCGGATTTGCTGATGTATTAAAAACCATTCAGCGCGCCAAAGCATTGGGACTCGCTGTTAACCTTGATCTCCATTATTCGGATACCTGGGCCGATCCGGGGAACCAAAAACCACCGGTAGCCTGGGAGAATATTACCAGTTTGCAGGTTTTGAAAGATTCAGTTTACAACTATACTTTTTCGGTGTTGAGCAAATTAAATGCAAAGGGATTGATGCCCGAAATGGTTCAAATAGGCAATGAAACCAATTGTGGCATGATGATCGGCACCAAAACAGGCTTTCCAAATCTGGATGGATGCAACAATCACTGGCAGGAATTGGGTGCAGTCATCAACAGCGGCATCAAAGCAGTGCGCGATGTCTCAGCCCAATCGACCATAAAAACCAAAATTGCCCTCCATGTAGCCGACCCGAAAAACGTGGACTGGTGGTTCGGTAAAATTACCACTTCCGCAGCAGTAATCGATTTCGACATCATCGGTATGTCGTATTATCCAATATGGCACACCACCGTTGCATTTAGCAATCTGCCTGCCCTGATTACCAATCTGAAAAATACTTATAACAAAAGGGTAATGATTATGGAAACTGCTTATCCATGGACTAAAGAAGCTTATGATTCTTATAATAATGCGTTTGGTGCCCAGGCTCCTCTTACCGGTTATCCGTTTACCAAAGAAGGACAGGCTAAATTTCTGGTGGATCTTACAAAAAATGTGTTCAATGCAGGCGGAAGCGGGGTAATGTACTCGGAACCGGCATGGATCAGTTCGCAAATGAAAAATTTGTGGGGTATCGTTTCATCGTGGGAGAACTGTACATTCTTTAATTTCTCGGGAAATACTTTGCCTTCAATCGATTATTTGCGATATTCATATAACCTTCCGAAGTAATTTATAACTACAACTAAAATGAAAACATTACCAATTAGAATTCACGTGATATTGCTGTCTGTCATCTTGTTAGCAGGATGCAGCAAAGAAGGAACTTCCCAAAACCTACCGATCTCTGTTTTTGCAAAAGGCACTGATATCAGCTGGTTGCCTCAAATGGAAGCCACAGGATATAAATTTTACAGCGATAATGGCGTTGAAGAAGATTGCTTTAAAATATTGAAGGGTCACGGGATTAATTCCATCAGGTTAAGGACATTTGTTAATCCTTCGGACGACAAGGCCAGTGGCCATTGCAGTAAGGAGGAAACGGTTGCAATTGCCGTGCGTGCTCAGAAATGGGGAATGAAAGTGATGATTAACTTTCATTACAGCGATACCTGGGCCGATCCGGGCCATCAAAAAAAGCCAAAAGCATGGGAAGGTCACGACTTTCCGACTTATCCATTCTGGCTCGAAGGAAAGCCGGATTATACGCTATCGGTTGATGACCTGGGAAAAAATTTGAACGATATGGTTTCCCGCTACGGAAAAGAAGTGATGGTTGTTGAAGTGGGCGGCGAGGACAATAAAGTTCAAAATACCTACGATATGCTGATTGCCGTGCTGAAAAAAGTAAAAGAAGTGCCTAATGGCAAAGGCTTGGGCGTATTTTACTGGGAACCACAGGGAGCCAGAAGCTGGAGCCATTATGGTTTATGTGCCTGGGGAGACGATGGAAAACCAACCAAAGCCATGGATGCGTTTTTAGAAGAATAAATAATACCTGAAAAAAAATCACAGAGATTCATCGGAAGATATGGGTTAATACTTTAAAACTTAATGTGCAAAATCTTGACAAAATTGTTTCAAATAACTATTTTCGCATAAAATATATCGATTGTGTGATTACAATCACATAATCGACACTAAATCCGTGAAACAATGAAGATAGAACGGGAAATCCATCGAAAGTTGATTGAATGGAAAGAAGCCTTCAACCGCAAACCATTGATATTGCAGGGGGCGCGACAAGTAGGCAAAACCTGGCTATTGAAGAATTTTGGTTTCGAAGAATTCGAAAACATTGCCTATTATAACTTTGATGAGCAACCGGAGCTTAAGCAATTTTTTAGTACCTCGAAGGATGTTGGACGAATTATTCAAAACCTTGCATTGGTAAATGGGAAAGCCATTCTGCCTGGCAAAACCCTGATCATTTTCGATGAGATTCAGGAATGCAATGATGCGCTGAACTCTCTAAAGTATTTTTGCGAAAATGCACCTGAGTATGTTGTTGCTTGTGCCGGTTCATTGCTGGGAGTCACACTGTCAAGGGGCGCATCTTTTCCGGTAGGTAAAGTTGATTTTTTAACTGTTCATCCACTTTCCTTTTCCGAATTTTTATTAGCTGATGATCCTTCACTAGCTGACTATTTGAACCAAATAGATTCCATTGCACCCATTCCGGATATTTTCTTTAATCGATTGGTCGAGAAATTCAAGATGTTTTTCATTTCAGGAGGAATGCCCGAAGCTGTAGTGACTTTACTTGAAAAACAAGATGTAGAATTGACACAGCAAATACTAAAGAATATTCAGAACGCCTACTCGCTTGATTTCTCAAAGCATGTTGAGAACAAAGATATTCCAAAAATAGGTTTCATTTGGTCGTCAATCCCGTCGCAGCTCGCCCGCGAAAATAAAAAATTCCTATACCAATCAGTAAAGACAGGCGCACGTGCCCGTGAATACGAAGATGCTCTATTGTGGCTCATTCAAGCCGGGTTGTTGCACAAAGTCTTTCGGAATACCAAACCGTCACTACCCTTGTCGGCTTATGACGACCTTACAGCTTTTAAAATTTATTTGCTCGATGTTGGATTGCTCCGTCGCCTTTCTTTGCTTGATCCTGTTGCCATTAAAGAAGGGAATAGGCTGTTTACCGAATTTAAAGGGGCGCTAAGTGAAAATTACGTTTTACAAAGCTTGATCAGGCAATTTGAAACACATCCCCGTTACTGGACGTCAGGGAATAAAGCCGAAATAGATTTCCTGATCCAACATGAGAATACCATCATCCCGATTGAAGTAAAATCGGACACGTCTGTAACCGGGAAAAGCCTTACCTTGTATTATAAAGAATTTCAGCCTGAAATCCGTATCCGTTATTCGCTGAAAAATCTCAAATTGGATGAAGGATTACTCAATATTCCACTTTTTATGGCCGACTTTACCCGAAAACTGATTGAAATAACCCGCACTGGTGCTAAACCCAAAAATCCTAATCTATGACTTTCATAAAATTGTTAAACCTATTCATTTTGAGTTTGCTGGCATTCTCATGCAGCACATCTACGCCCATTTTGTTTTCTACTGAAGCCGGGGATTTTAATGCCGGCTGGGAATTTATTAAAGATCCTACCGGGGATATTTCTGCCGAACTGTTTCAGAAAACCAATCAGGAAGTAACTGAATGGCAAAAAGTAAGTTTACCGCATACTGCAAACATCGAAGCGGTCGATTCTCCTGAAAAACAATGGCAGGGAATCGCCAGGTACCGAAAGTTTTTCACTGTTCCGGAGCAGTTTCAAGAAAAATCAGTGTCGCTTCATTTTGGGGCAGCCATGCAGGTGGCAAAAATATATCTCAATGGAGAGTTGGTCCAAATTCATACAGGTGGTTATTTGCCATTTCAGGTAAAACTGGACGGAAAGGTTAAGTTTGGCAAGGAAAACTGCATTTTGGTCGAGTTGGATAACCACGACAATCCACTAATTCCTCCCGGAAAACCGCTGGCAACCCTCGATTTCAATTATTACAGTGGGCTGTACCGCAATGTCACCATTCAAGTAAAAGACAAGTTGCATATTTCTGATCCAATTGCTGCAAACCGGGTTGCCGGAGGTGGGTTGATGGTCACTTACAGCGATGTATCCGCACAATCGGCCAATATTAATGTGCAGGTTGATCTGGAGAACGAATACCAAACAGAGAAAAGTGCATCCCTGCAAATCAGCCTGATCGATGCAGCAGGCACGACAGTTCTTTCAGAAAACTTGGCTCCGGAAAATATTCCGGGGTCAGGATTTTTTCAGTATAAAAAACAATTGGCGGTTCAAAACCCTCAATTGTGGTCGCCTGACAGCCCAAATCTCTACCTTTTGAAGATAAAAGTGATCAGCGATAAAGTTGCTGTTGATTCTTTATCTGAACAAATCGGCATTCGCACCTTTTCATTTTCTGCAAAAGATGGTTTTGTGCTGAACGGACAAAAACTGCATCTTCGCGGAACCAACCGCCATCAGGAATATCCGTACATCGGCAATGCAGTTTCAGACAATGCCCAATTCCGCGATGCATATAAAATTAAAAAAGCCGGGTTTAATTTCGTTCGCAGCTCGCATTACCCACAATCACCGGCATTTTTTGCTGCCTGCGACGAACTGGGCATTCTGGTGATGAATGCCATTCCCGGCTGGCAGTTTATGGGCAACGAAGAATTTCAGGGCCATTGCATTCGCGATAGCCGCGAAATGGTTCGCCGCGACCGAAATCATGCATCTATTATTTTGTGGGAAGCTTCACTCAACGAATCCGGAATGACACGGGAGTTTATGGAACGCGCACATCAGGCGGTTCACGAAGAATTGCCGGTTGCCGATGTTTACACCTGTGGCTGGATCGACGATGTTTACGATGTGTTTATCCCGGCGCGGCAACATGCCAAACCACCATACTACTGGAACAAATATGCCAACGACAAATCCATCCTGATTGCTGAATACGGCGATTGGGAATATTACGCGCAGAATGCCGGATTTAATCAAACTGCTTATGCCGATTTGCAAACCGAAGAACGGAACTCCCGTCAGTTGCGCGGATTTGGGCAGAAGCGGCTGGCCCAACAAGCGCTCAATTATCAGGAATCGTACAACGATAACCTGAACGGCCCGGCTGTTGGCGATGCCAATTGGCTGATGTTCGATTACAAACGTGGCTATGCCCCCGACATCGAATCATCAGGAATTATGGATATTTTCAGGCTTCCAAAATTCGCGTTTTACTTTTATGCCAGTCAATCCGAAAATGCTGAACCAATGATTTTCATTGCGAATTACTGGAACGACCCGACATTCAAAGACATGAAGATTTACAGCAATTGCGAAGAGGTTGAATTGTCGCTAAACGGAAAATTGATTGCCCGCCAGAAACCAGATCAGGACCGAAATTCGACCAACCTGAACCATCCGCCGTTTTCTTTTTCTGTTCCTGAATTTATTGCCGGAAAACTGGAAGCCAAAGGATTTATTTCAGGAATAGAAGTGGTAAAAACAGAAGTAAAAACTCCGAAAGGACCTGCTAAAATTATTTTGACAGTTGATTTAAGCGGGAAAGAATTTCAGGCCGGAAAGAACGATGTGGTTTTCGTTTATGCTTCGGTTACCGATGCCGAAGGAACAATAATTCCTATGGATAACCGGGCAATTAGTTTTACGGTTGAAGGCGACGCAGAATTGATTGGTGATAATCCAAGAAAGGCCGAAGCCGGTATTTCTACAATTTTGCTGATGGCTGGTA
>JANONW010000412.1:0-1532 GCA_031421065.1 Prolixibacteraceae bacterium
CAAGCAGCAGGAAATAAGACACAGGTTGATATGCGTTCCGCTTCGCGGGTCGGAAAAAGTGATCTTGGCATGAATGCCAAGCGCATCCGGCTGTTCTTGGCTGATTTGGGGAAGTAGTCGGTTGCAACCTTATCCGATTCGGTCATCAAACAGTCAAATACGCGGTATAACATACGAGTAATGCTATCATTACCAAATCTCTCATTACTCATTTCATATAATCTCACAACATGATTAATCCGACATCCGTTCAACTCATCGCTGCCGTGTTATTTGCACTGGCTGTGATCCATACATTTTCAACCAAATATTTTGAACACCTGGCGCATACCCAACCGCGCCATGCAGGAATTTGGCATTTATTAGGTGAAGTCGAAGTAGTGTTTGGTTTCTGGGCGATGGTTTTGATACTTTTTATATTTGCCATCAGTGGTAAGCATGAAGCAATAACGTACCTTGAATCACGGGATTTTACCGAACCCATGTTTGTGTTTGTGATTATGGTCATTGCCGGGACGCGGCCCATTTTAGATTTGGCCGCCTCTACTGTGCAGCGCGCTGCATTCTTATTACCAATAAATCAAGGCATGGCCATGTACTTTTTATTACTGGCTTTCGTTCCTTTATTGGGTTCATTTATTACGGAACCTGCGGCGATGACGCTTGCGGCACTCATGTTGCGAGATGCACTATTTAGCAAAGAGATATCCACCAAGTTAAAATATGCCACGGTCGGTGTGTTATTTGTCAATATCTCCATAGGTGGCACACTGACACCTTTCGCGGCGCCGCCGGTGCTGATGGTCGCTGCAAAATGGAATTGGGACACCTGGTTCATGATGACAACCTTTGGCTGGAAAGCTGCATTGGCTGTTGCCGTCAATGCGTGTGCGGTTACCTGGTTATTCCGGCATGAGCTGGGACATGTCAGTCAAAAGGTGGATACCGCTGTGTTAAAAACGCCGTTAGCGGTGGTACTGATTCATCTGGTGTTTCTGACATTGGTTGTTTTATTTGCTCATCACCCGTCAGCCTTTATGGGTTTATTTCTTTTTTTTATTGGATTCACAACTGCTTATCCACAGTATCAAAACCCGCTGATCTTACGTGAGGCTTTAATGGTGGCGTTTTTCTTGGCGGGATTGGTGGTGCTCGGCGGGCTGCAACAGTGGTGGCTCCAGCCAATATTGATGGACATGGACGATACGGCTGTGTACTTTGGTGCCACCTTATTGACGGCAGTCACCGACAATGCGGCATTGACCTATCTAGGTTCGTTGGTTGAAGGATTAAGCGAGGAGTTTAAAATCGCATTGGTCGCAGGTGCGGTGACTGGCGGCGGGTTAACGGTCATTGCCAATGCTCCAAACCCAGCCGGTTTTGCTATTTTACGAAGCAAATTCGAGGAACAATCGATCCATCCACTGGGCTTATTGATTGCGGCAATACCTCCGACACTGGTGACGATCATTGCGTTTCGTGTGCTATAAGCACATTCCAGAAAAGATGAATCAGATTGGATTAGTGAATGG
>JANONW010000413.1:0-1533 GCA_031421065.1 Prolixibacteraceae bacterium
CGACTGTGTCGGCCTTTCAGGCCTGAATCGCGGTATTTTCCGCATTCCGGTGGCTCACGCCACCGGCTGACGATGTGCCGGGCTTCCAGCCCTAACAAAGTCCGCAACTTCAAAAGCCGCAGGCGATCCTGGAGATGCCACGTTGTTACATAAAAGTTCCGGTATCAGTCTACAACCCTTGTAGATATTTATCGAGATCTGCAAGGTCGCCGGGTTGAGTGTCCTTCAGTAATCCTGCGGGCATCAGTGAGTTTCGTTGAAGTACTTTGTGTTCCATGTCGGAGGATTCAATTCGATAGGTCTTGTGTTCCGCGTCGCGCAGCAACAGGCCATCGACGGATTCATAGACGATCAGGCCGGTATAGACTTTACCGGCCTTCGTCTCGATCGATGTCGTCTGATAGCGGGGTGAGATATCCCGATTGGGTTCCACAATCGATGTGAACAGATCTCGGCGCGAGAATCGTTTTGTCACGCCCTTGAGATCCGGTCCCAGTGCCTGGCGTCCGCCATGGCAGCGGGCGCAGGCGAGGCGTTCGAACAGGCGTCGTCCGTTGTCGGCATCGCCGGCGTTCCAGTCGATGGAATCAAGACTGAGCAGAATTTCCTGAGCCACATCGGATGTCTGCGGCGGGCGATAGTCCGGATAACGATGTTCGAGCCACGTCTGCCAGAGTTGCATGGATTCCGGCTGAAGGCGATACCCGCCTTCACCGAACACAAACTGATGCGACTCCGACGTGTTGTTCTCCAGCAGCCGCATTGTAATCTCACGCAACTGAAACTCACGCTGGTCATTGATCAGGCGTCTGGCAGCGGCCAGCAACTGGAACTGTTCGGCAGCAACATTGCTGCGTGGCAGTTTCACAAGAGCCTTCAGGCACGCTTCGACGGCGTTGACCTGGGGCGATTCCAGGCCGGAAAGCAGAATCTCACGGTCCTCTCCGGTGGCCTTGTCGGCGATGGTGATCAGCACCGCATCGCGGACAGAAAGATTATCAAGCTGTGCGCGAAGCAGAACACGATGCTCGGGCTGCGTGGATTCGCCAATCGTGAAGACAACGTCGTTTGACCATTTGTATTCCGGATCAGACTGAATGATTTTCACCAGGCCTTCAATGGCTTTGGGAATGGCGGCTTGCGGCACTTGAGTCAGGAACAGCACATGCCCCGGCTCGCCAAAGCCAGGTTGTTCGGCCAGCAAAGTGGGCAGAGCCGGATCGACTTTGCAGAGGGCTTTGTACAATTCGCCGATACGATCGTCCCAGTTCGTGTCCTGCTTCAGTCCATACCTGCGAATCTTGATGTCGATCCCCAGCAGCGCCTTGGCGGTTGCCGTGCTTTCATCATACGAGCGTTCGATGTCAAACTGGCTGATCGCTGCGAGGCGATGAATATCGTCTGCCGGAAGTGTGGAATCGGTGATGCTCGCCAGCAGCCTCGCAAACAGATCGCGATTGAACGGTGTCGTCATGGCGATCAGGCGAATCAATTCGTGATCCAGATGCGCATCACCGGACGGAAACGCTGCCC
>JANONW010000414.1:0-20257 GCA_031421065.1 Prolixibacteraceae bacterium
TTGGCAAAAGGCATTCCGGGGATCAACGATTGGCGGAATACACGTCCGAACCCATTTATTTTGGTAGCCAGGCCTTCCTTTTCCAGAAGATATATAGCATCACTGGCTCCCATTCCGACCACATCCGGAACAGTGCCCGGAATTTCAGCGACACCGTTCACAAAAATCGTCATGGTATCGTTGGCTACTGCAACATACTCAGCAGTCAAATTTTGCGATTGTGTTTTAAATCCCAGTTCTTGGGTGAAAAGCAGAACATCATCTTTTAATCCGGGTTTTATAATTGGTATTTCATTGTAAGGAGGAATTGAATCTGCAGCAGGTTCGAGGTACGAGGCATATACTTTATCGGCTATTCCCCTGAAAACAGGGCCAGCTACCGAGCCTCCGTAAAATTTCCCTTTCGGGCCTACAATAACCACAATGCAGGTAAATTCAGGTTTATCGGCCGGAAAATAACCGACAAAAGAAGCCTGGTACTTTTTGACCCCATTTGTTTTATAACCTCTGTTATCGTCGGCAATTACAGCTGTGCCGGTTTTCCCGGCAATGGTGTAATAGGGGTTTTTCAGGCTTCTTCCCGTCCCCTTTGTGCAAACACTTTTCAGCATATCCTGGGCTTTTGCCAGGGTAGTTTTAGAGCATATTGAAGGATTGATCACTTCAGTATTAAACTTACGGATTGGTATTCCGTTTTCCCTGATTTCTTCGATAAATTTGGGCTTTACCATTATCCCATTGTTTGCCACCGCATTGTAAAATGTAAGGGTTTGAATGGGCGTAATCTTTATTTCGTAACCATGTGAAATCCATGCCAGCGAAGGCCCCCACCAGCTTGCATCGGTCGGGTATTTGATCTCCGGATTGGCTTCACCAAGAAACCCAAGCCCGAGTGGCTTATTTAACCCAAAACTGTAAATTCGGTCGATAAAATCTTTTTCCCGTCCCTCATAAAATTTGGTAATGATTTTTGCCACGCCAATATTTGATGAAATGTCGAATATTTTTCTCATGCTGATCATTCCGTGGCCACCTTTATCGTAATCACTGTCGAACATCTTTTGTCGCTTGTATTCCCAGACACCACGGCCAGTATCAAACACATCTGAAGTATCCACATAACCCTCTTCCATGGCCACCATCATCGACATCAGTTTAAAAGTTGATCCGGGTTCGCTGCAACCGGCATGGCCAAAAGCAAAATTGTAAGTTTCGCCATAGGTTCCGTCTTTTTTGCGACCCATATTGGCTATCGCTTTTATGTTTCCGGTTTTTACTTCCATCACTATCGCGGTTCCCCATTCAGCCTGGCTAATTTCCATCTGTTTACCTAAAGAGGATTGTGCGTAATCCTGAAGATTTACATTGATGGTGGTGATCACGTCTTTCCCTTCCTTTGGCGCTACCAGTGGAGTATTTATCCAGCTTCCGGAGTAATTTCGTTTTAGTGCCATCCCATTTTGACCAGCCAGGTAATTTTCCGATAATCCTTCAACACCTGAAAATCCAACGTAGCCATGCATACCGCCAAAAACACCCTTATTTAAAACGCCAATGGTACGGCTGGCCAAATCGCCGTGAGGCAAAATACGTTTGTTCTCGGTAACGACCACCAGACCCGAGCCAAAATGGCTGCGCGACATGGATTTAAGCTGTCTGAAATCCTGAAATTTATTGTGATCGAGTTGTTTCGGATTGACCAAAAACCAACGATTCCCTTTGTCGAAAGCAACTTTTAGGCGATTTCTGAAATCAGTTTTGGAGAAACCGAAAAAAGATGACAATTCTTCGGCCATCGCTTCCGATTCTTTATCAAATACTTGTTGCACGCGAGGTGCCTGCATATCCATCCTGATTTCGTAATAGGGAACCGAAGTCGATAGAATACTGCCGTCGTCGGCACAAATATTACCACGTTTGGCCCAAATTTCAGCAGTATTGTTTCTCAGGTCTTTTGCAATCTCTTGCCATTTTTCGGTATCCACATTCTGAATAATGAGAATCCGGCCAATTATAACAAGTCCGAACAGGGCAATCAAAAAATAGATGATGCCGAATCGCAAGATTATGGTTTTCCTGATTTCCATTAATTATTATCTGTTTTCTTAATTATAATTTTCTTTGCAGGTTCAAGAGGCTCAACAAGATCAATCTTTCGTTCAATCACTTTTTTAGTGACTTCCGATGGGCGGTTGATGTACATCAACTGCGTTTCGTGAATCACCGATTCGGCTTTGTACTCCTTTAATGTGTCCCCCACCATATTCATTTTCCGGATTGTTTTTTCGGTCCAGTAACGGTTGGTGATCAACCCGATGCCCAGAAAAGCGATGAAAATTACAAATGGCAACTGTCTGGTCACTTTTTCGCTGGACAGAATGGTACCCCCAAGTACACTTTTCAAGCCCGCCTTCGAAATTCTCTTGCCCGTTTTTTCTTTCTTTTCTGTCATGCTTTCTTTTCTGCAATTCTCAATTTGGCACTGCGCGCTCTCGGGTTCCGCTCAAGCTCTTCCTCGCCCGGAACAATTACCCTTCGGTTGATGGCCACCAAAGGCGAATCAACATTTCCGAAGAAATCCTGCTCCTGCTTTCCTGACATATCGCCCGATCTCATAAAATTTTTCACCATCCGGTCTTCAAGCGAATGATAGGTGATCACCACCAACCGGCCACCCGGCTTCAGCAATTCGATGCTTTGTTCCAAAAATTCGCGCAATACATCCATCTCTTTATTGGTTTCGATGCGCAATGCCTGAAACACTTTTGCTAGGTATTTGCTTTCCTGAAGTCGTGGCACACAAGGTGCAATGGCCTCCCTGAACTGCTCGATGGTTTTGACCGGTTTGATGTTGCGTGCTTCAACCAGTTGACGCGACAACCTCCCGGCATTGTCGATCTCGCCATATTCGCGGAAGATTGTGCGGAGTTGGATTTCAGAATAGGTATTGACAATATCGGCTGCTGTTTGCGACGAATCACGGTTCATCCGCATATCGAGATCGCTGTCGAAACGGAAGGAAAATCCCCTTTCGGCCACGTCAAAATCGTGCGACGAAACGCCCAGGTCGGCCAGTATGCCATCGACTTTTTCAACCTGATAATACTTTAAAAAATTTCGGATGTATTTGAAATTGTGCCTGATGAAAAAAAAGCGGTCGTTGTGGATGACATTCGCTGCGGCATCTTCGTCCTGATCAAAAGCAAAAAGGCGGCCCGATTTTAAGCGGCTGAAAATTTCGCGTGAATGGCCACCGCCACCAAAAGTAACGTCAACATAATCGCCATTCTCCCTAATTTCCAATCCGTTGACACTCTCGTCCAACAAAACCGGTATGTGATATGCTCTTTCCACGGTTATACCTCTTCATTTCCAAACAATCGTGCGTAATTACTTTCATAGTCATCAAACGACTCAACATATCGTCCGTACTCAGCGGCATCCCAAAGCCTGATGCGGTCGCCCTGCCCCGTAAAAACTACCTCTTTGGTCATTCCGACCTTCTCCAGAAAGTTGTTCGGAATGTTCATCCTGCAAGTGTCGGGTACCGGAACGATTTTAAATTTCCGGTAAAATGAATCGAGTACCCGGCTGTGTTCTTTATTGTCCCGGTTAAGTTTCGATTTGATAAACGATATCCTGGTTTCCCATTCGGCCATTGGATAAATATTGAGGCACTTTTCATACGGATCTATCTCAACGGCCATTTGGCCACCGGGAATATTTCCGCCCATTTCATTCTTGAAATCAGCCGGTAAAACGACCCTTCCCTTTTCATCGAAGGTTGCTTCTTTTTCTGCTGAGAAATTCATTTTTTCGAGTACCTTTATTTTAACTGTAAAAGTAGGAAAAATTCATTCACAATCAGTCACTCTCCTCCACTTTCAGTCTATTTCAGTCACGCCAATGTATTGCAAAAATTGTTAGCAAGCTGTTAGTAAGCTGTTAACAAACAACACCTTCAGTATGTAAAATATTGTATAACTGTATTTTAATATTTATTCACGATTATAAATAGCCGTTAATAAATCACTTATAAATGCTTAAAAGTAATCTTCAGGAAACCTTTAAAAAGAACAAAAATGGGATTGCTGGTAAATTTTTAATTCAACGGGATACTTAAAAACTGATTTTCGGGAGAGAAAAATTGATAACGGCATTTCCTGAACCATATTTATTCTTTGAAAAATTGTCGACCAAGCAAAACATTAAAGCCACTTTATTTTATATTTTCGCATTCCTAAAAAAATGTTTCCAATGAATTCTGAAAATAAGGAGCCGTATAAACCTATCAATGTCAGGGAAGTTTTCCTAAATAAAAACCCAAAGCTTGCCAGAAAGCTGCCCGGGTTTGTTTACCGGTACATCAACCGCATTATGCACATCGATGAAATAAACGAAATCCTGATAAATCACGGCAACGAAAAAGGAATTGAATTCGCCAACAGCATGGTGAAACATTTTAACGTTCATCAAACCCTGATCGGACTTGAAAATATACCGGCATCCGGACGCTTTATTTTTGCATCCAATCATCCGCTTGGCGGTTTCGACTCTTTGCTGATTATGAGCAACCTCGACCGGATTTTAGGAAATGTGGTCACTTTGGTAAATGATATTTTGATGAATATTCCTCAGCTGCATCCGATTTTTGTTCCGGTAAACAAACATGGGGGGCATAGTAAAGATGTGATCAGGAAAATCCATGAAGCGTATTTGTCTGACAAACAAATGCTCATTTTCCCATCGGGGTTTGCTTCGCGAAGAATAAAAGGGAAGGTTCAGGATTACGAATGGAAAAAGCATTTTATTGCAAAATCAATTGAATATCAGCGGGATGTTATTCCGGTGCACGTAAGTGGCCGAAATTCAGATTTCTTTTATAGGCTGGCAAGTTTCCGCACTTTTTTCAAAATGAAATGGAACCTTGAAATGTTTTATCTGGCCGACGAAACCTTCAGGCACAAAAATCAAAAATTCATTATAACATTCGGGAAACCAATATCGTATAAACATTTCGACAAGAGCAAAACATTGGATCAATGGGTAGCAGAAGTCAGGAACATTGTGTATAAATTACCAATTGAGGTTGGAGCCCAAGATTAATTGGTTGACAAAACCAATTCTGGCAGTTTTTTTTTTAGTTTTGTACCTCAATAAAAAATATCAGATATCGTATGAAGGATATAATTGCACCAGTGTCGAAGGAAGCCTTGCTGGCTGAATTGACGCCGGACAAATTGATGAGGAAAACAAACAAAGGCGATAACGAGATTTATATTATTACCCATCAGGATTCGCCAAACGTAATGCTTGAAATAGGACGTGTAAGAGAATTAACATTTCGGGATGCCGGTGGCGGCATGGGAGATGAAGTTGACATTGATGAATACGACACCTGCGATGATCCATACAAACAATTGATCGTTTGGGATCCACAAGCTCTGGAAATCATTGGCGGATACCGTTATATATTGTGCAAAGACGTTCCGGTTGACAAAAACGGGGTTGTGCGCCTTGCCACTACACATCTTTTCAATTTCTCCAAAAAATTCATCAAAGATTATCTTCCTTATACCCTTGAATTGGGTCGTTCATTTGTTCAGCCACATTATCAATCGAGCAAGGCCGGTGCAAAAGCACTTTTTGCACTCGATAATTTATGGGACGGACTGGGAGCCTTGATCGTTGAACATCCGGAAATAAAATATTTTTTCGGAAAAGTGACCATGTACACCCATTTTCACACCGATGCCCGCAACCTTATTATGTATTTCTTCATGAAATATTTTAACGATGATGAAAATCTGGTGACCCCGATCCATCCATTGGATTTGGGAATCAGCATGTCAGAAATGGAGGAAGTATTTAATGGCGGTTCGTACAAGGATGATTATAAGATCCTTTCGCAAAAAGTGCGCGAATTTGGCGAAAATATTCCTCCGCTAATCAATTCATACATGAACCTGAGTCCGTCGATGAAGACCTTCGGCACTGTGATAAACGATCATTTTGGGAATGTGGAAGAAACTGGAATTATTCTTACAATCTCGGATATTTACGAAGCAAAAACAGACAGGCATATCGAAACTTATTTGCGCACCAAAGAAACAAAAGACTGGCCTTTGCCTGAATAACCTTGCCAATGCCTTACTATCAAGAACACGAGAAATTCCACGTAGCTGTCGATTCCATCATTTTCGGATACGATGAAGATGGCCGGGAGCTAAAAGTACTGTTGCTGAAAAGAAATTTTCAGCCGGCTAAAGGAGAATGGTCGCTGATGGGCGGGTTCCTGAACAACAACGAAGCCATTGATACAGCTGCCAAACGTATTTTACATCAGCTTACCGGTCTTTTTGATGTTTACATGGAACAACTTTACACGTTTGGCGAACTGGAGCGCGATCCTGGGGCACGCATCATTTCAGTGGCCTATTTCGCACTCATCAAGATCAACGAATCCGACCTCGAACTGGTAAAAACCTATGGCGCCACCTGGGTTCCGATCTCAGCAATGCCCCAACTAATTTTTGACCATACAGCCATGGTAGGCCGCGCATTAAAAAAACTGCAGGTAAGGGCACGGACTCAACCCATCGGATTCGAGTTACTTCCTGATAAATTTACCATTCCGCAATTGCAGGGTCTGTACGAGGCCATCTACAACAAAACACTCGATAAACGTAACTTCAGACGCAAGCTATTATCGATGAACTTGTTAGAAAAGCTGGAAGAAAAGGAAAAGGAATCGTCGCGAAAAGGTGCATGGTACTATCGCTTCGAACCAAAGAATTACGAAGATTTGCTGAACAGGGGCTTTAATTTCGAATTGTAAAGAAGATCCTGCCACAAATTTAATGGGAATAGTGTATTAAATGACCGAAGTCGAAAGAAACAACTTCCAAACGATAATTACCATTGAGAATAAAAACAGTTTTAAAAGAAGTTGAATTAACAATACTGAATTAACCGCTCAACGATTTGTTTTATTATTTTTGAGCGTTCAAAAAAAGATTGAATCAAAAGCGGGAGTGGCTCAGTGGTAGAGCATCAGCTTCCCAAGCTGAGGGTCGCGGGTTCGACCCCCGTTTCCCGCTCTTGAAAACCAGAGAGTTAAATTAATTTCTGGCTCTCTTTGTTTTTTGTGGTTGAAACATAGGTGCAACAAAACGAATCAAAAAACATTTCCAAAGGATATAAAAACAGATATCACTCTTAGGGAAAAGTGATATTTGAACTATTTGGTATTGCTTCATAACTGTCTTGGCAAAATGTGTCAATGTCTGACGAAAACACACATTCAGGAATAAGATCATTTTCGATACAAGCTTGATCCATTGCAGTCCTAAAGCCTCCATCTGCTCCGGTCTCCTGACTTCTGACTTCCTTATTTCTTATTCGATATTTCTTATTCTTGAGTCCACTACGAAAAGTCAATCCTACTCAATTTTGACTTTGTAATCTACTGATATTCAGTGGGCATTTAAAGTCAAAATACAACAAAAACGGGTTGTCGGAGTGGACTCATTCTTTAATTTTCAAATTGACAAATTCCCTATCGCCCTTTTGCCCTATCGCTTCGATTGTGGGATTGCTTCCCCCTTCCTTCGTCGGTGTCGCAATGACGCGTTGAATTAAGTTCGCCCCGTCGCCTTGTCGCCCTCATCGCCCCATCTCAATAACCCGCTTTTTAGCTGTATACCACAAAGTTGCCGCAAAATCGAACAATTAGGGCTCTTGCTACAAGTGTTCTCTAGCACACAAAATCAACCTAATATATATTCATTCTAAATAAGCGGTTCAATATGAGCTATGATTAGAATCACTTTCTAACTACTTGTTTCATAGTACTGTATATGAGCTATTTAAAATTAGAAAAAATAATTACTTATTCTAATTTAATTTTTATATTTGAATTTTATGTTCAATTTTATGTTCAAACGGTAAAACACATTTTTAAAATGGTTCGGCAGCGCATAATTGTTTTGCACGAACTGCTGATGGTGTGTCCGTGAGACGATATCCGGTTGACAAGGATTTAGTTTAATTGGATTTGCAATGAAGAAGTTGATAGGCATGAAGATACTCAGGGTATTGCTTTTCTGTTTTGTTTCAGCATCCGTTTTCGGAAGTTCCGCGACCGCTGTTTGGAATGATTCGCTGCCTCTATTGTGTAAATCCAGGCTTCGACAAGCTCAGCCAGCGTTGCTCAGTGACCAGAAATTCGGCTTCGACAAGCTCAGACAGCGTTCCTCTTCCACTTCGACAAGCTCAGTTACCTTAGCTTCTGATGTAACTTCCACCCTACCTTGCAATATTCCAAACGGCTTTACTTCCGCACATATTGCCCTGTCCACAGTTTCTGTTGCATTATTTATCCTGAATAGTCCTTCGCACTTTGGAAACCTGCTGCTTTTAGCCAGTATCTGGCTGGCCTTTCTCCTGATGTTTAGGTGTCTGGCAAACGCGACCCGCACTCCAAAATTTATCCTCATTTTATTATTGTTTTTTTCTTTCGCCGGAAAAGATGCCACTGCGAACAGGCTGCAAAATGGCCGATTAACTCATCCGTACGAACAAAATCAATTAGTAACTAAGTTCGCCGAAATAACAAGTACTCTTGATTTTGCAAAAATGGCTTCGGCTGTTACGGCACCGGCTGCGACTATTACTTCTACCGCAACCGGAGGGAATTGGAGCAACACGGCAACCTGGGTAGGTGGTGTTGTTCCTGGTGCAGGTGATGAAGTTATCATTGCCAATGGTGCAACTGTTACCATCGATATGGATGCTCCCGCTTTAGGCTCATTGACTATCGGACAAGGCACATCCGGTATTTTGCAATACGATGCAATTGCAGTAAGAACAATAACAGTAAGTGGAATTGTAACGGTAAAATCAGGGGCACAGTTCAGGAGCGCGGCAGTAGGGTCAACCAGTACAATCACCACTCACTCGCTGCTGGTTGGCGGTAGTATCATCAACGATGGAACAATTAACTTCAGCTCCACGGCAGGGGCAGTAGGGGCTGTAGCAAATGCATCGGGTGCGGGAATTACGTTTACAGGCGCATCAAATGCCGTTTTCAATTGCGAAGGATCGACCCTTATCAATCTGAGAAAAACAAACGGACTAATCTTGAATAAAGGTACTTCAACCACTTCGGTGCTTACTTTTTCACCTGGAGGGACTTTTCAGGTGCTTTCAGGCACAACTAATGGATTTCTGTCCATCACAAACGGGACATTTAAAATTATTGGCACCAATTTCTTCACCAATCCGGTTTTTAGTATTCCAAGTTATGTTATTCCAAACACCGGAGGTTTTGAACTAAGCAATCCGAATGCTACAGTTGTCGGACAGAACGGTTCGGTTGATAATAACGGGGAGCTGAGAATTACTGATGGCATATTCAATGTTGGAATTGTTCCGGGCAATTCGTCGGTAACCAATAACAACGGTAAATTCATGCTGACAGGTGGAGTAATGAATGTTGCCGGAAGATTCCTGCTCAGCAATGCAACCGGAACATTTACCGGCGGAAATCTGAATATCTCGACCATTGGACATGCTTCTTCGACCCTGGCTTCCTTTGAGTGCAGTTTAACAAGCGTCTTATCCATCAGCGGAAGTACAACCATCACAATTATCAATCCCAACAGTAGCGCAACACCTTCGAACGACATTGATATTTTTGCAGGTTCGGGTACAAAAACCATTACCGGTGGAACCTTCCAAATAGGAACTTCCACCACGCTTGCCGGAAGTACTTTCAAAGTTAACAGCGATATTCCACTTTATAATTTGACTGTTTTTAACAGCAATACCAAAGTTTCGCTGACCGACAATCTGACCGTGAATAATCAGCTCTCCCTGAACGGCGGAAATATTGATGGCACTACAAACAGCAAAAAAGTTATCCTGACCAATCCCAATATTACTTCCATTGATCGGTCGAGCGGTTTTATTATTGGCCAAATGCAGCGGGCCATTGGTAATACGGGAGGCATCGCTTACCTCTTCCCTGTTGGGAATGGTTCAAATTACACACCTCTGTTACTGAATTTTTCAGGTGCGAATAACGGAGGTAGCATAACTGTTTCCTCAACTGCAGGCGATCATGTAAGTTTGGGAAGTTCACTATTAAATCCTGCTAAAAGTGTAAACAACTATTGGACCGTTACAAATAGCGGCGTTACGTTTAGCGACCTGGGTGGCGATTTTACCTTCCCTTCCAGTATTGCCGAAGCTGGTACATACAAAGTAGGAATATACGATGGTTCTGTTTGGACTTATCCACCGGTAACATCAGCAAATGCAACCAGTGTTAGTTTTACTGGTGTTAGCTCGTTGGGCACTTCATCTTCATTTGCCCTGGCCGAGTGTATTCCGCCAACCATTACTGAAACACTAAATGTATGTGCAGGTTTAACAACACAGTTAACTGGGTCAGATCTCCCTGCAGTAACTAACCCATGGGTGTCAGGTACTGCAAGCGTGGCTACGGTTGATAATAATGGCCTGGTAACTGGCGTATCAGCAGGAACAAGTGCAATAACTTATACGAACATTACTGGATGTACTATCACTGCCACTGTAACCGTTAACCCAACAACCGGCCCAACCAGTTTTACAGCAGGGGCGACAACAGTATGCCAGAACGCTGCCGATGAAACTTATACGGCGACAGCGGCAAACAGTACCTCAATTGCTTATTCTGTTTCTCCCGCAGGAGCAGGGACAATCAATTCAACCACAGGCGCGATGAACTGGGATGCTGCATTCAGTGGTACTGCAACCATCACCGCTACTGCATCCGGGTTATGCGGAACAACAAGCGCCGACCGGGTTGTAACCGTTAATCCTTTGCCAACCTTGACTGGAGCTTCACAGGCATCAGATGTTTGCGAAGGTTCGGCCGCAACGATTAATCTGACCGGATTGCTTGCAAACAGTACCTCCACAATAAGCTATACGATCAATGGTATTGCACAAACAGCTGTTACCGGAGTGGTGGCCAACGGTTCGGGAAATGGATCTTTTACTACTACTGTCCTGACTGCCGCCAATAACGGACAAAACCTACAAATTACCGGAATTACATCAACCAGTGTAACGCCTAATTGCAGCCAGGCATTTACCCAAAACGTAACACTAACCGTTAACACGGTTCCAGTGCTTATTTCCTGTCCGTCACCTTCCCTTAGCTTCAATGCAGCTACAGGAGCCTGTACGGCGTCGGCCAGTTATACCGTCACCGCATCAGGGCAACCCGCCCCTGCTTATACTTATACCTTCACCGGAGCAACCATCGGTTCGGGTAGCGGAACAGGAAGCGGTTCAACTTTCAATTCGGGAACAACGAACGTGAAAGTAACCGCGACCAACACCTGCGGAAGTGTGGATTGTATTTTCAGCGTCACAGTAACCGATAATACACCTCCAGTAATTGCTGGTTGCCCGGCAATTTTTTCAGTGAATACAGGCATCGGACGTACCACCTGCGATCAGGTTGCCAGCTGGACCGAACCTACAGCAACTGATAACTGTACTGCTTCAGCAAGCCTGGTCTGGACTAAATCACATTTGCCCGGAAGCACCTTCCCGGTTGGAACCACTACGGTTACTTATTCAGTAAGGGATGCCAGCAACAATTCCGCAACCTGTACACTTACGGTAACTGTGGTTGATAATACCCCTCCAACATTTACCCCACCCGGAGCAATTGCGATAAATTCAACTGGAGCATGTTCCTTTGATTCCGACCCGAGTAAAACCGGACTACCTTCCGGTGTATCAGATAATTGTACACTTCCGGCAAACCCGATTAGCTATATCGATGTTCAAACAAATTCTGTTCCTCCGGCTTGCACGTATCCTTTTACCATTACAAGAACCTGGAAGGTTACTGATAGCTCCGGCAACTTTACGACTCATGATCAGATTATTACAGTTAGAGATGTTACACCTCCACAAATTACCAGCATGCCGGCCACCAAGTATGTGGAGTGCAACACTAATTACGACCCGGTAAATCCAGCCGATTTTCCAACTGCGACCGATTGTTCTGCTGTTACATTCTCCTGGCAGGATGCAACCGTGGCTGGAAATTGTACCGGTAAAGCAACCGTTACCCGTACCTGGAAGGCAACCGATTGTTCCAGAAATTTTTCTACCGCCAATCAAACTATTGAAATTAATGATACTCAACCGCCACAGGTAACTTTTCCAACAGGCTTAAGACTGGAAGAAAAAGTTGCTTGTCCTGATAATATTCCTGACAAAGATGCTTTTCTAACCAGGGTAATTGCCAGTGATATTTGTGGAAGTGTAACCGTTGAATTTGTAAGGGAAGAGTATTATGGACTTGGAGGTAAACCCGGCTTTTGTCCGACAGGACTTACCCGATTTTATCGCGTCCGCGACAATTGCAATAACTCGGTAGAAGTATCACATTTTATTGAAGTTTTAGGTGAATGTCAATGTGCTTATTGTGTAGATACTCCATTTGAATATGCCAACTTGGAAACGACTCCGGTATGGACATCACTGGAACGGTCGCGGGGAGGTAAATCCAGCATTTGTTGTCCGACTGCTGACGACAATTGCACTTCATTTTTTTTGTGGTTGGGTAAAGACTATGTCGGGTTAAAATTCAGCATTATAAAAGGTGCAATCCCTGGGGGAGCTCTTTATTACAAAATTGATTGTGAGGGAGCTGGTGCAGAAGTTGGTCAAGGTAAATGTCTGGCCGGAGGTCGCTGGTACACCTTAAGTTTCTGTAAACCTGGGGATAATGAGAATATATATCAAATTGAGGCCATAAAAGGCGTGACCTCAGCTGATAACATAACTACCCGTATTGATTGCAATGGCAATTTGGCTGTGACTGGAGTAGTACCCGCTACTGTGACCTGGACAGATAAATCGGGGTCTGGCTATGAACGCTATATAACTCCCAGTTCAGGAAGTTTGACTCCGGTATTTTATGTCCCGGAAGCTGATAAGGATCTTGTACCTCCATTTATAGATTATGAAGTATGCGGCCAGGTTACCGGGACAACAGTTTGCGGCGCCAGTTTCATAGATTGCAAAACAATACGGGTAAATATTCTGCCTAAAATTAAGATTGCCATTGATATTCAAGCTGACAAGATCTGCGAAGGACAAATGCCTGTAATCACTCCAACTATTGATCCTCCGGATAATGACTATGTATATCATTGGTATAATAATCTGGGCGTTGAAATTTTGCCCTCGCCTGGTTCAAGTTTTCTTCCACCAGCAGAAGGAGATTACTCAGTAAAAGTTGTCAAGAGGGATGAAATTTTAGTTTGTAATGAAGCTACTATGCCTTTTACTGTGAAATACGATAAGACAGGTCCTGTAATTGTTGGTGCACTTCCTCTGCCTCTTTATTTGAGTTGCGATGACAATGATAAACTTCAAAAAGTGAGTGATTGGTTGGCCACGTTTAAAGCAACATACACAGGTTCTGATGGAATACCTGTTATCATTGCAATGACCCCTTCATATCCATCAATTAATAATGTTCCGTGTGGGACTATTCCAGTGACGTTTACTGCTGCAGACCAATGTGGTAATGATACAACCATTTATTCCAGCATTATCATATCTGATACTACACCTCCGACAATTACCTGTCCGGGACCTGTATCCAATGTAGCCGATATAGGCAAATGTTTTGCATCGTCCATCAACCTTGGCACACCAACTGCCACAGACAACTGCTCTTCGGTAACTTTTACCAATGATGCCCCGGCTACCTTCCCTGTTGGGGTTACCACAGTAACCTGGACAGGTACAGATGCCTGTGGAAATTCTTCGACTTGCTCTCAAACCGTAACTGTTACCGATAATAATCAGGCCCCGGTATTCACTACTTGCCCGGGAAATCAGGTGCAGACTGCATTGCCCGGATATTGCTTCCTGAGTAATGTGATCCTTCCAGATCCGGTAGCCACGGATAATTGTGCCGTTACCAAACTAACCTGGACCATGAGCGGGGCAACCACCGGGACTAGTCGTGCTATCGGAATCAATTATGTAAGCGGACAAACTTTTAATGTAGGTATTACTACAGTTACCTACCTTGCTTTTGACGCTGCCGGGAACCAATCACTTCCCTGTTCGTTTGATGTATGGATAAAAGACCTGAATAAACCAGTATTTACTGTTGGTTGTCCGGTTGATGTAACAACAAATGCCGATCCGGGACTTTGTACCGTAGCAATTACGGTTCCGATACCAGCAGTTACTGATCCTTGTAACGAAGGATACACACTGACAAACAGTTTTAATAGTACCAACAATGCCAGCGGGAACTATCCAGTTGGTTTAACCAATGTAACGTGGACTATTACCGATGCTTCGGGCAACGTAAAAACCTGTACCCAGACTGTGACGGTAACCGATGCCCAGCTGCCTACCATTGCCTGTCAGGCCGATGTGGAAGAGCAGGTAGCTGCAAATAACTGTTCAAAGACCGGTGTCGCTATCACCAATCCGGTAATTGGAGATAATTGTCCGAATCCGGTTCTGACATGGGCTTTAACCGGGGCCACTATTGCAAGCGGGACAGGACCGATCCCTGCCAGTCAGCCATTTAACGTAGGGAAGACCCAGGTTACATATACCATCACTGATGCAAGTCTGAATATGTCCACCTGCTCATTCCAAGTCTGGATAAAGAGTTTGGTTACGCCACAATTTGCAGCAACCTGTCCGGTAATCACTACCATTACACAGAATGCCGAAGCAGGGAGGTGCGATGCCAACATTACTACTATTCCTGCTCCAACTATTTTGAATCCGTGTAACGAAGCATACACGATGGTCAATAGTTTCAACGGGACCAACAATGCAAATGGTGTCTATCCGATTGGAGGGACTCCCGTAACCTGGACCATTACCGATGCTTCGGGAAATATAACCACCTGTATCCAGACCGTAACGGTAACCGATTTAATGCCAGTTATTACTTGCCCGGCAAATATTGTTATTCAGGCTGATTTTGAATTGCCTTATAAGGACGTGGTTGTAGTTCCGGAGCCCACTTACAGCGACAACTGCCCCAATCCGGTATTAACCTGGGTGATGGTTGATCCTTTAGGGGCCACTACTTCAGGGAGCGGTGATCCGTCGGGCAAAAATGTAGTTCCAAGCCCTAGCCGGTTTATGGTAGGAGTTACTACGATCACCTACACCGTAACCGATTCAAACGGGAATACAGTAAGCTGTTCGTTTACCGTAACAGTTGAATCTGAACCGAAAATTTCCTGTCCGGCCGATATTTTGCAAAATACAGATATAGGTGTATGTACCGCCACCCTCAATCCGGGATTTCCGGTAAAAATTTCGGGAGCTGAGCCCATCACATATATCTGGGTGATGACCGGGGCAACTACCGGTTCAGGAACAGGAGCAATTGGGAACTACGATTTTAAAGTGGGTATTTCAACCATTACCTGGACGGCCACCAACATCTCAGGAACAGATAATTGCAGCCATTTGGTAACTGTTTCAGACAAGGAACCGCCCACATTTACTCTACCCACACTAGCAGCGGGTTATTGTGTTGAAAACATTTTTCAGGCTGTATATAACAATGTTCCTGATACTGATCCAACGGATTTAACTTTTCTCCGGCCTGATTATTATTTATTTAAACCCGGCTTTACCATGCTTAATCTAAGTTCGGTAGCCGATAACTGTGCACTTGCAGCCAACCCAATTGCATGGATCATTGATTTTGGGAATAACGGATCGACAGATCTCTCAGGAACCGGACAACTCTCTGTTTATGGAACCGACATTCAATTTCCGTTGGGAACGAACCGGATTACTTATACCGTTACCGATTTGGCCGGCAACACCACCGTTCAGTTTGTGGATATGGTAGTCATTCCGCGCCCGGGTATTATCAGGAATTTTTAAAGTATGAAGCAAACTAAAATATATCATTATGAAACAACACGCTATGATTGAAAGAAAGACGAAAAGCCAAAACCGACAAGTCATTCAGAATGCATCTTCCGGTCAATTCCTATCAAGTAAATGGATACCATCTAAAAGTGCGATGACCCATTCACCCCTCCGAATGGAGGGGCTGGGGGAGGATTTAACATCTTCCTGATCCAGAACAAGGGGAATGCTCCGCCAGGCCGGTCCCGACCCATACCATCAAAAGTTACGGTTATTCAACCGACCGATGAACTCTTTAAAAATAAAATACACACAGAATATCAAAAGTTAATTAAAAATCAAAATTCAAAATTTTATTATCATGAAAAAGCAAATTTTTATTTTCGTTTTCGTTTTATTGGCAGCCTTTGCCAATGTAAACAAGTCCTACGGGCAGTGTACGGGGACTCCTTTAACCCCTGCTCCCGGTATTGTATATGATTATGGTGTAACCATTACAGGTACAAATACTTCTCCTACGTTTCTCTGGCATGCTACTACTGATGTTAATTTACTAACAGGAACAAAATTGACAACTGCTGACAATTATTTTACTGTTGATGGTACAGGATCTGCCTATAATACCACTACTGGCGGAACAAATAACCTAAAATTGGTTTGGCTACCAAAGGCCATCGGTACAACTTTCTATCTGGTTGTAAAATATACCGAAACCAGTGCTCCGGGATGTACAGTTGAGAACCTGAAGGTTTATGAAATTAAGCCAATCAATACATTCTTGCTCGCCATTACCGGTTCAACTGCTACTGGTGCTAATGCTCAGGTTGCAAATTGTGCCCCAGCTGTTACTGGTGCTGTAGTTACCGCTGGAACTCCAACGGTTAAATACACTTATGGAACGAACACTATCTATTATGAAGTTACTGCAACAGGTATCTTGGGCGCTTGGAAACCAAGTGTTAGAATCCCTGCTTTGAATGTAGCTGGAAATCAGACTTATGCCTCTGCTAGATGGAGTAGTGATAATGGAACAACCTGGACTGCAATGACAGGATTTGCCGCGAGCGGTGCACAACAGGATTTAGGTTTAGCCGCCGATGCTACAGTTAGTGATGCTGTCGCTGGTTCTGCATACCTAATTGAACTTGTAATTAATAACAACGATTTTGAAACTCTAAGTGATCAAGTATTGAATGTTAAAGTTGATGGTTTCTTGCCAACAGCCTATACTGAAAGTGATATTCAGGGTGCTCCAAGTGCTCCTCCTTGTGCTCCTGAAGCTGCATTTGGAAAGAATGCTAATTACACAATTACTGCTCGTCCGACAGTTACTGCAGTTCCAGCAACCGGTGCATTCATTACTAAACTTCCATAATCTAATCAGTTAGATATGTCATTTTGCTTTTTCATGAACCCGTATACTTTTTTCGGTTGGCCGCCAGCGTTCGACTGAGCGTTCGACTGAGCTCACGCCGAAGTCTGGCGGATGGCCGGAGAAAGGATGGAAGACCCCCTTCCCCTTCCCCCAAACGGGGGAAAGCTGGCGGAATTGGGTTTTTGGGAATCATGAAAGAAAAAGCAGCCCCCTTCCCAATTTCCTGCCTTTCAGCAGGAACCCCGCAGGGGGAAAGCTTGTGGAACCGGGATTAGTTGTATTTAGATATTTAAAATGAAAGTAAAATAGCCAATAATGAATACACAATATTCAATAACCCTGTCTGCCGAACAGGCAGGCATTGATGCCGATCGGAGCATTTTTGCTCCCTCCCCCCGTTGGGGAGGGCTGGGGTGGGGCTTTAGGAGAAACAACTATGAAAACAGGTCAGATGCCGGATATCCAAAATTGCAAATCCATGGAATAGGCCGGAGGAAAGATCAGGAAAATGTTACGGGGTTCGGGTTTCGTGTAATCGGAATGCGAACATTACCGCTTCGTGCGGTTGTACGAACCCTTTACGGAGCGTCATTGCGACCGAAGGGAAGCAATCCATCAATTAAACAGATTGCTTCGTGCCTCGCAATGACGGGAATAACATCATTCGATGTGACATAAGTGTCTATTCCGATTGCTATCGGGACAAGTTGTGGCTGTGTGGCAAGAATTAATCAACAATGCAAAATGAATGAAAAACAACCGATGTGGTCAGATTAAAGGTCGGGGCGATCCACGACGGACATCCGGTTCAAGGGGCGACCCGCCGGCAGTTTGCGAAGCCCGTGGCGACCCACCCTGGATGTTCGCTTCACGTGGCGATCCTCCACTGATTTACCAGGCACGTGGCGATCCTCCTGAATTGTTTGGATCAAGAGGTCATCCGCCGGAAATCAGGAATGCGAGAGATGGGCCTCCGCTGGCAAACGGAACGAGAGGCAAACCTCCGGAAATGAAAACAAGAAGATACAATTCTTTTAAAGAAGAATTGGTATTCAGGATATTAGCTGGTCAAAACCCCGAGTATTCGGGGCATGGGAGAGGTATGCCCGGAAGGGAAGGGTGCATTGGATGTCCGTTGCCTGAAGGCAACGGCAAAGGATACTGCCCTGATCGGATTGATTGTACTGTGCAAAAGCATTATTCTTTGCCGTTCGCTTTAGCGAACGGACATAAAAGGAAAAGACACAATGGTCGATTTGAAAAAGTTGTTCAAGGGTTTATCGCTGTATCGGACGGAATGGAACGCATGGATTGAAAGAACAATAAACTGAACTGAAAAAATAGAGAGGAATGACAAAGGAAACAAGCAGGAAAGTGTGGCTAAAGCCAAATTGCATTGGGAATCTCGATCCGTTGCCTGAAGGCAACGGCAAAGGATATCATCCTGATCTGAATGGCAACAAGGTGCAACGAGGCTATCCTTTGCCGTCTGCTTTAGCTGACGGACACAGGAACCAACAACAGAAAGTCATTGCGAACAGCTTGTCGATGGAGATTGGGAAACGCAGGGAGTGTGGCAATCTGATGGTTCAAGAGATTGCTTCGTGCCTCGCAATAACGGGTAATGGGAACTTATAACTGATTAAAATATCCAATGATGAATGAAAAATATTCAATAACCAATAATGAATAACCAATAACGCTGAACAGAGCATTCTTGCTCCCTCCCCCTGTGGGGAGGGCCGGGGTGGGGCTTTAATTATGAAACGACTCTTGTACATAGCACGTTATCCGGCACTGGCAGTTATGCTGCTGTTGCTGTTGGCTTTGGCTCCTGCCATGGCCCAGAACGTCGTGTACCAGGGCGAAACTTCAACTTTGGCTGTAGAACAAAAACCGGGCGACACATATACATGGGAAATATACAACAATTCGACGATCAATTTTGTGACAGTCGCGGGAACGGCCGTTGCCGATGGTGATGCGGCATTTGTCGGTGGAAATGTCGGTTCAAGTGTTCAGGTAGAATGGAAAGAGCCGGGGAATTATTTCTTTAAAGTTACTGCCCGCGATGCTTTGGGCTGTACCAACAATTTGAAAATAGGTATGGTCGAGGTGAAGCCGTCGATACCAACAGCGGTAATGACACAACCTGATCCGGACTGGATCTGTATTGGAGAAAAGGCTTTTCTTGAAGTCACGGTTACAGGAGTTGCCCCATGGGAATTTACCTATACCGACGGAACCAGCTTCTGGCCTGTGAAGAATATTGCCGGCACCAGCTATCAGTTACAGGTTAGCCCCAAAGTAATGACCCAATATTGGATCACCGGGGTGAAAGATATCAACGGAACAAACCTGGCGCCTTCGGCCCGTGTGTTAGTAGTTGTTAACCCGAAACCTGAAAGTTCAAAAATATATCAGCATGAACCGTAGTGAATTATGAATTATAAATTATGAATTAAGTGAATCAAGGGTTGAATTTTGATGTTTTCAAATATTCCGCCACAAAGCCACCAGGCCACCAAGGATTCACAAAGCTTTATTTGCTATTTATCTATTATAAACAAGAATTTAATATGGAAAACAGGAGAACTTATTTGCCAATTAGTCCTGAAGAAGAAACTGTTGGTAAAGCAGTGGTAAATGCTGCATATAGAGTCCACAAGGAACTTGGACCTGGATTATTGGAAAAAGTTTATGAAGTTTGTTTCTGTCATGTTTTATCAAAAGGTGGTTATTTGGTCAAACGACAAATGGACGTTCCAATTATATTCGAAAATTTGGTTTTTGAGGAGGGTCTTAGGCTCGATGTAATGGTAAATGATCTTGTCATTTGCGAGTTAAAAGCCCTTGAAACGGTTAATCCAGTATGGGATGCACAAATTCTGAGTCATTTAAAGTTGACAGGGAAAAGACTAGGATTCCTGATAA
>JANONW010000415.1:0-1896 GCA_031421065.1 Prolixibacteraceae bacterium
CGGAACAGTCGCAGGTCCGGAAATGCTGCACGGTGCTGCTCCAGGACCGAGGCGTCCGAAGGCCGGTAGAAGTGTTTGGCGATGATCGCCTGACCTTCGGGTGTGTAGAGAAATTCGAGATACTTCTGAGCGACCGAGCGAGTTCCCCGACGATCGACGTTCTGATCAACAAGAGCCACATGCGGCTCGGCGAGAATACTTATCAATGGATAGACAAGTTCCAGTTCACCCTTTGCCTCGGCGATCTCCAGACGGGCTTCGTTCTCCCAAGTCAGGTGAACATCACCAATGCCTTTTTGTGCGAAAGTTGTCGTTGCACCGCGAGCCCCCGTGTCGAGAACCGGAACCTGCTTGTAGAGCTTCGTCACAAATGCACGCGCATCGTCCTCTGTGCCTCCGTTGAGAACGACACTGCCCCAGGCGGCAAGGAATGCAAGTTTCCCATTCCCCGACGTCTTTGGATTTGGAGTGATGATCTGTAAGTCCGGACGTATCAAATCTGACCACTCTCGAATCGCTTTTGGATTTCCTTTTCTGACCACAAAGACAATTGTCGATGTGTACGGCAGGCTATGGTTGGAAAATGAGTCCTCCCAACCGTCTTTGATCAGGCCCTTTCGATGAATCTGTTCGGTGTCAGTCCATAGGGCCAGCGAGACGACGTCCGCCTCGAGGCCATCAATCACCGCACGAGCCTGACTGCCGGATGCGCCATGAGACTGCCTGACGGAGACAGTTTTCCCAGTCTGTTCCTTTGCAATACCCTCGAACGCTTTGTTCAAGTCCTTCCAAAGTTCGCGAGTTGGGTCGTAGGAAACATTGAGCAACTGCACGCTTCCACCGTCCGAACCACTCGACGAGCCTTGAGAAGTCGTCACGCTGGAACCACCCGAAGAGTGAGTTCCACACCCCGTCAACGCCATGCAAGTGACAGCAAACAAGACCGCTGAACTGAAAATTCGATACATTTGACAACTCCCTGAAAATTCAAACCACGACTGAATAGGTGATATATTTAACCAAAAAAAAGAGGCGACTGTTAGATGCCGTCTCCGTACATGATTTCTCGTGAAAACACTTCCTCGCGACGCACAACAGCACCTGCGAAAACACCTGCTAATGTGGCGCCGTCCATCATCTTTACGACATAGTTTCTGATGTCGAGCATGACTCGGCGAAATCGACAGGCACCTTCCTGAGTGCAGGCTTCGTAATGGCTCGTGGAAACACAACCAATAGGCGCCAGAATACCGTCAAAATGCCGCACAATTTCCCCCATCGGAATTTGCTCAGGATGCTTCGCCAGTTCAAACCCCCCAACCCTTCCCGGAATACTCTGCACCCAGCCTTGCTGCTTCATGTCGAGCATGATCTGTTCAAGGAACCGCCGAGGAATGTCGTTTTTCTCGGCCAATTCCCGAATCGAGATTGGCCCTCGTCCCCGAAACCCAACCAAGGTAAACAGGGCTCGCAGAGCGTAGTCAGATTTCCTTGAGAGTTTCATCGGCAAATTCCAGAACGTCGATTTAATATACCACCAACTTAGTCGTGTTTTATTTGTCATCGCGACTAATGTCAACGGATCTTCGGCAATAATTTCGGAAAATCAGAAATCTGCGATTTATCGCAGCCATAGCCGGGGGGCTCGGGCAATGGCACTCCCTTTGTAACCCGAAGCGTCAGCGAGGGGCTTTGGCTGTTTATTTTCACCGAGAATTCCCTCGCTGACGCTTCGGGTTAGTGAGTGCAGAATCAAACTGAGTGCCATGGGGCTACCGGGCGGTGTCTCAAGACGGCGAATGATACTCCCCGCGGCCAGATTTGAGGTTTTGTGAGCGGCAAGGCGCTAGCCGCCGGTGCTAACCGAATGCACAACCCGCGGCTAGCGGTCTGTTG
>JANONW010000416.1:0-31345 GCA_031421065.1 Prolixibacteraceae bacterium
TCTTCTGATAGTTCTTAATCTTCTTGATAATGATAGGATTAAAATTAAAATTGGTCACATCTCATGATTAATAATTTTCAGGCAAAGCCAATTTATACATAACCACCACCAAAGGAGGTGGTTTTAACAGTTATAATAAAAAGTTATGATTTTTAAAAAATATTTTCATGATATAGTAATTGGTTTTGAGGCAATTATTGCCAATAAACTAAAATCGATACTGACTGCGCTCGGCATTATTTTCGGAGTTGCAGCCGTGATAAGTATGCTGGCCATAGGCAAAGGGGCTGAACAGGAAATTCTGGAACAGATAAAAATGGTGGGGGTCAACAACATCATCATTACCCCAACCGAAGTTTCTTCAGGTGGAACCAATGAGAGCAGTACAGATGAAAAAGCCGGTGCCAAAAAATTCTCCAGAGGCCTTACAATGCAGGATATGCAAGCCATTCAGGAGATTGTTCCGACCATCAATATGGTTAGCCCTGTTATTTCATACAATTATTCGGCCATCATCGACGGGAAAAGTAAGCCGGTTGTTTTGGAAGGTGTGAACTCAAATTATTTCAGCTTATTTAATATTGGCTTGCAGTCAGGCGAAATATTTAAGACGATTCAGGAAGAATCCGGCCAACCGGTGTGCGTAATCGGCGACAATATCAAAACCGTATTTTTCAATCAGGAAAATCCGGTTGTCCAGTACATTAAATGTGGGCAAATCTGGTTGAAAATAATTGGAGTGATCGAACGGCGCGACTTTACAGCTTCGGCTTCCGACGAAATGGGAATCAGCAGTTCCGACAATAAAATATTTGTTCCGGCACAAACTATTATGATGAGGTTCAAGAACCGGGCGCTTATTCGTGCCGACGAGGTGGAAAAATCAAATGCCCGCCGCAGGATAATTATTACAGGTTCCAACACCCAAACTGCTTCGGATGACAAAAATCCTAATCAGTTGGACAAGATCATCCTTCAGGTGAACGAAACAGAGCAGTTAAGCGCTACCGCCAATATTGTAAAACGAATGCTTCTGCGCCGCCATTCAGGATTATACGATTTTGAAGTTACCATTCCTGAATTGTTGCTCAAACAGCAGCAACGAACAAAAAAAATCTTCAACATTGTGTTGGGGGCCATTGCCGGAATTTCGCTCATTGTTGGTGGTATCGGCATCATGAACATCATGCTTGCATCGGTAATGGAGCGGATCCGCGAAATTGGCACGCGGCAGGCAATCGGTGCATCCAGAAAGGACATAGTTGCCCAGTTTTTGGCCGAATCAACGCTGATAAGTATTTCAGGAGGAATTATCGGGATTGTACTTGGAATAGTATTGTCTAAAATAATCACAGCGGTGTTCGATATCAAAACAGTTGTTTCATTTTTCAGCATTTTCATCGCATTCGGAGTTTCGGCGCTGATTGGAATTATGTTTGGATACATGCCTGCCAAGCGGGCAGCCGATAAAGACCCGGTCGAATCATTACGTGCCTAATCAATAAAACCATTTCAAAATGAATAAAATATTTCTTTTCCTGATCGTTGTGTTTTCAGGATCCGGCCTCAAAGTTTTTGCCCAGCAGGAAAATTACAATCTTAGCCTGGTTGAAGTTGTAAACCTTGCATCGAAGAATTCACTCGATGCTTTCAGGTATAAAAATATGTACCTGGCAAGTTATTGGGAATTCAGGTATTACAAAGCCGATAAATTACCAAGTCTTACAATGACTACAACTCCACTCGATTTTAACCATTACAGGAAAAGCGAATATAATATTCAGACCAAAGAGGACGAGTTTGTTCTACGCGATTATTTTAACTCCGATATGTCAATGCAATTGAACCAAAAGATTGGATTGACTGGCGGTAGCCTTTTCCTGAGTTCGGAACTCGGAATGGTGAAAAATTTTAGTGGCGACCAGAATACTTTGTATCATACTAAGCCTGTAAGTATTGGTTATTCGCAGTCGTTAAACGGGTACAATGCGTTGAGGTGGCTGTCAAAGATCGAACCCTTAAAATATGAAAAAGCAAAAATGGATTTTGTGCAGTCGCAGGAAACACTTGCAATGAAATCTTCATCCATGTTTTTTGATTTGGTTGAAGCACAGATTCAGCTAAAGATCGCAGAAAACAATCAGTCGAATGCCGATACTTTGTATAAAATTGGCAAAGGCCGTTTTCAGGTCGGAACGGTTACACAGGATGAATTGCTCAACCTCGAATTGAACCAGTTAAATGCCACTCAATCATTAAACAAGGCAAAACTGGAAGTTGAACGTTCGCAATCAGGATTAAATTCATACCTGATGATGGATAAACATACACGGATCAATTGCATAGTTCCTTCCGAAATTCCGGCATTACAAATCAAAGCCGATGAAGCGCTGGATCTGGCCTTGAAAAATAATCCGGATATTCTTAATCAGGAGCAACAAATGATAGAACAAAACCGTGATGTTGCCAGGGCTAAATCAGAGACAGGCCTTAATACCAGTCTTTTCGCGGTATATGGCCTCAACCAGTCAACTGAAAATTTTGATATGGTTTACGATAATCCCGACCAAAGTCAGCGCTTGCGTGTTGGGCTGAGTATTCCTTTGGTTGATTGGGGGCGCAGAAAAGGCAGGTTGATGATGGCCGAATCGAACCGTGAAGTGGTGAATGCCCGTGTCAGGCAATCGCGCATCGACTTTGAACAAAATATAATCCAATCGGTCATGGAATTCAATCTTCAGGCCGAACAGGTTCGAAACGCTGCCAAATCCGATACTGTGGCACAGAAAGGTTATGAAGTTACTTTTCAACGTTTCCTGATCGGGAAAGTAGATGTAATTAAACTAAATATGGCACGGAACGATCGAGAATCGGCAAGAAGGGAATACATCAATGCCGTAAAAACCTACTGGTATTATTACTATCGCCTGCGTATGCTTGCACTGTACGATTTCGTTAAAGGTGAAAGCCTGACTGCCGAATACGATAAAATCATTGAAAATTAACCGACATGCTCAAGAATAAAAAATACCTGATCATAGCCACCCTGATTGTTGTTTTTATTGCTGCGGCTGCGTTCTTTATGGTTCAGATAAAACCCAAATCGGGAAAAACTTTCAAGGTAAAGAAAGGCAATCTGGAAACTGTTATTAATTGCAAAGGTGAAGTCAAAGGCGAGAAATACACGGAAATCAATCTTCCTGATGAAATTTGCGACCGCGAACTGCGTGTTTATCAGTTAAAAATTGTGGACTTGATCCTTGAAGGCAAAGTGGTAAAAAAAGGCGATTACATTGCCAAGATTGATGAAAGCCAACTCACGACCATGATGCGGAACCAGTTGCAGGAAAAGGAAAAGATGGATGCTGACCTTCGGAACGCGATGCTTGACTCCACAGTAAACCTTTCACGAAAACGGGAATCCATTACCAATGCGAAACTTGACCTTGAGTACCTGAAGATCGACCTTGAACAATCGAAATACGAATCAGAAGCCTATCAGCGGAAAACCCAGATGAGTTATCAAAAAGCCGAGCTTGAGGTTGAAAAAATCAGGAGGGATTATCTGCTTGACAGGAACAAACTGAAAATGCAGGTTGGACGTTTCCAGTCGAGGGTAGCCGACCTTCAGAAGACTATTGATAAATACCAGAAAGCGATTGCTGCAACCACTATCAGGACTCCTGAAGACGGCATCGTAATGTTTGCAAAAGACTGGTCAGGAAAAACTTATGGAAAAGACTCTGAAATTAATATTTGGCGGCCACTGATTGCCACTTTGCCCGACATGTCGGTGGTGATAACCGAAGCGTACATCAAAGAAATCGACATTGCCAAGGTTTACCTTAACGATAGTGTGTGTATTACAATCGATGCGCTTGCAGGCAGGGTTTTCGCCGGAAAAGTAATAAAGATTGCCACCATTGGCGAAGATCACAAAGATTTCGATATGAAAGCTTTCAAAGTAATTATCCGGTACGAAAAATCTGACGAAGACCTTAAACCAGGGATGACTGCAAATAACGATATCATTGTTGGCAATTTCAAAGATAAACTGCTGGTTTCGCGCCAGGCAATATTTTCGAAAAACGGAAAGCAAATTGTTTACCTGAAAAAGGGCGGGAACATTACCGAGCAGGAAATTGACCTGATTGCCGAAAACGATTTGTTTGGAGCTGTGGAGAACAACTTGAACGAAGGAGATGTGGTATTGCTCTATCAGCCAGAGGAGTTTAAGGTTGAACCAGAAACTGCTGCCATAAATGAATAAATGTTAACAATTGTTGGGAACTTGTTTCTTTGTTGCATTAGGGGTTTTTGTACTTTTGGCAGTCTTATAAAACCAAAACCTAACCATAAACCTACTCAATGAAATTCTCCTTTCTTGGCCTGTTCCTGCTCCTGAACATTCTTTCCTATTCTTCAGATAAAATTTTTCCGGTAATTAAAAAATTGCAGCAGGATTCGGTCGTTCGTAAAAACAACGAAAATGTAATCCTGAATGTCAAAAAAACCACTGCGCCCATTAAGATTGATGGATTGATCAACGAACCGGATTGGGAGAAGGCCGAAAAGGCCAACAACTTCAAGTTGGTACTACCGGTTGATTCTGGCTTGCCAAAATCACCTTCAGAAGTGGTGATGGCCTACGATGAAAAAGCTTTTTACCTTGGAATTACTTTTTTTGATACCGTTCCGGGCAAACGGGTCATGGAATCATTCCGCCGCGATTATAATTTCGGCAACAACGATAATGTACTCGTATTTTTCGACACTTTTCTGGACCAAACCAACGGCTTTTCTTTTGGGGCATCAGCCTCCGGAGCAAAATGGGATGGTACCATGTCGGATGGAGGTTCAATCAACCTGAATTGGGATTGCAAATGGGAATCTAAAACAACCCAGTATGACGACCGATGGGTGACTGAAATGCGGATACCTTTTCGCTCGGTCAGGTTCAAATCAGGAACCGATAAATGGTATGTCAATTTCAGTCGGCTCGACCTGAAAACGAACGAAAAATCGTCATGGGCTCCGGTACCGCGTCAGTTTCCTACGGCCAGCCTGGCCTATACCGGAGTGCTGCAATGGGAAGAACCTTTGCCAAAATCGAAAATGATGTTTTCATTTATTCCTTATGTTTTTGGAAGTGCCGTCAAAAACTTTGAAACTGGAACTAATGCCACGTACCATAAGGATTTCGGCTTCGACGTTAAATTGGGGATCACTACTTCTATGAACCTTGACCTGACTTACAACCCCGATTTTTCGCAGGCCGAAGTCGATCAGCAGGTGACCAACTTAGACCGGTTCGAATTGTTTTTTCCGGAGAAGAGACAATTTTTTCTTGAAAACAGTGATCTCTTTTCGAATTATGGTTTTAAATCGGTTACTCCTTTTTTTTCCAGAAGGATTGGGCTTGATGCTCCGGTGCTGGCAGGCGCAAGGCTAAGCGGAAAATTGGGCAATAACTGGCGGCTTGGAATAATCAATATGCAGACAGAAAAAATTGGGGCCATGCAAACCGATAGCACAGGCAATCACTTGTCCCGGAATTTTATGGTCGCTTCTTTGCAGCGAAAATTGTTTTCCCGTTCGAGTATCGGAATAATACTTGCGAATAAGGAATATCTGGATGAACCAGGCGATCAGCAGTTTAACCGTATTGCCGGGCTCGATTACAATTTGGCCAGTCGCGACAATTTATGGAAGGGCAAACTTTTTTATCACCGTTCGTTTAGTCCCGAAAATTCCGGAAAGCAATATGCACAAGGTTCTTCGTTAGCATACAGCTCCCGCAGTGTTAATATCTCGATGTCGCAAGCCAGCGTTGGTGAAAACTACAGGGCAGAAACCGGATATGTGCGCCGCACAGGCTATAACCTGCTGAATCCGGAATTCAGCTATTTGTGGATTCCCAATACAAATGTGGTCAGCCATGGAATTGAGGCAGAAGCTGATTACTTTTTTGATCCTGCATACAATCAAATTGACCACGAATTTACCCTTAAGTATAAATTGGAATTTAGCAACCGTACCATTATTGGTGCGGGCATAATGGATTTTTATACTCGGCTCGATCAGGATTTTGATCCGACACACATCAGCCAAACGGTTCTGAAAAAGGGAACTGAGTATTCATCAAATGCCATATTTCTTGAATATTTTTCCGACACACGGTCTATCCTTAATTATTCTGCAACAGTTGCAAAAGGTGGTTTTTACAGCGGAAAGATAAGTTTGATGGAAGGAAAGATAACATACCGTTATCAGCCATATTTAAACATGTCAGTTAACTTTTCATACAACGATATCAATCTGCCCGCGCCATTCGAGCGAGCCAGGTTTTGGTTGCTGGGACCCAAGCTCGACCTGACATTGAGCGACAAAGTCTTTTTCTCCACATTTGTTCAGTACAATGAGCAAATCGACAACATGAATATCAACATGCGGTTTCAGTGGCGGTACAAGCCGGTTTCCGATTTGTTTATTGTTTATACCGATAACTATTATACCGGAAATTGGAGTTCCAGAAACCGGGCTGTGGTCGTTAAGCTGTCGTATTGGTTTAATTGAAAAAGTGTTCAGTGGTCAGTCGAAGTAGGCAGACCTCTTCCAAACTTGGGTTCTTAAAACTGAACACTGTGACTGAACACTGCATGGTGACTGAACACTTCTTAAAACCCTTCAAATACGCCCAGCCCAAACAATGCAAAATCATATTTAATGGGGTCTTTCGGATCAAAAGACCGGAGTTTGGCAGTAATTTCTTCAACGGCACGCCAATCGTTTTGGGTGCGGGTTAGTAATCCGAGTTTTCGGGCAACATTGCCAGTGTGAACATCGAGCGGAAGCATCAGGGCAGAGGAGGGAATTTGTTTCCACAAGCCAAAATCAACGCCCGATTTGTCGTTCCTGATCATCCACCTTAAATACATGTTCAAGCGTTTGGCTGCCGCACCTTTCTCCACATCCGAAACATGTTTTTCGGTGCGGTGTTCGTGTCCCAATTCTAAAAATATTTTCCTGAAATGCACCAGAGAGCTGAAAATTGTTTGGTCTTTCAGATAGCCATCAGTAAAAACCTGTTCCAATCCGCCATGGTTCAGGTAAATATTCCGGAGCGACTTTAGGAAAAACAGGCAGTCAGTGCCATTAAATGTACGGTGTTTAAAATCTGTAAATGTGTCCCATTCATCTTCCGGAGTATTTAGCAGGAATTCGATGGGATTGTTGTTCATTAGATTTACCAGTTTCAACGAATTGCGGATAATGGTTGGCCGTTGTCCCCAGGCAAGTGTGGCGGCAAGGAAGCCTGCTATTTCAATATTTTCTTTGGTGGCAAATAGGGCAGGAACCTGAATCGGATCGGTTTCAATAAAATCAGGTTGATTGAACGAAAGGAATTTCTGATCTAAAAACGATTGGATATTTTCTGATGCATCGGGCATTTGTGCGGACTTTCTTTTTTGAACATTGTAAACTGAGACGGAACACTTTTTATTCTTCTATCAGCCCGTCTTTCATCCTGATAATGGAGTCGCTCTGGGCAGCAAAACTTTCGTCATGCGTAACAATCACAAGTGTTTGTTTAAACTTGTCGCGCAGGGTGAAAAATAATTCGTGCAGGTCTTCGCGGTTTTTGGTGTCGAGGTTTCCTGAAGGTTCGTCGGCAAGTATCACCGACGGATTATTGATGAGCGCCCGTGCTACTGCCACCCGTTGGCGTTCGCCACCAGAAAGTTCACCGGGTTTGTGGTCAAGTCGGTGCGACAGTCCCAAAAAATCGAGGTATTCTCGTGCTTTTGCTTCTGCTTCCTTTTTCGGTGTTTTTGCAATAAAGGCTGGGATGCATACATTTTCGAGGGCCGAAAATTCAGGAAGTAAATAGTGGAACTGAAAAACAAATCCGATGCGGCGGTTTCTGAAGTCGGCCAATTGCCATTCGTTCATTACTGAAATATTTTGATTGTTGATGAAAACCTTTCCGGAATCGGGCTGGCTTAATGAACCGATGATCTGAAGAAGAGTGGTTTTTCCGGCACCGCTGGGGCCAACGATCGAATAAAGTTTCCCTGTCGGAACTTCTAGGTCAATTCCTTTCAAAACCTGAAGTGAACCAAACGATTTTGTTATGTTTTCGACCCTGATCAATCGTTTCTGGTTTTAACTTCATCATTGATCGTGCTGGTAATGTTGTCGGTCTCTTTTTTAACTTCAGTAGTGATCGTATCAGTGCTTTTTTGAACGTCGTCTTTTATTTCCTGAATATCACTTTTAATTTCGCTTGTGTGTTTTTTGATACCGTCTTCAATGTCGGTCCGTGCTCCCTGAATGGTTGACTTAAAATCGCGGATATCGTCGCCAATGCCTCCTCCGGCATCATTGATCTCACGTTTGATTTCGTTGGTAGCTTTCTGGAATTCGCGCATGGCCTTAGCCAAAATTTTTGCAATATCAGGAATAGCTTTCGACCCAAAAAACAACAAGGCAACAAAAATGATTAGTACAATCTCACTTCCACCCATAATAATAAATTAAATGGTTGATCATTTTTAAAATTTCAGCAAATATACAAACTTGTTCAGAACATCGGTTGAAGATAGCTAAGAATGATTGGCCGAATCTGAGTTTTGATTTAAAAAATGAAGCAGGGATTTCATTCGTCGGTTGACGAATGAAATCCCTGCTTCATTTTTATTTTAGCACTGCCGGTTTACAGTTTAGCTACTTTTTTTACTCTAATAATTGTATCGTAAACCATTGGAGCTGCGATCATCACTGTTGAATAAGAACCAATAGAACAACCAACCAAAAGAGCGAAGGTGAATCCTTGCATTGAAATACCTCCAAATAGGAAAATTATAAGTAATGTAATCATAACTGTCAGGTTGGTACTGAAACTACGGCGAAGTGTCGCGTTCATTGCATGGTCCATATTATCGGCCAACGATCGTTTCGGATAGAGGTGAACATATTCGCGGATACGGTCGTAAACTACTACCGTGTCGTTGATCGAATATCCGATAACAGTAAGGATTGCCGCGATAAATCCCTGATCGACTTCCATTGAGAAAGGTGAAATCTCATAAAAGATTGAGAACACTCCCATCGTAATAATGGCATCGTGGGCAAGGGAAAGTAAACCGCCTAATCCATACTGCCAGTTTTTAAACCTTATGCCAACATATACGAAGATCATTAATAACGAAAGCAGCACCGCAATTATTGCAGTTTTTTTGATGTCGTCAGAAATTGTCGGGCCAACTTTTTGTGAGCTTTTAAGGTTAAGTTTGGAGAAAGTGTCATTTGAGATGTCTCCAATGAAGCCGGCCTTTTTTAATCCCTGATACATTTCATCTTCTACCTGGTTGTCGGCATCTTCACTCAGGTCGTCAATTTTATAGGTTGTGGTAATACGCACAGTGTTTGCATTTCCGTAGGTTTTCACTTCAGGAGTATGGTCGAAAACTTCGGCCAAAGCGCTTTGCACATCTGCAACTTGTACATTCTTATCAAAACTTACCACATAAGTACGCCCACCCTTGAAATCGATACCTAACTGAAATCCATGAACGGCAAACGAAATAAATGAAATAACGATCAAGGCTCCGGAAATGAAATAGGAAATTTTCCGTTTTGCAAGGAAAGGGAACTTGGTGAAACGTAACCAGTTTCTTGCAAAACTGGAAGTAAATGTGATTGTTTTGTTCTTACTAAGCTGACGTTCAAAAATCAACCTTGTAATAAATATTGAAGCGAACAATGAGGTCAGGATACCGATAATCAATGTAGTTGCAAAACCTTTGATCGGGCCTGAACCAAACATGTAAAGAACAATACCAGTCAATAAGGTAGTTACCTGTCCGTCAATAATTGCGGAATAGGCAGCATTGAACCCATCATGTACAGCAAGTTTTGCCGATTTCCCGGCTATCATTTCTTCTTCAATACGTTCATATATCAACACGTTGGCATCAACGGCCATACCCATGGTTAACACAATACCGGCAATACCGGGCAAGGTTAAAACTGCTCCAATTGAAGCGAGTATCCCGATCAGGAAGAACATATTTACGAGCAAGGCAACATTGGCAGCCATACCTGCTTTTTTACTGTAGAAAATCAGCATGTATGCAAGGACCAGAACAAAGGCAACTAAAAACGACCGCATACCGCTGCTAATTGCTTCTTTACCCAATGATGGGCCTACAACGTCTTCAGCAATGATAATGGCAGGTGCAGGCATTTTTCCTGATTTCAGGATATTTGCCAAGTCCATTGCCTCTTCAACACTTTCCATTCCGGTGATAGACGAACGTCCACCAGTGATTTCGCCGTTCACATTAGGATATGAACGTACATATCCGTCGAGAACAATTGCGATTGATTTCCCAACGTTTTCTTTTGTCAAACGTGCCCAGATTTTAGCGCCTTCGCTGTTCATGGTCATGCTTACTTCCGGACGGCTGCCCATTTCGGCATAATCCTGACGGGCATCGGTAATCACATCACCTTCGAGTGGTGCGCGGCCATCACGTCCTGTTACTTTAATAGCTATTAAACGGTAGAATTTCTCCTCTTTATCAATGGCTTTTGCTGTCCATTTGAAGTTAAGGTTGCGAGGCATTAAAGCTTTTACCTGATCCATTTTCAGATACAACATTACTTTTGCAGTATCCTTGAAGTGCGAGGTTCCA
Organism: Prolixibacteraceae bacterium; assembly: GCA_031421065.1. Classification (GTDB taxonomy): domain Bacteria; phylum Bacteroidota; class Bacteroidia; order Bacteroidales; family Prolixibacteraceae; genus Aquipluma. Next base: position 10,701 of record JANONW010000416.1, read on the forward strand.
ACAGCGGCTCCGGGGAATAATTCTCCCTGCGCAGTAGCACTTGGCGACAATACAGAAAACAATGGGAACTGTTTTGCCATATCGCCCGATAGATCAACCGAAGCTGAATCGTTGGTTGTTGCGGCTTCCAATTCGCTCAGCAAACTGCTTGTAGTATCGGCAGCAGCAACTTTGGCAGCAGATGTATCGGCTGGAGTAGCTGATCCTGTTGATTTCAATGCAAGAATTTCAACCAGTTTCTGGTTTGCCTGTGCCAGATATGGATAAACTTCGCTGTTGTCATAAGTTTCCCAGAATTCGAGGTTGGCAGTTCCCTGCAACAATTTCCGGACACGTTTTGGATCGTCAACACCTGGAAGTTCGACCAAAATACGTCCGGCAGTCTGTAACGGCTGGATGTTTGGCTGTGCAACGCCGAAACGGTCGATCCTGGTGCGGATAATATTGAAAGAGTTGTCGATTGCTACTTTTGTTTCCTTGCGCAATACATCCAAAACTTCCTTGTTAGTCGAATTATATTTAACCTGATCTTTTAATTCAAGGGTATTGAAAATTGAAGCCAGTTTTCCGTTCGGCGATACTTCTTCGAATGCTTTTCCGAAGATAGTCACGAAGTCGTCCTGACTGTTTTTCTGTTTTTCGGCTGCCAGCTTGATAGCTGCTGTAAAAGTTGAGTCTTTGCTGTGGTTTGACAGTGATTTGATCAGATCGGCCAAAGAAACTTCGAGGGTAACGTTCATACCGCCCTGCAAGTCGAGACCAAGACCGAGCTGAAGTTCTTTTACTTCTTTGAAGGTGTATTTACGGATTCCCAATAAATTGTAAACCACTTCGCTCGACATTGAGTCGAGGTAAGCAAGTTCTTTTTGTTTGTCGCCTTTTGCATAAGCTCTGGCTTCTTTCTCAGTTTGGTTAGCCTGAAAGGTAAACATCAACTGATAAACACAAATCAAACCAATGAGTATTGCAAAGAGTTTGATTGCACCTTTGTTTTGCATTTGTTAAAATTTAAATTGTTTGAAATGAAATATTATTAACCGTATAGTTTATTCAGGAAAAATGATTTTGCTTCTCTTGTAACTGGATGGAACTTTTTCGGGCCCGCACGCAATTCTTCCTGACAAAAAAGCAAAAAATTATGAAAGTGGTGGTGTGTCGTCGGGGCTGGAATAGATTACCCGATTAAAAGGCAGTGAATGAAACGAACAAGCTACTGTAGCGAACGAATGCAATGATTCAGCTTTTATCAGTTGAAAAGTCCGTAAATTATAATGTTTTAATAGAAATTTATCCTGAGTGCAGGCAAACCGGAAGCGAACAGAAAACTCGCTGGATACTGTCTTGAGATTGAAAGTATTTATCGGATTGCAGAAAAACATTTTGCCTGAATCAAAATCATTCTGAGCCGGGGTTTTCGTATTCGTACCGGCTAATTTCTGATTGGCAGCATGGTACATATCAAACACTGCAGCAGCGCATACCATGGCAATGAGCAGGCACAAGCGCAACAACGAATGTTTTGAAATGTATTTCTTCAGATTCATAAAACCTTTTTTTCAGCCGCCAAATATATGTTTTTTTTTTCTAATAATGTGTTGCCGTTTTTCTGTTGTCGGGCAGCCTACGGAATCTGAAACTGAATTGTTTTTGTATTGTAGTCGATCCGGCATTTGTATTGCATCAGGATGTCGCCTCCCAGAAGTCCGGCAATCTGGTAAAAACTGTATTTTCCGTAAATTTCGTTTACATGTTTCAGGTCGATCAGGGCAACTTTGTGGTCGGTAATTTCCAATTTTCCCAGCTTAAGGAAAAACATTTTTCCTACTGAAGTTTCCATCATTCCCTGGTTAATTCCAGCGCTGTGATAGTCATCTTCATTGTCGGAATCCAAAACTTCGTAGTAAAGATTCTGGTTTATGTCCAGCACCGATTTTGATGCTCCGGTGTCGATGATCCAGCATGAAGGGGTTCCATCCTGAAATTCAGCTACAATCAGAATATGATAATTTTCCTTTTCAAGTTCAATAATTTGGAGCGGTATTTCAATCATAAAGCAAAAAATTCCATCCGTCAATTGACCGGCATATTTCAAATTCTAATTTGTCCCTTATTTATTCATATTGTTTGTTTTTTCCTTAAAAAGCCTAAAGAATATTCATTCCGTCAACAACGTCCATGATTTCTTTAACTGAAGCTGCTGATTCAACCAATAATGCCTGTTCGTCTGCAGTCAGTTTTACTTCAACGATTTTCTCTATTCCGTTTTTGCCCAGTTTAACCGGAACACCAACAAAAACATCGTTTAAGCCAAATTCGCCTTCCATTTTCACACAACATGGAAAAATGCGTTTCTGGTCCATAACAATTGCTTCAACCATTTGTGCAGCAGCCGAACCCGGGGCATACCATGCAGATGTTCCCATTAGGTTTACCAATTCGCCTCCACCTTTTTTGGTACGGTCAATGATTTTGTCAAGGGTTTCTTTGTCTATCATTTCAGTAACAGGAATACCGGCAACAGTAGTGTAGCGGGGCAGCGGAACCATGGTGTCGCCGTGTCCGCCCATCAATAAAGCCTGAATGTCGCGTGGCGAAATATCCAAAGCTTCGGCAAGAAAAGCACGGTACCTGGCAGTATCGAGGATTCCGGCCATACCCATCACTTTATTTTTGGATGTTTTTGCAACCTCAAAAGCAACGTAGGTCATTACGTCCAATGGGTTCGAAACAATAATAATAATGGCATTTGGTGAATATTTAATTATGTTTTCGGTAACGCTTTTAACGATACCGGCATTGATTGAAATCAAATCGTCGCGGCTCATTCCCGGTTTGCGCGGAACGCCTGAAGTAATAACCACTACATCTGAACCAGCTGATTTCGAGTAGTCGTTGGTAGCTCCGACCAAACGTGTGTCGTAATAATTAATGGGGGCAGTTTGCCATAAGTCCAATGATTTTCCTTCTGACAATCCTTCTTTAATATCAAGTAAAACTACTTCTTGTACAATGTTTTTTTCGGCTACGATCTGTGCGCAGGTAGCTCCAACATTTCCGGCACCAACTACTGTTACTTTCATGGTTGTATTTTTATTTATTACTTTTTTTAATGCGGCAAAGATAAAAGGTATTTTGAATTCAAACCTATTTTTTTAAATACATCGGAGATGGATTTTTTCTGGTATTTCTTTTTCTTTGATAGTAATTATTTCCTCTTTAAATTCAGGTTCGAATAATTAAATCCGTTCTTTTCGTCGAACAGGTCTTCGCGAGCCAGTTCTTCCCATTGCGAATAATCAATTTCAGGAAAATAGATGTCTGCATCAAAGTCGCGGTGTACAACGGTCAGGTATAATTTTCCTGCCACAGGGAAAAATTCCCGGTAAATCATGCCACCTCCGATGATAAAAGCTTCAGACTCATTTCTTACGGCTTCAATGGCTTCATCGATGGAAAAGGCCATTTCGCAACGCTCAAATTTTTCTTCAGGATTGTCGGTAATTACTATGTTCCGACGGTTTGGGAGTGCGCCTTTTGGCAACGACAGTAAAGTATTCCTACCCATAATCACCGGATGCCCGATGGTAATTTCTTTAAACCTTTTCAAATCGTTGGGCAGGTGAAACAACAGGTCGTTGTTTTTGCCAATGGCAAAATTCTGTGCAATTGCTACTATTATGGAAATGTTTTCATGTATCATGTCTGTTGAAAAAAATCAGAGCCTCCGATGAGGAAGGCTTCTTGTTATGTTTGTGTCAAACCTAATTGTATTTTTACTGAAATTCAAATTCCGACTGTCTATACCGCTACTTTTCCTGCAATATGCGGATGCGACTGATAACCTGTCAGTTCAAAATCTTCAAATTTGAAATCGAAAATACTTTTTATTTCCGGATTGATTTTCATTTGAGGAAGTGGAAAGGGTTCGCGCGATAATTGCAATTTAACCTGCTCCATGTGGTTCAGGTAAATGTGGGCATCTCCGAGTGTGTGCACAAAATCGCCGGCCTTTAATCCACAGACCTGCGCCATCATCAGGGTCAGCAAAGCATACGATGCAATGTTGAAAGGTATTCCCAGAAAAATATCTGCGCTCCGCTGGTAAAGCTGGCAGGAAAGCTTTCCGTCAGCAACATAAAATTGTATCAGAAGATGGCACGGCGGAAGTTTCATTTTGTCAATTTCGCCAACATTCCAGGCACTTACAATATGACGGCGCGAATCTGGATTGCTTTTAATGCTGTTCACAACTTGTGTAATCTGGTCGATGTGCTGTCCATCTGGTGTTGGCCATGAACGCCATTGGTAGCCGTAAACCGGACCAAGTTCTCCTTTTTCGTCGGCCCATTCGTTCCATATCCTAACACCGTTTTCTTTCAGATATTTGATGTTGGTATCGCCCGTCAAAAACCAAAGCAATTCGTGGATGATTGATTTCAGGTGCAATTTTTTTGTAGTCAGAACCGGAAATCCCTGCGAAAGGTCGTATCTCGACTGATGTCCGAAAACGCTAATGGTTCCTGTTCCTGTACGGTCACTTTTTTCAACGCCGTTGTTGATTACATGATTCAGTAAATCAAGATATTGCTTCATTTTGTTTGATTGTGCTTGTATTTGAAAACAAACGGGAAAATCAATCCCAAAACCAAAGCATAACTAGCAAAAACGAGCCAAATGGTCGGCCAGTCGCGAATCCCGTCTTTGGTAAATAAATCAACAATCAATCCGCTTCCGTAACCACCAAGTGTTGCCCCAAATCCATTTGTTACCAGCATAAAAATACCCTGTGCGCTGGCGCGGAAAGATGAAGGAACTTCCTGCTCAACAAATAACGACCCCGATATATTGAAAAAATCGAACGCCATCCCATAAACAATCATGGATAAAACAAGCAGGTACAATCCACTTCCGGGGTCTCCGATGCTAAACAGCCAGAACCGCAATACCCATGCGAATATGCTGATTACCATCACTTTTTTGATGCCAAATTTTCGTAAAAAGAAAGGAATGGTTAGAATGAAAAGCGTTTCCGACATTTGAGAAATTGATAGTAGTACTATTGGGTGCTTTACTCCAAATGTATCGGGATGGGTAAGGTTAAAACTTTCGAGGAACGAACCGCCAAATGCATTGGTGATTTGCAGGGCAGCACCTAAAAACATCGCAAATAAGAAAAAGATTGCCATTCTGCTTTGTTTAAAAAGCACGAGCGCATCGAGCCCAAGTCTTGAGGCAAGGGTATTCTTTTGAGTTGATCTTACTGGTTTACATGCGGGTAAAGTAATAGCATAAATCCCTAAAGCGATTGATGAAAACCCGCTGAAAATTAACTGCATGTTGCTTGATTTCCAGCCGAAAAGGTCAACGATCCACATGGCTGCAATAAAACCGATGGTTCCCCAAACCCGGATAGGCGGAAAATCTTTGACCACATTATATCCTTTTTGTTCAAGTATTATGTATGAAACGGTGCTGTTCAGAGCAATTGTAGGCATGTAAAACATCGAATTCAAAAGCATCACGTAAAAAAATATGTCAGGATCGGTAATCGTTGATGCCCAAAATAGTAAAACTGCCCCGATGATGTGGCAAATTCCAAGCAGCTTTTCGGCATTGATCCATTTGTCGGCTATAATGCCCATAATTGCCGGCATAAATAACGAAGCGATTCCAAGGGTTGAGAATACAGCGCCGATTTCAGTGCCGCTAAAACCAAGAGTTCCGCCTAAATAACCACCAATAGATATTAACCAAGCCCCCCAAATAAAAAACTGGAGGAAATTCATTATGGTTAACCGATTTTTAATTCCCATCATGTAATTCTTGTTTATTCTTTTCTGCGGCGGTTGATTTCGTCCCTGATGGCCGAAGCCCTTTCGTAATCTTCACCATTGATAGCATTGGTAAGCATTTCTGAAAGCTCGGCTGAAGTATATTTTCCGTATTCGTGTTTTTTTCCTCTGGGTTGCTCTTCTCTTGCAGGTTGGCGCCATTCTTCCTGGTTTGGTTCGTTTTCAAATTCGATAACTATTCCGGCGCGTTCAAGAATTTCTTCCGTGGTATAAATCGGACTTTCAAAACGAAGAGCGAGTGCAACTGCATCCGAAGTGCGCGAGTCAATGATTATTTGTTGGCCATCTTTAACACAAACCAGTTCTGAATAGAAAATCCCTTCTTCGAGTTTATAAATGATGACTTCCGAAATATTAATCTCGAAAGCCGAAGCCATCTGTCTAAAAAGATCGTGGGTAAGTGGCCGGGGAGGCTTCAACCCTTCAAGTTGAATGGCGATTGATTGTGCTTCGATTGGTCCTATAATAATAGGTATTCTTCGGTCGCCATTCTCCTCGGCCAAAACCAGAGCATAAGCGCCTGATTGAGATTGACTGACTGAAAGGCCCAATATGTTGAGTTTTACTTTATGCATTTATCATTTTAATAGAATCGCAAAGGATAACAAATATAAGAATAGTTTTGCATTTCGATTGTTTTTTTTGTCTTTAGACTTTTTGTATCCAAATTGGATTTATTCTTAATTAGAGAATTTGAAAATGGAGGACAAACTGAAATATTTCGAAAAAATAATGTAAACCTTTGGTGGGCACCTAAAATTATCTACTTTTGCAGTCCGAAAGTTTTCGCGCAGGCTCAATAAGCGGTAATTCAATTGATTCCCGCCTGCCGGATGAAATATTAAAGATAATCGAAATGTACGCAATTGTAGAGATTGCCGGTCAGCAAATGAAAGTTGAGAAAGGCCGGAAAATTTATGTTCATCGTTTGGAAAATACTGAAGGCGAAACTGTTGTTTTCGACAAAGTTCTTTTAGTTGACAATGATGGCGATGTAAAAGTTGGAACTCCTGTAGTCGAAGGTGCTTCTGTAACCGTAAGCGTTCTGGAACATGTTAAGGGAGATAAGGTATTGGTCTTCAAAAAGAAAAGAAGAAAAGGATACCAGAAAATGAATGGTCATCGTCAATACCTGACCAAAGTTCAAATTGAAGAAGTAATAGGATAACATTAAAAAAAATTTACCATGGCTCATAAGAAAGGTGCGGGTAGTTCAAGAAACGGTCGCGAATCAGAAAGCAAAAGACTCGGCGTAAAAATATACGGCGGTCAGGCTGCAACAGCTGGTAACATTATTGTTCGCCAGAGAGGTACTTCACACCACCCAGGTTTAAACGTTGGTATGGGAAGAGACCATACATTGTTTGCTTTGGTGTCGGGAACAGTTGTTTTCAAGAAAAGGAGAGACAACAGATCGTTTGTTACCGTTGAACCTGTAGTTGCTGCAGTAGTAAACTAACACGATTAAAAATATTCGTTGAATAATCTCCTGCTTTTCCGAAGGCAGGAGATTTTTTTGTTTTAAATTTGCCGGTCTAAAAAATAAAACTTACCGAAAATGCTCAATCTGAAATTCATCCAGGAAAATCCAGAATTGGTAATTGCTAAGCTGAAGAAGAAAAATTTTGATGCTTCATCTATTGTTCAGCAAATTAAACAATTGTCAGGAAAGAAAAACGAAATACAGAATAAGGCCGATCAGTGCAAGGCTGAAATGAATAAAATATCTAAAGAAATCGGTTTGTTGATGCGCGAGGGCAAGACAACTGAAGCTGAGACTGCAAAAACCCGCACCGCTGAACTCAAAGATTCCATCAAACAACTCGACGACGATTTTGCACGGATTGATCAGGAAGTATTTAATTTCCAGGTTTTACTTCCCAATCTTCCTTCCGACTTGGTTCCTGAAGGACGGACTCCGGAAGATAATATGATTGTGAAAAGTCATGGAACAATTCCGGTATTGCCCGAAAACAGCATACCTCACTGGGAGTTGGCAAAAAAGTACGATATCATCGACTTCGAACTCGGTGTTAAAATTACCGGTGCCGGATTTCCTGTTTACAAGGGAAAAGGAGCCCGCATTCAACGTGCCCTGATCAACTTTTTTCTGGATGAAGCGCGGGCATCTGGATACCTCGAAATTCAGCCACCATTGATGGTAAATGAAGATTCAGCTTTTGGAACCGGCCAATTGCCCGACAAGGAAGGACAAATGTACCACGCCACCGAAGACAATTTGTATATGATTCCGACATCTGAAGTTCCGGTGACCAATATTTACCGCGATGTGATTGTGGAGGTAAAAGAATTACCTGTAAAAAATACTGCTTACAGTGCTTGTTTTCGTCGCGAAGCCGGTTCGTATGGCAAAGATGTACGTGGATTGAACCGTCTGCACCAGTTTGATAAAGTTGAAATTGTACAGATTGCCCATCCTGATAATTCCTACGAATTGCTCGATGAAATGGTGGCACACGTTGCCAGCCTGATCGCAAAACTCGAATTGCCTTACCGGGTCCTACGCTTATGTGGGGGCGATATGAGTTTTACATCAGCGCTCACCTACGATTTTGAAGTATTCTCGGCAGCCCAGGAAAAATGGCTTGAAGTGAGTTCTGTTTCCAATTTCGAAAGCTTTCAGGCCAGCCGCTTAAAGTTGCGTTACCGCGACGAAACCACAAAAAAACCTGTTCTTGCACATACCCTCAACGGAAGCGCATTGGCTCTGCCACGAATTTTAGCGGCATTGCTCGAAAACAACCAAACACCGGAAGGAATCCGTGTTCCAAAGGTGTTGGTTCCATATTGCGGCTTTGAGATGATTGATTAAGTCAAAGGCAAATTGCAAACGAATTGATAAAATGGTTTAAATAATTATACATGACTAAAGTTGGATTATTTGGAATTGGCCTCGATACCTATTGGGCACAATTCGACGGATTGCTCGGCAATCTGAAAGCTTATCAGGACCAAATTAAAAACAGGATAGCCACATTTGGCGTGGAAGTGGCCGATGCCGGAATGGTTGACAATCCGGTAAAAGCGCGCGAGGCTGCCGATTACCTGAAATCGCAGGATGTTGAGATCGTATTCCTGTATATTTCCACCTATGCCCTGTCCTCAACCGTGTTGCCGGTGGCGCAAAAATTGAAAGTTCCGGTGGTAATTCTGAACCTTCAGCCGGTAGCCGAACTCGATTACGAAGCTTTCAACAAATTGGGAGATCGTGGCAAAATGACCGGCATGTGGCTTGAGCATTGCCAGGCCTGCTCGGTCCCCGAAATTGCCAGTGTGTTTAACCGCTCCGGAATAAAGTACGACATGGTGACAGGTTACCTTCAGGATGAAGAAGCCTGGCGGGAAATTGAAGCGTGGACCGAAGCAGCCCGTGTTGCAGCCGCCATGCGCAATAATCGTTTGGGCGTATTGGGTCATTATTACGGTGGAATGCTCGATGTTTATACCGACATCACCAAACAATCGGCCGTATTTGGCACCCACATCGAACTGCTCGAACTGTGCGAACTGAAAAAATACCGCGATGAAGTTACCGATGCCGAAGTTCAGGCCAAAATTCAGGAATTTAATGTTTTTTTTGAAGTGGCTCCGGAATGTGAAACTGCCGAAATTGAGCGTGCTGCGCGTACTTCTGTATCATTGGATAAGCTGGTGAAAAACCGCCACCTGGGTTCCATGGCCTATTATTACGAAGGCGAATCGGGCAACGATTACGAAAATATCGTCACCTCGGTAATTGCCGGAAACACTTTGCTGACTGGCAAAAACATTCCGGTGGCTGGCGAGTGCGAGGTTAAAAATGCGCAGGCGATGAAAATCATGGCCGAATTTGGAGCTGGAGGTTCGTTTTCCGAATTTTACCTGATGGACTTTAAAGATGATGTTGTGATGTTGGGTCACGACGGGCCTGCACATTTTGCCATTGCCGAAGGTCGGGTCAGATTGGTGCCGCTGCCCATTTATCACGGAAAACCCGGAAAAGGTTTGTCCATTCAGATGTCAGTAAAACATGGTCCGGTAACTTTACTTTCAGTTGTTGAAGGTAAAGATGGAATATTTCTGCTGGTTGCCGAAGGTGAATCGGTTTCAGGGCCTATGCTCGAAATCGGAAATACCAACAGCCGTTACCACTTTTCTATCGGAGCCAAACGTTTTATAAACGAATGGTCGAAACAGGGCCCTGCCCACCATTGTGCGATTGGTGTGGGGCATATCTCAGATAAAATTCAGAAATTAGGACAGATATTGGGAATTGAGGTAGTGAAAATTTGCGGAGGCATAGCGCAAAGTGCATAGTGCAAAGTGCATGGAGATGGAAGTTCGAAGAGCCGCTCCCTGAGTGCTAAGCAGTCGAAGGGAGCATTGATGGAAACAGAACCCCGGAAAGATTGACCTGTCGCAGTTCCCAGTCTCAGTTCCTGGATACACCAAACCACACCAAACCGTATAGCGGTGAAAGTATTGTAGTCTGAAAATACTTTTTTTCGATTAGTTGAAAAAAAGATAAGTTTTGATTTGCATGCTAAAATAACAGGCAAGAAATTTTTTGTAAGTGCTGTTCGGGTTAAAAAGTTCTGCCCTACTACCCAGTTTGATGTCCCGAGCCTTCGGGACTGCCCACAGTTCTGGGTTCAAAGCTCCATTCAACCTTTCCGAAATAAATGAAAACCATTTAAATAAATGAAAAAACAAAAATTGGGAAAAATGTATTGGAGATGCTAAAAGCATTGGCCCGAATAGAAAATGACGATTCTGTAAAGTTTCTGGACGAGACAGAATATCTACTTTCGAATCAAGCAAATAAAGAGGTATTAATGCTTGAAGAAACAGGGTTTCTTCCCCCAACTTATTCACCGCATAAATTATCGGGCAATTATTCGGGATATATGGAAGCGCATATAAAGCCGGCCTGGTTGATTATTTGGAAATTTAAAATTGATGAAAATGAAATTTGGCTAACCAGAACAGGTACTCGCTCCGATTTATTTTAAGAGAATAGAAAACCACGAAAAAATAATTCACTGCCAGATTCTGTTGGTAAAATACATTTTCAAAGATCCTCCCATTAGTTTTGAGGAAAGGATCTAATTTCATGATTAAAACTTTCTCCAGAGGTTTCACTAATCTTACTGAACAAACATATAATTTTACTGTTACATTTGCCATTAATACTTAATTTACGGGCGAAATTTAAAGACAACAACTCATAAAACAATCTTATATGACTCAAAAAACTGCATTAATCACAGGGGTTACCGGTCAGGACGGTGCTTACCTGAGTGAGTTCCTTTTGAAAAAAGGATACATGGTACACGGAATAAAACGCCGTTCATCAATGTTTAACACTGAAAGGATCGATCATATTTACGAAGATCCGCATGTGGAAAACCGCCATTTCAAACTTCATTACGGCGATTTGACCGACAGTATGAACCTGACACGAATCATTCAGGAAACACAACCAGATGAAATTTACAACCTGGCAGCAATGAGCCATGTGGCAGTTAGTTTTGAAACTCCCGAATATACAGCCAATGCCGATGGACTGGGAACCCTGCGTATTCTGGAAGCTGTGCGTTTGCTTGGGTTAATACAGAAAACCCGCATTTACCAGGCTTCCACTTCCGAATTATATGGACTGGTTCAGGAAGTGCCGCAAACAGAAAAGACACCCTTTTATCCGCGTTCACCTTATGCAGTGGCCAAAATGTATGCCTACTGGATTACGGTAAACTACCGCGAAGCCTATAAAATGCATGCGAGTAACGGAATTCTGTTTAACCACGAATCGCCTATCAGAGGTGAAACATTTGTAACCCGTAAAATTACCCGCGCCATTAGCCGCATTGCCCTTGGGATGCAGGAACAGTTATTTTTGGGCAACCTATCCTCGAAACGTGACTGGGGACATGCGAAAGACTATGTAAAAGCAATGTACCTCATCCTTCAGCAAGATCAACCTGATGATTATGTAATTGCTACTGGTGTCACCACCACCATCCGCGACTTCATTAAATTGTCCTGTGCCGAAATCGGACTTGAAATGGGCTTTACAGGAGAGGGTTCCGAAGAAAAAGGGACCATCACTGCAATCGATGAAAAACTATTCATCGAAAAAGTGGGAGAACGATATTTGGGTGGCATCAAATCCCGTATGAGTCCCTCTACAATTGTTGCCGTCGATCCCAAATATTTCCGCCCTACGGAAGTTGATCTGTTAATTGGCGACCCTACCAAATCAAAAACCAAACTAGGCTGGGAACCTCAATACGATTTACAGGGATTGGTAACCGACATGATGCAATCTGACATCAAGCTGATGAAAAAAGATGCGTGGCTGAGAGAAGGCGGTTACAAGACCTTGAATTACTTCGAGTAAATGCGAATTAATGCGAATTACACGAAGGTGCGATAGGGAGGAAGGGAGACAGGGAGAAAAAGTGAGAAAACAACATAATAACTTCATAATTCTTGACGAACATGGGAAATATCAAAACTCACAAAGATCTTCAGGTTTATCAGTCAGCTTTTCAAACTGCGTTAGCATTACACAAGGTTTCTTTGTCCTTTCCTCCTGAAGAAAAATATTCATTAACTGATCAGGTCAGAAGAAGTTCACGATCTGTTTGTTCAAACATTGGGGAAGCATTCAGAAAAAAAAGATATCCTAAATCATTCATTTCCAAGCTTTCTGATTCGGAAGCAGAAGCGGCTGAGACACAGGTTTGGCTGGATTTCGCAATGAAATTTGGATATATTGACGATGAAAAACATGCTATGCTCTATGACAAATATGATCATATCCTTTCCCAATTAGTCATCATGATCAATTCACCCGAAAAATGGTGCCATTAACTCGCCCCATCGCCCTGTCTCCATGTCGCCCTTTCGCCCCATCTCCTTTTCGAAACAATCCGTAAAATCAAAAAAGAATAAAATTAATGGAACACTTTAGTAAGATATACGTCGCCGGTCATCGCGGACTTGTGGGCTCTGCCCTTTGGAAAAACCTTAAATCGAAAGGCTATACCAACCTGATTGGCAAAACAATCGAAGAATTAGACCTGATGGATGCCAAGGCAGTCAATGCTTTCTTTGAAACAGAACAGCCTGAATATGTAATTCTGGCTGCCGCCAAAGTAGGCGGTATTGTTGCCAACAGCACCTATCGCGGACAGTTCATCTACGAAAACCTGATGATCCAGAACAATGTGATCCATTCGGCTTACCTGAACAAAGTAAAGAAACTGCTCTTTCTTGGTAGTACCTGCATTTATCCGCGCGATGCACCGCAACCAATGCCCGAAGATTGTTTGTTGTCCGGGGTACTTGAATATACCAACGAGCCTTATGCCATTGCAAAGATAGCAGGGTTAAAGATGTGCGAAAGCTATAATATCCAATACGGAACCAATTTCATTTCAGTGATGCCCACCAACTTGTATGGGCCCAACGATAATTTCAATCTGGAGACCTCACATGTTTTACCGGCAATGATCCGCAAAATTCATCTGGCAAAATGCCTGCAAAACAATGATTGGGAAAAGATCAGGGAAGATTTGAACAAACGTCCGGTCGAAGGAATAACAGGCGAGGGGGCGAGGGGGCGAGGGGGCGAAAACGAAATTCTATCCATTCTTGAAAAATACGGAATCCGCCTCACCCAGTTGCCTGGTCGCATGGCCGCCCAGTCGGTTTCTGTCGAACTCTGGGGAACCGGCGCTCCTTTCCGCGAATTTCTATGGTCGGAAGAAATGGCCGATGCCTGCGTATTTCTTTTGGAAAACCGGGATTTTGAAGATGTTGTTTCGACAAGCTCAACAACCGAACCGTTTGCAAAGCCTGTAAATGGGAAATCTTTCGAAATAAGAAATTCACATATAAACATTGGAACGGGTAAAGAGATTTCCATCAAAGCACTCTCTGAACTTATTAAAAAAATAATCGGATTCGACGGAAAAATTGAGTTTGATCCTTCAAAACCCGACGGCACCATGCGCAAGCTGACCGACCCATCCAAACTTCATGCACTGGGCTGGCACCATCAGATTGAGATTGATGAAGGAATTAGTCGGTTATATCAGTGGTATCTTAATCAATAATTACACGGATGATATGGAGACAAGGCGACTGGGGGACAGGCGAGGGGGCGATTGGCCAAAGTAGAGAGAAGATATGTAAAATCATTTGTAGCCAAACGTTCAGACGCAGACGCAGAAGCCGATGAAACACAGATCTGGCTCGATTTTGCATTGGAATTCGGATACATTGACAATGAAAAACATGCTATGCTCTATAACAAATATGAGCATATCCTTTCTCAATTGGTAATCATGATCAATACCCCCGAAAAATGGTGCTTATAACAATCGCCCACTCTCCTTGTCTCCCTTTCGCCCCATCGCCTTTTCGCCCCATCTTCCCATCTCCTCGTCGCTTTCTCCCTACATCTCCACCACGATCCCCAAACTTCCGGTAAATAAATTCTTGCTTTCAGGAGCAGCTACCTCGCTGGCATTGCTTTTCCACCAGGTATTCGAATAGCCCAAACTTCCCACCAGACGATAATAATTCAATTTTCCTGCATTTCGCATTTTTAGGTCAAACTTCAATTCCGACTGAATCGTCCAGTCATAAATTCCATCTTTGGTAAAATTCAACAGCGGATACTGATAGACATCCGTTCCCCGCTGATGGCTGTACACATCGCCGTAAATCTGATAAACATTACTGCTTGCCAAATCATTGGTTCCATGAATAATCACGCGGTTATCCAGCGTTAAAATCAAATCAGGAACAGCAATATTCACCAATTTCCAGTTCAATTCCCCTGAATTGGGCGGAAGGTAAAATCCCAGGTTAAACTCGTCATGCGTATAAGTCATATCCAAAGGACGGTCGCTTCCGAAAGTATTGAAATCAGTTTCAGGATAATGGGTATAGACAAAAGGCGTCAACCTTGTATATTTCATGGTCGAAGTGGTTCCGGGTATAATTCCCGACAACAAGGAGGTTTTCCATCCCAACTGCCATGCATATCGGTTTCGCGGCATTTTCAATAATGCTCCTGAAGTAGTAAAACTGAATTCATCCACAAAGAAGCTGAACCATGTTTTACCGATTCGTGGAATTTGAGTGGCAATATCAAAATAAAGTGAAAGATTATCGTGGTCGCCCACATCGATCTGAGTAAAATGCGGAAGCACAAAAGGCACTAGATAGGCAATTTCGAGACGTTTCGACCAGATATTACCACCGGCAGCAGTAACCTGGAGCCATTTATTTGGCATAAATTCAAGCATGTGCAGCGTTAAATTCTTCTGAACCTGACCCAAATCGTACCCATAAATATTTTGCCGATAATTCGCTCTTTGGTTGGCATACGAAAACAACGAGCCGGTCATATTCGAATACCTGATCCAGCTTGCAGGCTGAATTTTAAATTCTATTCCCGGAAACCGTCTCGCAGTGGTCGAAAGCAATAAATTGTGGTCATCGTGTCCCCACGAACGTCGCTGATTGTTGATACTCACCTGCAATGCACCATCGAACCAAGAGCCGCTCAGTTCAGTGTGATAAATCATTCCGGCGGTCAAATCCTCTTGCACAGGCGGCCCTTCTCCACTTTCGGCTGATGCCAGAACATGCGCCCACATGGTCTCAAAATTAAACTGATAGGGAAGATAGGCATACCCGATGTTTTGGTTGGGAAAATTGACCTTCCCGTTGCGTGTGTATGATTGAGAAAACAAGTCGGGAGCCAGGCGTTCAACAGCCAGGCCCATCCCAGCATGAAAAGTTAAGTGTTCGCCCAAATCTCCGGAAAGGAAAGGCTCTCCGATCAAACTGGTTGACCACGTTCCATCATCGCCAGCAGCAGCCCTAACTGATGTTTCAGCCGCAAAACCCGCAAGCGCGAAGGTGTTTTTGGATGCCTGTTTATAAACTGTCACCCCATTGTTATCTGAAGAAAAATCGGTGAGGTATTGGTTAACAATTTTCTTTTCCTTTGCCGACAAACGTTCATTTACCGACAATTTTTGTAATAACCCGATGATTACAACCTTGGAATAAGGCTTCACCTGAGGTAAAAACCCAAGTTCACCCTTGGTTTCATAATAATTCAGGATCTGATAGATTTGATTGGATAATGGAACGATTTTATATTTTAGCCGAAGATCGGTTTGAACAGATTGTTCCTGCTGTGCAGTTTTTGTGCTATCCGAAGCATCTGAATTCAATGGAAAACCTGGCAGACACAGAAAGGCCATTGGCAATAAATAAATTATACTTTTTATTTTCATTTCAGGGATCTTAACAGTAATCAATAATAATTGCGAAAAAAATCAATCAATTCATTTTTGGTCACCTAAGCAAATAAAACTTACAAGGTATTATAAGCAAATAAACAATCAACTTCGTAAATGTATAAAATTCCACAAGCTATTTTATCACTCCAGCCATTCGGCAAATAATAATTTTGAATTATCATTTGGGCTTTCCTATTGATTTCTAAACGGTAATTCAGAAAAATTAAACCTATCTGATTTTAAAACATTAATGGTATTTTTGCGTTTTACCATCAAGAATTATCGCACAAAAACTGATGTTCAAACAAAATAAACTGTCCTTTCTGATCCTGATTCATTTGCTACTTCTTGGGTATCCGCAAATGGTCAAATCGTCGCATGTTCATCACAATGAACATGTTTGTTGCAATCATGATCATGGGATATCGGTTGACACGACTGAAGAACTTTGTCCGGTTTGTGACTTCGAATTCGTCAGTTTCATCGAAACTTCTCCCACACGATTGCAGGTTACTTTGCCCAAAATTCAGGATATTGACTTTCCTGCTCTTGAAATCATATACCCGTATCAACTTTTCTATTTTTCACTTAGGGCACCCCCTGTTTCCTGATTTTCTGAATAAAATATTTTCCTGAAGCTTTAAATGCCATTTGACATAATCGCTATATTCTTAAAATTCAACCCATGATAAGATACACAATGAGTTGGCTTTTACTGTTAACATCAATTGCAGTAATGGCCATCGAACCTACAAATACAATTCCAGAATCAAATTTAAGCGGGACCATCACCGACCGGAATACAGGGGAATCTTTGCCGGGCGTTTCTATTTATTTTCCTGACCTAAAAACCGGAACAGGTAGTAAATCGGATGGGACATATATCATCAACCGGCTACCATCGGCTAAACTATTGGTTCAGGTAAGTTCTACCGGCTATAAATTGATCGTGTTGAGCATTGATTTAAAACTGATCAGCAGGATGGACTTCGCACTTGAACCGACCATTACCGAAATTAGTGAAGTTGTGGTAACTGGTCAGGCTGGTGGAACTGAGAAAACTCGTGCCCCGGTGCCAGTCACAACCATTCCAATGGCAAATCTGATCGAAAATCAATCGTCCAATATCATCGATGCGCTGGCTTCCGAGCCAGGAATTTCACAGATAACTACCGGCGTTGGTATCTCGAAACCAGTTATTCGAGGTCTTGGTTACAACCGTGTGGTGGTGGTGAACGATGGAATCCGACAGGAAGGGCAACAATGGGGCGATGAACATGGCATCGAAATCGATGAGTTTTCAGTAAGCAAAATTGAAATTCTGAAAGGCCCGGCCAGTCTTGCTTATGGTTCGGATGCGATGGCCGGGGTGATCAACCTTTTATCAGCACCCTTTCTTCCGGAAGGAACCATCAGCGGACAATTATTGACCAACTTCCAGACAAACAATGGGCTGGCAGGGAACTCAGTGAACCTGACCGGCAATAAAAACGGCTTCGTTTGGAACCTTCGGGCAAGCGATAAAAGGGCACATACCTATAAAAACAAATACGACGGGCCTGTTTACAACTCCGGTTTCAGGGAAAATGCACTCAGCGGAATTTTGGGGATCAACAGGGCATGGGGCTTTTCGCACCTGCATTTAAGCACTTACCAACTGAAGCCGGGAATCGTGGAAGGCGAGCGCGACAGCATAACAGGTGAATTTATAAAACAGTCACCCAATGGTAAATCAATGGTTCCGATCAGTTCAACCGATTATAAATCTTATATTCCCGAAATACCCTATCAGCAAATATTTCATTACAAAGCTTTGATCGACAATAGTATTTATCTGGGTCAAGGCAACCTGAAAGCATCGCTCGGGTTTCAACAAAACCACCGTAAAGAATTTGGAAACACTGCCAATCCAGATGAATATGAACTATACTTTTTACTGAATACCCTAAACTACAATTTGCGGTATGCTTTTCCTGAAATAAACAATTATAACCTGTCGGTCGGAGTTAACGGAATGTGGCAACAATCTGAAAATAAAGGTGAAGAATTCCTTGTACCCGCCTACGCGCTTTTTGATGCAGGTTTTTTCGGAATCATGAAAAAAACAGCTGGGAAATTCGATTTCGTTGGAGGGCTTCGTGCCGACCAGCGCTCGCAGCAAGTGGAATCACTTTTTTTGAATGAAAATGGCGAAATTGTTAGTGAAGGAACCACTGGCGCTTCAGAACGTTTTGCAGCCTTCGACCAAAACTTTAGCGGTTTTTCCGGAAGCCTCGGTGCGAGCTGGCAAATCAGTAAGTCTGTTTACACAAAGCTGAATGTGGCACGTGGTTTCAGAGCGCCGAACATCAGCGAATTGGGATCAAACGGTGTGCATGAAGGAACTTTGCGCTACGAAATAGGCAATCCAAATCTAAAAGCAGAAACGAGCCTTCAATTTGATGTAACTGCCGGATTAAATACCCAACATATTGCAGCCGAACTCAACCTGTTCAGCAATTCGGTCAACCATTTTATTTACAGCCGAAAGCAAACCGATACCAATGGCAATCAGTTGTTAATAGACGATATGCCGGTTTTTCCCTTTACTTCAGGAAAAGCAAACCTGAAAGGCGGTGAACTTACACTCGATATTCACCCGCATCCGCTCGATTGGCTTCACATCGAAAATTCGGTTTCATTTGTACACGCAACACTTCAGAACCAACCAGATTCGTCGCGCTATTTGCCATTAGCGCCGCCATTTCACTGGGCTTCAGTTATAAAAGCTGAGTTTGGAAACTTGTCCGGGTATTTTGAAAACCTGTATTTAAAAGTTGGAACCGATTGGTATGCCAGACAAAACAATTATTTTGCAGCATACGGAACAGAAACCGCAACGCCAGGCTATTTACTATTGAATTTGGGAGCGGGAGCTGAAGTTGTTTGGAGAGATAAAACCAGGTTTTCGTTGTATGTTTCTGCCAATAACATTACTGATGTAGCCTACCAAAGCCACCTGAGCCGGCTGAAATATGCTGAAACGAACAATGCAACCGGAAGAAACGGCATTTTCAACATGGGCCGGAATTTCAGCTTTAAACTGATCATTCCAATTAGCTTTGGTATCATGGAATAAGGTTTAGGTTTATATTGAAATTAAAAAGAGTTGTTCCGGTCTATTCGTAACAACTCTTTTTTGTATTCAATCAATCAGCCTCTCGTCAGAAAAGATACTTTATCAGCACAAATCCACCAATCAGGCAAACAGTAAAACCAAGTGCAAGCCAGTTAAAATATTTATCGATAAAACCCTTGATATTTGGACCGTATTTCCATATCAGCCAGGCTACAAGAAAAAAACGGGCACTACGGCTGATAATTGATGCGATGATAAACATGAAAAAATTGATCTGAAAAACACCGGCAGTAATGGTGAAAACTTTGTAAGGAATTGGAGTGAAGCCGGCAGTGAATATGACCCAAAAATTCCATTTCTCAAACAACAATGCAATTCTTCCGTACATTTCAACGGTAAACCCAGGTATATTGTGAAAGAAGAAATTGGCGAAACCTGTAAATTCGCCAGAAGAAGCAACCCAGGCATAATGTCCCAAAGCATATCCAATTGTTGCTCCAAGTACCGAACCAACTGAACAATTTAATGCAAGCCGGAATGACTTTTTAGAATTCCCGAGTGCCAATGCAATCAGCAAGATATCCGGTGGTATTGGGAAAAAAATTGATTCGATAAATGCTAATATAAAAAGCGCAATCGGTCCGTAAGGCGATTCAGCCCAGGCCAGCACCCAGTCATACAGTTTTTTAACCCAATTCATGCAATAAAATTTAGTGCTTTTCTGAATTTGTTTTCAGATGGCCAAATATAGTAAGAAACGAAATAGTTACAACAGCCCGATTTCGATATCCATGTTAACTTATCCTCATTTTGTTCTGAAAAAAAGAGTTATTGTTCCTCATAATAATTCTGAAAAATTAATAACTGAACACAAGTAAATGTTAATTCCGGTCAGGAGCACGGGACAGTGAAGAATTAGGGCCATCTTTCAGGGTTTACACCCAATCGCTCATTGATGGGTCAAAAGCCAGCCCCATAGGGACCATTGCATTCGATGGGAAAACCCTTATGCTGGGATAAATTAAAACTCAAATATGCCTTAATATTTATCGTTCCATTTGATATTATTTAATTTATATTTTGTAAGCTTGTAGCGTAATAATTAAGAACGATATAATATGGCCAACATTGAATGGGAAACACGTGCCAAAGAACGAAGGCTGGAGAATGATTTGTGCTGATAATCCCGGCCCTTACATTAAACCTGTCTGACAGTGCGGTAAACGCTGCTATTTCTAATTGTAAAGTAAAAGATATCGAAGTGTGGGGAAAAAATAACCTGTGCAACTCACTGTTAGCAAAGAGAAACATGGTGTTTCAAAATTAAATGGGGGGAATTAAAAA
>JANONW010000417.1:0-8637 GCA_031421065.1 Prolixibacteraceae bacterium
TTTTTAATTCCCCCCATTTAATTTTGAAACACCATGTTTCTCTTTGCTAACAGTGAGTTGCACAGGTTATTTTTTCCCCACACTTCGATATCTTTTACTTTACAATTAGAAATAGCAGCGTTTACCGCACTGTCAGACAGGCTTAATGTAAGGGCCGGGATTATCAGCACAAATCAGTTATGCCACTCATTGGGTTTTTAGACAATTCATTTTTATACCTTCCAAAGGTTGATTCAATAATATCTGAACAGCACAATGTTTTTTCTTTGCGGTGGCTGATTTGTTTGGTGTATCCATCCGCAATAATAATCCACCCCACCCATACCCCCAACTATTTGAAATAATATGCGCCCCATTTCGTTGTGCAAAATTAATTGCGGCGGCAAACTGTTGTGGTGTGGAAGAATTGGGAGAATATGTTACACGGATTGGCATAATTCTGAAATTGGGGGCAATACCGGTAATTCCCTCATTATTATTCTGTGTGGCTGCAATTATCCCTGCACAGGCGTCCCCGTGATTCGCATTTCCAATGGGTGAAGGATCATTTAGATTTCCATTTGCACCAAAATTACTGCCATTTATACGAACCTGCCGTGCATTGGGCAAATCAGGGTGATTTGGAGTAATGCCTTCGTCTATAACGGCAACAATAATGTTGTCAGCACCCCGTGTGATAGCCCAAACCTCTGGGGCATCAATATCGGCATCTACAGCTCCAAAGTGCCCATCGGTGAAAACCTGCCCTGTATTATGCAGGGAAAACTGGTTGGCAAAGTAGGGGTCGTTTGGGAATGCCTGATACGTTACCACATCGCAAATAAAGTTGGGATGACTAAAACGTGTCAATCCACTTTCTTGGTATTTGTTTGCTATCTCTAAAGCATCAGAACCTGTCGGTACTTTTAGCAGTTGGTAAATATCTGCTGTCTTTACAACTTAAACCTCATTCTTCTTATGTAGCTTATCTATCTCTTTTGGCGATACATTTTCATGAAACCGTACAACAAATTCATCGGTAACCCCCATTTATTGAGGGATTTAAATTACCTGATAGAACTTGAATCAACCCAATGGGCAAAAAACACGAAGAATCTTTTCAAAAAAGCAATTACGAACATCCGTGCTAAAAAACATAATTGGTGAATATTAGAGCAGTTGGCCTGTGGAATAAATAAAACCAAAAAATCCCTAAAAATGTTAATTTTCAGGGATTTTTGTAATTAGAAAGTGCCCAGAACAAGACTCGAACTTGCACACCGGAACCGGCACCAGCCCCTCAAGCTGGCGTGTCTACCAATTTCACCATCTGGGCATTCAAATTGTGTGTGTGCAAAACTAAAAAAAATCTTAAAACCTACTCCCTAAATTCAGGAATAATTTCAAACTAATTATAACTTTGAATTTCATATAATTTTTGGGTTTTCTAAATCATCATTAAACAAAGAGCTTTTTGCTATGAAACGAGTTTTTTACTTGCTGATTATGAGTGTTTTTGTTGCTACAAGCCATTCTCAGGTAAAAGTTATGGAATTGTCGCATTACCTTTTTCCTGCATTTACCCAAGGGGTTGTTTTAATGAAAACTGGCGTAAAAAATGAGGCCTTGCTAAATTATAATTCGTTGACAGAAGAAATGATTTTTGACAATAAAGGCATAAAACTGGCACTTGGTCAATTGGAGCAGGTGGATACAGTTTATATACAAGGCCGAAAATTCTTTCCGCTGAACAATAAATTTGTCGAGATTGTTTATCAGTCAAAGCATGCATTGTACGCTGGGCACAAATGCAATGTGAAAGATCCGGGCAAACCTGCGGCTTACGGAGGCACTTCCCAAACTTCGGCTACTACTACTTATTCGTCGTATTTTTCGGGCGGTCAGGTTTACGAACTGAAATTGCCTGAAGGCTATGAGACCAAGCCATTTATCGATTATTGGCTGAAAAAGGATGGAAAAGTGAATAAGTTTTTAAGCGTCAGGCAGTTGTCGAAATTGTTTTGTGAAAAGGAGAATTCATTAAAGTCATACCTGAAAAAGCACGATGTGAAATATGAAAATCAGGAAAGTATTGTTGAAATGATAAGGTTTTTGGAATCAGGTTACTGAAGGTACATATCAGCAATGTCTTCAAAAGCATTTCTGTTTGGCCATTTCTGATCCCAAGCATCTCCGGCAATTTTTTCTATCCGTCCTTTAAATTCAGTTAAAATTCCTTTTTCAGAAACATACCGGAGTGCTTCATCGAACGATTTGTACATGCTGGTAAAGAATGACTCCTGACGGATAATGTGTTCACTTGCAAATGTTTGGGCGATTTCGATATTGAAAAACATGACATCGGCCAGCAACGAAACATCAGCATCCAGCGAAATCAGTTTTTTAATCCATTTTTGTGCGACCGATCGCCGCATTTTTGCTTTTCGGATGCCAATGGGGTAGTATTCTTTGCTAATCTGAAAGCGGCATTGTTCGGTCAGTTTGTTTTCGTTGGGATTGAACGCGAAATCATAATATTCCTTAACATTTCCGAATCGGCTGTACAAGTCAATTATTTGATCTTCAAGTTGCTCTTTGGTTAAGTCTTTCAGATATTTCCTGAGTTCACGTTTGCTCATCAACGCATTTTTTAGGCAATATTCGTGAATACTGATTGTATGTCATCGTCATCTTCAATTTTGTCGATCAGTTTTTCGATGTCAACCAATTGTTCTTCGGTAAACTCAACCGGAGTGTTCGGAATTCGCTGTAAGCTTGCTTTTGTCACGTCAATCTTTAACGACTCGAGTGCATGTGACAAGGTTCCAAAATTGGTATAATCTCCTGATGCGTAAATAGTTCCTTCGTTTTCTTCAATATCTTCCAGTCCGGCATCAATTAATTCCAGTTCGAGATCTTCGATGTTCATCCCATCTTTTTTCTGAAATTCAAAAACAGCCTTGCGCGAAAACATGAATTCGAGCGAACCTGTTGGTACCAATGCACCTCCGGATTTATTGAAATACATTTTTACGTTTGCAACAGTCCGGGTTGGATTATCAGTTGCACATTCAATAAAAATCAATACTCCATGAGGGCCTTTCCCTTCGTAGTTAATTTCCACAAAATTTTCAGCACCCTTTCCTGAAGCACGTTTAATGGCAGCATCAATGTTGTCTTTCGGCATATTTTGTGCCTTCGCATTTTGTATTGCAGTACGAAGTTTTGAATTCATATCCGGATCCGGCACCCCCTCACGGGCAGCAACAGTAATGGCTTTTCCTAATTTGGGAAATGTACGCGACATTTTATCCCAACGTTTCTCTTTGGTTGCTCTTCGGTATTCGAATGCTCTTCCCATATCAGAATATTTTTAGTGATAGTTTTGTTTATCTTATTTTTAAAGAGGCACAAAAATACAAATTGAATTGTTTTTAGCGTAATAATACCTGAATTTTTGTTGCCAAAGTTTTTGTACTTTTGAGCTTCTATTGCAAAATAGAATGAATTAATACAAATTGGACAATATGACATTTGATGAATTTGGGTTGAACGATAAAATTCTGGAAGCTATTTCGTACATGGGTTACGAAAAAGCTTCTGACATTCAAGAGCTTACAATCCCACCAATTCTGGAAGGTAAAGATATTCTTGCCTGTGCTCAAACAGGAACTGGCAAAACAGCAGCTTTTGTATTACCAATTCTTGATCACCTTGCAGTAGAAGACAACCATGATTTAAGTACGCTTATTATTGTTCCGACCCGCGAACTTGCCATACAGATTAATCAACAAATTCAGGGTTTCTCCTATTTTCTGAACATCAATTCGGTAACTGTTTATGGCGGACGTGATGGTTCTGATTGGGATGCTGAATGTAAAGCGCTGACAAAGGGGACCAACATCATAGTTGCTACTCCGGGGAAATTGATTTCGCACCTGAACCTGGGCTATGTGCAATTTGATAAGATCAAACATGTTGTGCTCGATGAAGCCGATCGTATGCTCGATATTGGTTTTTATGACGATATCATGCGCATTCTCAGTTATGTTCCTGAAGACAGGCAAACATTGATGTTCTCTGCAACAATGCCACAGAAGATCAGGGAACTTGCTTCAAAAATATTAAGGAATCCGGTAGAATTCAGTACTTCCATTTCCAAACCTGCTGAAGGCGTTTTACAGGCTGCGTATGTAGTTCACGAAAACCAGAAAATTGCTGTTATCAACAGTTTGATCTCGAACAAACCTGATTTGGACAGTATCCTGGTATTTAGTTCAACCAAGCGAAAGGTGAATGAAATTGTGAAAAACCTGAAACGTGCCGGAAATGTTGTTGAAGGGATTTCATCAGATCTGGAACAGAAGGAGCGGGAAGACGTAGTGATGCGTTTCCGGTCGAAACGTACCCGTGTGTTGGTTGCCACCGATGTTTTAAGTCGCGGAATTGATATAAAGGACATCAATCTCATCATTAATTTTGATGTGCCAGGATCGGCTGAAGATTATGTACATCGTGTTGGCAGAACCGCCCGCGCCGACAAAACCGGTATTGCCATCAGTCTGATCAATGAAATGGACATGGAAAAATTTGACCGGATTGAAAAGCTTATTGAAATGGAAGTCCTGAAGATTCCAGTGCCACCGGAACTGGGCGAAGGGCCGGTTTATAAAGTTCGTCCACAGCGAAATGGTGGCCGTCCGCAGGGGAAAAGAAACTATTCTTCGGGG
The DNA here is from genome assembly GCA_031421065.1 of Prolixibacteraceae bacterium. GTDB lineage: Bacteria > Bacteroidota > Bacteroidia > Bacteroidales > Prolixibacteraceae > Aquipluma. Next base: position 4,710 of record JANONW010000417.1, read on the forward strand.
AAAAGGCCCGACAGAAGAAATTCAAATCCTGCATAAGTTAAATTTCACTATTTAGTTGCGCAACTAATGAGCAGTTACAAATATCTTTAGCTTTTAACCTGAAAAACAAATATTATGGGAACAAATCGCTTGGTTTTGTCTTTAATCTTGTTTTGCACATCAGTGTTTTTATATGCACAAAACGATCACAAAGAGCCTGAAACTCTTGGAATTGGTCAGCCGGCTCCCGGTTTTAACCTCAAAGGGACGGATGGCAAAATGTACAGTTTAAGCTCCTTCTCAAAGGCAAAATTACTGGTTGTCATTTTTGGGGCAAATCATTGTCCGACCGCTCAGGCTTATGAAGACCGATTGATTTCAATTACCTCCGACTATAAATCCAAAGGAGTTGAAGTTGTGATGATTTCTTCCAACAGCAATCAGGCGGTGAGCCTGTCTGAATTGGGTTATTCCGATTTGGGCGATACCTTCGAAGATATGAAAATCAGGCACAGGGATAAAAAGTATAATTTCCCTTACCTGTATGATGGTGACGATCAAAAGACAGCTCTCGCGTATGGACCTGTTGCAACCCCTCATGCTTTTGTATTCGATTCGGCGCGCAAGCTGCAATACGAGGGGCATATCGACCAATATGAGAAACCGGGAACCGCCAACGGCGAAGATTTACGAAAAACAATTGATGCTGTTCTTACAGGTAAATGTAATTATAGACCGGATGTATCGTGGACGTGACTTTGAACTTGTAACTGTCAGCACAGATAAATCTGAACGAAAAGAGAAAGCACTGTCTTTTCTGAAAGAACAGGAAGCATCAAACAAAAACTATATTTTCTCCGGCAGCAATATTTACCAGTTAATTGAAGCAGTTGATCCGAATTGGAAAGGAGCGCTTCCTTATACTTTACTGGTTGAGCCGGGAGGAAAGATTGTTTACCGTCAGCAAGGCACAATTGATCCGTTAAAGTTGAAAAAGATGATTGTGGATCACCCAATGATAGGCCGTTATTTTTAATCCATGGATAGAATATGTTCTCTTTTCTAAAAAAGCTGGATAACAAAAATCATAAGCCAACCTTTGGCGCTTTAAAAATATTAAAATACATCGGCCCGGGCTTACTTGTTACCGTTGGTTTTATTGATCCCGGCAATTGGGCTTCGAACATTGCTGCCGGGGCCGAATTTGGATTTACCTTGCTTTGGATGGTAACTTTATCAACCATCATGCTGATCATTCTTCAGCACAATGTTGCTCATCTTGGTATTGCAACAGGGTTATGTTTGTCAGAAGCTGCCACCAAGCATACCCGTCCATGGATTTCACGATCAATTCTCGGAACTGCGATGCTGGCTTCTGTGTCAACTTCCCTGGCCGAAATTTTGGGAGGTGCAATTGCACTTCAGATGCTTTTCGGGATTCCGATTCCGGCCGGGGCAATCTTGGTGGTAATTTTTGTTGGCGTAATGTTGTTTACCAATTCGTACGCACTCATCGAAAAAATAATTATCGCATTTGTGTCTATTATTGGCTTGTCGTTCCTGTACGAACTGAGTCTGGTTGAAATTGATTGGGTTCAGGCTGGCATTTCCTGGGTAGTCCCATCCATTCCCCAGGGTTCCATTTTGATTATTATGAGTGTTTTGGGAGCAGTGGTGATGCCTCACAATCTTTTTTTGCATTCTGAAATTATTCAAAGCCGGCAGTGGAACCTCGAGGATGATGCAGTAATAAAAAAGCAGCTTGATTACGAATTTGTTGACACACTGGTTTCTATGTTGATCGGCTGGGCTATTAACAGTTCAATGATCATTCTGGCTGCTGCAACTTTTTTCGCGAAGGGCGTAAAAGTTGATGAATTGCAGCAGGCCCAATCGATGCTGGGGCCATTGCTGGGCAACAATGCCGGTGTGGTGTTTGCCATTGCTTTGCTTTTCGCCGGAATTGCCAGCACAATTACTTCAGGAATGGCCGGTGGAAGTATTTTTTCCGGTTTATTTAGCGAACCTTATGACATTAACGATAACCACAGCAGGTTGGGAATCGCATTATCGCTGATTACTGCGATGTTGCTCATTTTTGTCATCGGTAATCCGTTTAGGGCACTCATCCTGTCTCAAATGATTCTTAGCATACAACTTCCATTTACCATTTTTTTACAGATTTACCTTACCTCTTCAAAAGAGGTGATGGGAAAGTATGTCAATACAAAATCTACCACTGTTTTGATGCTTGTAATTGGCAGCATCGTCACCTTCCTGAATATTTTACTCTTCATCAGTTTCTTTTGAAATATCATTTAGTCGCCGTTTTAGCGTTTGCACAAATTGAAAATTTGTTGGTTTTATATCTTTCAAAGCAGCAAAATTGACTAAATATTGCCATTTATTTGATTGCCATTTTTGTTAATATCCTTCAAAAAATTATGCTTATTAATCCTGAAATGTAATGTTGGTGGTAATTGTGACCCTGAAAAATTTATCAACAATTGTTGATAATATCGAATGATACCCGGTTTGTATTAAACCTTCAAAATGCTTGACTTATATGCTCCTGATGTTGTATTTTTATTTCATCAGACGAGCGATAAAAGGCTGCTCAGAACGAATGGAGATGGAATTGAATTTTTAACCGGATTTAAAACCTGATCATCCGGATCTTCGGATCTGCATTCAGGAAGGGCTGAAGTTTGGACAGAAAGCTTGCTTTCAATATGTCTGAAACTTTGTCCGTGAAGATTGTGTCGAAAGAAACAATCGAACTGACAACCGGAAGTTTATGCTGTAACAGGCATTATCGAAAGGTTCAAGGCTGGGAGAAAAGGCTGAAAAGCCGGATTGATCAGCCAGTTGTAATAACCGTAGTCTGGCACTGAGGAAAACCTTCGGGTTAACTGAAAGTGAATGGGAACTCTCCTAACGGAAGGTTCCCATTCGTGTTTTTAACAGTAACTGTGATTTCCATGTCCTTGTCGGCATAGACAAAATAATTTCCGCCAATGCCAGATGATAATTTTTCCCAAACCTGCAAGTTATGAAATTATTATTATTACTTTACAATTCCATTTTTCAAATTAAGATGAACGATTTCGATTTCCTGTTTCGTAAATATCACAGGCGCCTTTTACTTTTTTCACTGAAATATGTTGAAAGTGAAAGCGAGGCCATGGATATTGTTCAAAACATCTTTATCGCAATTTGGGAAAACGGAAAATACAAGCAGGACGAGGAATTGGTGAAGGCTTACCTTTTTAGCGCAGTAAAAAACAGTTGCCTGAATTATTTAAAGCATTTGAAAATTGTGAAGAAGTTCGAAAATGAAATCTCCCTGCAACTTTTACAGATGGAGGCTGTCCATTATCAGTCAGGCGAACGATCGTTGATTGAACAGGAAATCCTGAAACAAATTAACGATGCCATTGATTCATTACCGGATATCTACAAAGAAATAATTCTGCTAAGCCGTTTCGAAGGATTAAAAAATCACGAAATAGCAGAAAAACTCAATATCCCGGTACGCACAGTTGAAACCCGGATTTTCAGGGCTCTTTCAACTTTAAAAGAAAAGATGTTGCAGAAATCATTTTTTATTTTGTTGTATTTTAATTGTTTTAGAGGTGGTGTGAAATAAAAGTTAAAAAAATGTAATTTTTCTGACGTAGTTTTTCTCCTTCAGTTGTGTTGTTAGTATTAAATGCCAAAAACAGAATGAAGGATAGAGAATACATAGAAAATCTGATTGCCCGTTTCCTGAACGGAAATTGCACTGAAGCAGAACTTCAGGAATTAAAAACCTGGACGGAAACATCGGATCAGTTGATATTGTTGTGGGGGAATGTTTGTTAAGCATAAATATTAGATAGACGGAACAAGAAAAATGGGATGTCAGTGACTCCTCTCTGAGTAGCTCGGAAAGCTTTTATTTTAGCGT
>JANONW010000418.1:0-8955 GCA_031421065.1 Prolixibacteraceae bacterium
CCAAATCATAAAGCCAGTTTTATAAAACTCGCCAACGAGGGTTACTGGGATTCGCTTACTTTCAATAGAGTCATAAATAATTTTGTAATCCAGGGCGGCTGCCCTGATACGAAGGAAGGTTTTTCTGATTCACCTTATTTATTAAAGCCGGAATTTAACGATAGCATCCGGCATGTATATGGAGCTGTCGGAACAGGGCGTGATGATAACCCCGAAAAATTATCAGCAGGTTGTCAGTTGTACATTGTTCAAAACAAAGAAGGCCTCCCACGGCTTGATGGCGACTACATGATATTCGGAAAAGTGTTTAAAGGAATGGATGTGGTGGATGCGATAGCGTTAGTTGAAACGGATTCAACCGACACACCCTTAACGCCTATCAAGCTCGATGTAAATGTTCTTAGCCTTACAGAAGATGAATTGAAGGCACTTGGCTTTATTATGAAATAGATTTTTTTTTGTAACCGACTAGTTCGGTACTGATTACCAGTTCAATCACTGCGTTACAAACTTGGCTACTTCATTAAAGAATTTATCTTGATCCAGCCAATAGGATCGGCTATAGACCATCGTGTGCTTCCAATTTTTCTTTTCGAGTAATTGCGGAATCAAAGCATGCGAATCTTTGACAGATATACTTTGGTAGTATAAGTCGTCATCGGTTTGGATAAGACCGTAGAACTGACTTTCCTTCTTCAACACCAGATCAGCAAATGCTAAGGAGCCTGTTTGTAGTTCAGCGTTTTCAAAATTGGCTTGCTCTTTTATTTTAGTCTTCAGATACCAATCCGGATTGTGTTTTGCTTTTTTCAAAGCAAGGAGCTTTCCTCTTTGCTCTGATACTTCCTTTGCATACTCCAGGTACTTTTTTAAAAGTTTAGGCCCCAGGTTTTTTGTTTCTTCTACACGAAGCTCTTCGGGCCAAATGCTGGTGACGATATAAATTTTTTCTCTGGCACGCGTGATGGCCACATTCAAACGGTTTTCACCACCGGCCATATTCAGGCTTCCAAACTGCATGTTGATTTTTCCTTTTGCATCCGGTGCATAACCGATAGAAAAGATGATGATATCTTTTTCATCTCCCTGAACATTTTCAAGGTTCTTCACAAAAAGTGTATCAGGAAAAGGTTGAGCGTGCTGTGCGAATTTTTCTTCAAGCTTATCCAATACAAGATTTTGCTGTGGTGCATTAAAACTGACAATCCCAATTTCTTTTTCGGGATGCTTCATCGTAATGTTTAGAACCAGCTCTGCAATTTTTTCAGCCTCGGCCACATTGGAATTATTTTCCCAAACACCGCTGGCTTTTATATATTCGATAGGTGGCTCATGGTTGTTCAGCAGGGTAGCATCTGGCAATAGATTAAGATGACCACCATAGAAATGATGGTTGGAGAAATCGATGAGAGCTGGTGACTTACTGCGGTAATGACCATTCAATTGCACAGGTAATAAATACCTTTCACTAAGTTCGAGAAGAGAGTCAATTTCCAGATCAGGATCTTCCATGTCTTCTTCCTGCCAGCGTATTTGATAAATATCGCTGGGGCGAAGTTGCTTGCTGTCTCCTGCCACTAGAAGTTGCTTCCCACGATACATAGCAGGAATGCCGCGTTCGGCAAAGCATTGGGAGGCCTCATCGAAAATAACAAGGTCGAACATTTCCTTCATCGGAAAAATGGCTGACACGGATTCAGGCGAGGCAAGCCAGCAAGGCAGTATGCGAAATAATTCATCTTCAAATTCTGCTACCACTTTGCGTATGGGCCATATTTTTTTCTTCTTCGTTACCTGATGCTGAAGGTCGCGATAGGTAACACGATTGTTCAAGCGGTTAAACTCAAGGTCTTCTACAACACGCTCCCGTGCGCGCAGTAAAATGGTTTCTCCGCTTAGCTGCTGTTTTTCAGCAATCAGTTCGCGAAGTTCATTTTCCAGCAAACCAAGTTTGCCTGACGAAACAATACGCAACACCGGATGCTTTGTTTCGATGTGATCAATCCAGGCATGAAAAAGACTATTGACAAATAAAGACTGTGCAGCTTCAAAATTCCATGTACCCGTTTTTTCCTGAAGCTTGTTAATTATACTTTGTTCTTCTGTGCTAAGGTTTGTCTTTAGCCGATCGTATTCACAAAGGCCGTCAAAGTCTTGCGACAGCAAAGCTTTTAGCGATTCTGCCTGAACAGGATCTGCAGTAAGTTGATCGATTTGGGTTGCACTGAAATGACTTAACCATTTTTGTTTTTGTGGAATGAATAAAGAGAGCTGATGATAAAGCTGTTCCAGTTTTTCTTTAAACTCTTTTTCCGATAAATTCTTTGGGTCAACAAAGCTTTTTATTCCACGTACGGAGCCATAGCTAAGTTTAGCTTTAAGGGCTTCTATCTGGTTATCAAACCAAACATCAATTTTTTGCTGACTATACTCCTCCGGAAAATCCAGCAACCATGCTTTTGTTTTTAGTTTAGATAAGTTGTGTTCCAAGTTGAGACGGCTGTCAAGCTTTCGTTCCAGCGTCTTGAAACCTGACTTATTACTTGTAAGGCCATTGTTTACCAGAATACGTTTTATTAAATACTTGTCCTCAGAAAACAATTCCCATCGCACCAGGCCGATAATACTTTTTCTGGCTTTCATACTTCGGCTTAATATTTTTTGAAAGGTGCCCAATTGATGGGTTGGAGTGCTCACCTCCGGTCCTTCGTCTACGAAACAATCGCCTACCACTCTTTTGATATTAGACAACCATAACTCGCTTGTCTCTTCATCGTCTTCTTCGCACATTCTTTTAAAGTAATCGTAAGTACCCTTTTTACATAACAGTCTAAACACTTCTTTGATGTCCGATTCTTTTTCAAGAAGAGCTTCACCTTGTTGCCAGTCTGGTGCAGAACTGGAGATTGTTAATAACTCTACCGAAAGTTTTTTTAGCACCACAGGAATTTCATCCAGAATTGTTTTTAATGATTTTAAATCTGCCGAGGTAAATTCGGCAAATGATTTTCGGTTATGCAGTTGATATTCGGCCATCTCAAAATTCAAAGCGTAGTGCGTATACGTGCGAAGCTTGCGCAGGAATTCGCTCATCGTTTCGATTTTGAAATGCTGATATTCTTGTTTCAAACTAATCGTATCATCTCCAGGCTTCGAGCGTAGATATAATTCTTTCACGCTGATGCCACATTCCTGTTCGTCAAATAGTGCAGTTTTAAATTCCTCCAGCTCTTCGGTGATTTGATCAATTCGTCTTGAAGCATGAAAAAACTTTCGCTCCAGTTGGATAGTGTCCAAACCGTTGTTTCGAATTTTGTATTCGTTTACCCGTTCAATTTGCGCAGCAGCCTTTTGATAAATTTCTTTTCGATCGTTTTTAAAATCATGCACCAGCGCCAGGAAATCGGAAAGACCTTGTTGTTTTAAGCGTTGATAAACCACATCTAGTGCGGCCCGTTTCTGACACACTACCAAAACACTTTTACCGGAGGCGATGCTATCAGAGATCAGGTTACAGATTAAATGAGATTTGCCTGTTCCGGGTGGGCCTTGTACAACGAGAGAGTGCCCGAGCTTTGTTGCTTTCAATGCGTTCTCCTGCCATGCATCCAATGAGAGACCAGTTAATATTTTTTCTTCTTTTACCTTCGAACTAAAATTGATATTTTTTGTGTTGAAGTCTGCGCCTTGTTGAGCATTACTTCGTTTTGCAAAGAACTCTTCGAAGCTTGAAATCTTATTTTGGTCAATGATGTCAAGGTAATCAGGCACAAGAGCCGAGCCTGCTTGTGGAAAAATACCAAGCACAGCTTCCGGAAATAGTTTTAGTTGCCCGTTTCCATGTTGCTCATCAAATTCTTCTTTTTTATAGTTGGTAAAAAAAGTTAACTCATCGCGATAGTTATCAGCATTGAAGTTAATATCAAGAGAGCTGCTTTGTAAAAGGTGATAGAGAGAAGTTCTGAACAGATTGCTGTCATCGTCAAATTCCTCAAAATCTTCTTCCAGCAAAGCTTCATCAGCCTTTACTTTATTGTACAGAGAGTAGGCCAATAGAAAAGATTTATTGAAAGAGATGTTATTATCATCGCGCATACGAATAACCCATTGCTCACTTTCAACAACCAATTCTACAGGGAAGAACAGAAGTGGGCAACGTATTAAAGAGCCATCTGAAAATTTTCCCCTTACAAAAGGCCAACCAATATGTAAATCTTTAGCGCCACGCTCTTCAAATAGAAATCGATCATGACGCAATAGTTTTTTTAGTTTTTTGCTGGCCTCATTACTCGCCTCCATTCGGCTATCAACCAGGGGGCAGAGTATTTTTTTTGAGCCACGGATTAAGGCTTCAATAATTTCAAAAGATTTTTCCTTGTTAAGTTGACTGAGTTCATGCACATCAAGAAACTGATCGGAGGCGATTCTTGGCAAATACAACATTCTGTTGTTGCTCGAAAGATTTGCCAGGCGTCTGGTGTAGGTTTTTAAAATTTCGTTGATGTTTGCAGACATCCTTTGTTATCGATATTAAAAAGTAATATAAGGTTTCAGTTTAGCTATGGTTTCCGGTGTGACGGATTGAATAGGGGTAAGATCGTCAATCATTTTGAAATTACCATGCTGGAAACGATAGGTGACGATAGCCTTAGCTAATTTGAATTTGATGTAAGGATGAACGGCCAGAGTCTTTTCATCCGCTTGATTAATGTTAATCTGGTTGGGAGTAAAATTTTCGGATAGGAATGACTTTTTGTTAAGCCGGTGGATCACAGCTGTATCTAATCCATATACTTCGGTCAATTGTTGCGCAGAAATAAAGCCACCTAGCTTGTTTCGATATTCTACAATGCGACTGGCAAGCACAGGCCCGATTCCGTAAATGGTTTTTAATTGACCGGTATCGGCCAGGTTGAGATTAAATAGTGGAACTTCTGGTTTTAAATAGGTCTCAGTTTTAACTTTCTCTTTTTCGGATAAGTAGATTTTTTTATCAGGCAAATTGATAAAAGGAACCAGCTCTGCATAAAAGGCAGAATCCATTCCATATATTTTCTTTAAGTCAGACTTGATGGTGAACTTTCCTTTTTTAGCCCGATAGTTAATAATCCGATGTGCTAAATTGCCCGGAAACCCCAATGCGAGCAAATCATCTTCTGATATCGTGTTCGGGTCGAACTTAAATTTATCTTGCCGTGGCAGGCTCGTGCTATCCCGCTTCTTTTGAAAATCCCATTGACCCGTCAGGCTATCCAATAGAATTTTTTCCCTTGAGAAATCATTTTCCCGCTGAACGATGAAGAAGCGGTAAATGGGTTCTGAGAAAATCAATAACGCCATTAATGGAAGAAGAATGAGAAAGGCATTGCTCTCTGTGCGCGAGAACCCAAACACACTTCGCAGTAGCGCTTTGAGGCGATTCATTTAGTGAGGTCAATTCTTTAAAGATATTGAATTGGTATGTTAATAGACAATTGAAGGACAAAAAATAGCATTCTGCAACCGTGCTAAACAGGAGTAAATTACCAAATGGAGATGTAACAGATAGTCTCAGCTCGAGCTTTTGAGTGACGTGCCGATAAAACTATCTGGTTTTTTCTAAGGAAGTCGGAGCATAGACTACTTGTACTCTTTTGTAAATTTGGTAACTTTTGACGTTTTAATCGTCCCTCATGGCCAAACTTAAGAACATAGTCAAACAACTTTCAGAGAAGGACTTTAAAGCTATTTATGACTCACTGCTGGAAAGTAATGCTGATAAGTCGGGCTACCTGCTAAAGGCTTTGCGTGAAAGACAACTTTCAGACAGCAAGATTATGATCGAGTTGGATGTGAATGCCAACGCCTACTATACGCTAAGATCGCGGCTGAATCAAAAGATTGAAGAGCATTTGTTGCAGCAAATGGAAAGCCCGCGCACAGATATTTTGCGTAAAGTGGCCAGTTTGACCGAGGTGTTGTTTACTCAAAAAAGGACCATCTCCATAGCTACTCTGAGAAAACTTGAGAAAGAATTGATTGATTATGATTTGGCAAGTGAGCTTACGGTTGTCTATAAATCTCTTAAAAAGATTCATATAAACTCCCCCGACTATTTTAACTATTCTCAGCTTTACAACCGCCATGTTGCGTACACCCTGGCGGTGGACAAATCAGAGGACTTGTTGGCAGACTATTTCAAAAAATTTGGAAGTTATCTGTTAACATCAGATGAAACTGAAAAGCTTGGACTTGTCCTTCTGATGAAAGAAATGCAGAATGTTGCCAGACTGTATGAATCGCATCGCCTCTATGTTTTTCAGAGTTGCATGCTAATTTTTCATCGATTGTTTGTTGAGCGAGATGATAATATGCAACAGGATGGAGAGTCGATTGAGGATATTTTTGATCATGTCCAGAAATTTTTTGATACCTATACACTTGACCCCGTCTATTATCATATGAATCTTGTATTTGAGTTTTTAAAACTTGAATACTACAATCATTACAAAGTGTATCGTCAGTCGGAAAAATACTTTGAAGAAGTAAATGATGCGGCTTCTAACCTTCTCACGAATTATAACTCCTATACATTCTCAGCCCAATTTCTTATATCTAAACTAAAACGGTATTTACGTCAAGGCACGGAAAAGGAATTGTACCTTGAAAATGAGAGCATGTTCATGGATTTTGAAGCCGATCCATTGGATGTTCCCAGACACACCATCTACGTAACCTACCGGGCGCTTTCCTGCTATTATGTTGGCAAGTATGCTGAGGCTGCAAAGTGGTTTAACCAATTGCTAAACGATGTGAGCCTGAAGCGATACCCATTGGCACAGATGGAAATTAAGGCCGTGATGGCATTGCAGTATTGTATGCTAAGAGATTTTGAACTCTTCAATCAATTATCCAACAGCATCCAGCGCCAGATCAGATTATTGGGAGATGATGAATGCGAGAATGTATTAATCTTTCTCAAAATATTAAAAATTGCTGTTAGCGAAGCGAAAAAAGATAAGCCTAAAAAGATTTCAGCCCTCATACTGAAATTCAAAGAAATAGAAGTGGATTATTTTGCTCCTACTATGTTAATTAGTATGGATGCTATTTTTGTTGAAAATCTTACCGATCTGGAAATTTAAACATCCAGCTTTAACAGACTTTCATGTGAAAGTGGTTTGTTAAGATATAATTTTACGTTTGGATATTTTTTGGAACGGCTAAGATCTTGCGGATTAATAGAAGACGTAAGCATCACTATTTTGCATTTCTTTTTTACAGCATTTCCAAGCTTCTCAAACTCAGTCAGAAACTGAAATCCATCCATAAGCGGCATATCGATATCAAGAAAAATGACATCTGGCAACACCTTATCTGCAACCTCAATTTTCTCGATATTTTTAAGAAATTCGATAGCACTTTTTGCACCTGTGTGCGTGAAAATATTCACTGTAATGTTGGCCGCCTCTATCATCTTTTGATTGATGAGATTATCAATCTCATTGTCATCAATCAACATTACGATCCGGTATGCTTTTTCCGCCATGGTCTTAGAAATTGAGCTATTAAAAATAGGTGAATACTAAATAGAATCCAAACTACCGGATTGACTACTAAAATGAGTTGAACTGAATTTAAAGATCAAATTTTATACCCTGCGCCAGGGGCAAACTATTTCCGAAGTTAATGGTGTTGGTTTGTCTTCTCATATACAACTTCCAGGAATCTGAACCTGATTCTCTTCCTCCACCCGTCTCTTTTTCGCCACCAAAAGCACCACCTATTTCTGCTCCGGACGTACCAATATTTACATTAGCTATGCCACAGTCTGATCCAGTTTGGGAGAGAAATTTTTCCATCTCCTGCATGTTGCTGGTCATGATTGCGGAGGATAGCCCTTGTTTAACTCCATTCTGATAACCGATAGCCTCGTCAATTGTTTTGTATTTGATAAGATATAAAATAGGGGCGAAGGTCTCCTGTTGCACAATCAAGAAGTGATTTTTTACTTCAGCGATGGCAGGTTTTACATAACAGCCAGATTGATATCCCTTTCCTTTCAATACGCCACCAGAAACGGCAAAAGTACCACCTTCTTCTTTCACTTTTTTCAAGGCTTTCATGTATGACTTTACAGCAAGCTTGTCGATAAGGGGGCCTACATGATTAGCTGTATCGAGCGGATTGCCAATGACCAGTTGGCTGTAAGCCTTCTTCAACCTTATTTTCATTTCATCAAAAATACTTTCATGTATAATTAGTCTTCGGGTAGAAGTACATCGTTGGCCAGCCGTACCCACGGCTCCAAATACGGCACCGCGAATGGCCATATCCAGATTCGCATTTTCTGTGATAATGATGGCATTGTTTCCGCCTAACTCTAGTAACGACCGACCTAATCTTTCGCTAATTGTTTTCGCAACAGCCTTGCCCATTCTAACGGAGCCAGTTGCAGAAACTAAAGCGATGTGTTCATTGGCTGCCATTAACTGACCAATTTTAAAATCTCCGTTAACTAATCCAGAGACACCTTCTGGCACGCCATTCTTTTCAAAAACTTTGCTTATGATATTCTGACAGGCTATGCTACAGAGCGGAGTTTTTTCTGACGGTTTCCAGATACAAACATCTCCGCATACCCACGCGAGCATGGTATTCCATGACCAAACTGCAACCGGAAAATTAAAGGCCGAAATAATTCCAACAATCCCTAGCGGATGATATTGTTCGTACATCCGATGACTTGGCCGCTCGGAATGCATCGTTAACCCATGCAGTTGTCGCGATAAGCCAACTGCAAAATCGCAGATATCAATCATTTCTTGTACTTCGCCCAAACCTTCCTGATAAGACTTACCCATTTCGTAGGAGACCAGTTTGCCAAGAGGTTCTTTATATTTTCGTAATGCAATTCCAATTTGGCGCACCACTTCGCCACGCTTGGGTGCAGGCACAAGTCGCCAATCCTCAAAT
>JANONW010000419.1:0-6515 GCA_031421065.1 Prolixibacteraceae bacterium
AGTTTCCGCTGTCCGTGTGGCAGACCGGCTCGGGCACGCAGACGCACATGAACGTCAACGAGGTGGTGGCCCACCTGGCCAGCCTGGCGCTCGGCAGCAGCCTGGCGGGTGCGCACGAGGTCCATCCCAACGACGACGTGAACCTGGGGCAGTCATCCAACGACGCCTTCCCCACGGCCATGCATGTGGCGGTGGTGCTGGCCTGCGGGCCGCTGCTGCAGTCGCTGGGCCACCTGCGGCTGATGCTGGAGGGCAAGGCGGCCAAGTTCGCCGACACGCTCAAGGTGGGCCGCACCCACCTGCAAGATGCCACGCCGGTCACCCTGGGGCAGGAGTTTGGCGCGTATGCCGCCCAACTGGGCCTGGCCGAGGCGGCGCTTGGCCACAGCCTGGCGGCGGTGCATGCGCTGGCCATCGGCGGCACGGCGGTCGGCACCGGCATCAACACCCTCCCAGAGTTCGGCCGCCGCGTGGCCCAGGTGCTGGCCGATCGCCTGGGCGCGCCCTTCACGGTGGCCACCAACCTGTTTGCGGCCATGGCAGGCCACGAAGCGCTGGTGGGCCTGCACGGGGCGCTGCGTTTGCTGGCCATTGCGCTGAACAAGATCGCCAACGACATCCGCCTCATGGGCAGCGGCCCACGCGCCGGCCTGGGTGAGCTGCGCCTGCCAGAGAACGAGCCCGGCAGCTCGATCATGCCGGGCAAGGTCAACCCGACGCAGGTCGAGGCGCTGGCCATGGTGTGCGCACAGGTCATGGGCCACGACGTCGCCATCGGCATTGCGGCCGGCCAGGGCCAGTTCGAGCTCAACGTCTACAAGCCGCTGATCGCGCTGGATGTGCTCGACAGCATCCGGCTGCTGCGCGACGCGATGACGAGCTTTGCAATGCACTGCGTGCAGGGCATCGAGGCCGACACCGAGCGCATGAACGATCTGCTGCAGCGCTCGCTCATGCTCGTCACGGCGCTCACGCCGCACATCGGCTACGACCGGGCGGCGCACATCGCCAAAGATGCGCATTCACGCGGCAGCACGCTGCGCGATGCGGCGCTGGCCAGTGGTGAGGTGAGCGCAGCCGACTTCGACGCCTGGGTGCGGCCTGCCGACATGGTGGGCGGCCCGGTGCGCTGATTGCGCCTGCGCGCCCAGCCCTTCAGCTGCTGGCGGGGGGTGGAGCGCTCACCGCAACCGTGGCACCTGCCGCAGGCGGTGCCGTTGACGCATCTGATGTCGACCCGTCGGGCAAGGTCACCTGCTCGCCCAGTGCCGCCAAGACCTTTTCAGGGCTCATCGCCTGCTGCATGACGCTTGCGCCCGGGTCGTGGCGGTCCTCCACATTGGGCAGGTCACGCCGCAGTTCTTCAATCAGGTCGATCAGCTTGGCCGTCTTCTGCTCGATCAGCAAGGTCACCTTCAGATCGAGGTGGGCGCGTTGGTCGCCCAGCTTGGCGACACGGTTCTGCTTGATCAGCACGACGTTGGCCGTCAACAGCGCGCCAAGCCCGACGATGCCCTGCAGCCACAAGAAGGGCGGCGGGTCGAAGTCTGTGCGGTCCATGCCCGGCAAGGCCAGGTTGACCGCGATCCACAAGCAGACAAAGAGCAGGATGCCGAGCAGGAAGGCGGGCCGCCCGACAAGGCCGCCGATGCGTTCGGCGTGGCGCTGCGAGGCGCTGAGCTTTAGTTCTTCCTGGGTATAGAACTCGTGCACCGCGGCAATGTTCTGACCGATCTGCCCGCTCTCGGCCGACGCCGTAGCTGCCTTGGCATCCGCTTTGATCGCCATGCGCGGCCCCTGCATTGCGGCGCGTGGCGGGCCCCGAGACAGGGCCTGCATCCAGCAGCGCAAGGCCCAAGCGTGCCAGCGTGCCCGCCGGGGGTCGGTGCGCCACAGCACATACCCTGCAAGCCCGCGCGACCCGCGTCGGGCCGGATAGCTGCCAAGGAGGTCCTGGGTGGCCTAACTAGGCCACGACGCCCGCAACCGGAGACGGCCCGGCCATCAACGCCAGCAAGAAGCTGTCCGGCGCGGTGTCTTTGTCGGCAGTGGCATACACGGTCTGAGCCACGCCCGCCACAGGCAGCAGCCGCAGTTCGAAGGTCTCAGGCGCGAGGCCCTCGCGTGCCCGTGCGAGCAGTGCTTGCAAGGTGCCGGCGCTGGGTGCCGCCAAGAAACCGGCCAGCGGCCGCCCCAGCAAGGCGCCGGGCGCTGCACCCAGCAGCCGCGCGCCGGCAAGATTGATCTCGCACAGCACGGTGCTGGCATCCACCGTCATGCACCCCACCGGCGCGCGCTCGACGACGGCCGTTTGGCGAATCAGCGCCGCTTCGAGCTCGGCCCGCGATCTCAGGAGCTCTTCTTGCTGCAGATCCAGTTCGACCTGATGGACCTGCAGTTCGTGCAGCAAGGCGATCGCGTCGTCGGCCGTCGATGGCGATGACGCCAGCTGGTGAAGCACCGTCAAGGCTTGGGTCGTATTGGCTCGCTTGGGTGGCGCCTGGCTACCGCTGGTCAGCTGCGCCACGGCGCGTTGGTGCAGGTTTGCACGTTCATTGGAAGCATCGCTTGAATGGGACATAAATACACCTGTCATGTGGGTTTGTGGACCCGCGCACAAGGCCAGTTCATCGCCTGAATGGGCTGGGGGCTGGGGGCTAGGGGCTAGGCCTTGCGCAGTCGGGACTCAAGTTCTTTGGATGCCGTGATGTCGATCAAGGTGATGACCACGCCCTGGATCACATTGGCCAGCGTCCGGTAGGGCTTGATGCGGACCATGAACCAGAGTCCGTCGGTGGTGGCGATCTGCTTTTCGGTAAAGGTCAAGGTTTGCAGGGTCTGCTTGGCATCGTCATTGAGCTGCGGGTAGATCAGCGTGCTGGCCAGGTCGGTCAGGGGTCTGCCGATATCGCCCTCACGAAGTTGAATGATGCGTGTGATCTTGTCGGTGTAGCGCCGCACGTTCAGGGCGCTGTCCAAAAACAGCGTGGCGATGTCGGTGCTGTTGAGCAGGTTCTGCATGTCGCTCTGCGCCAGCGCAAGGTCGTCGAGCTTGGATTGCAGTTCGCCGTTGAGCGTCTGCAATTCTTCGTTCATCGACTGCGACTCTTCCTTGGACGTGGTCAGTTCTTCGTTGGCCGACTGCAGTTCTTCATTGGTCGATTGCAGCTCTTCATTGGCAGCCTGCAACTCCTCTGCCGAGGCGCCCATCTCCTGGCGCAAGGCGTGGACCTCATCCTTGCAGCGTTGCAGTTCTTCGGCGCTTGCCGCGTCGATTACGCTGCCGGCCGGCCCGCGCCTGCGCTTGGCCAGGGGCTGCCCGACGATGTCTCGGAAGACGATCATCACCAGACCCGCCAGCGCCTTCGGCTCTTGCATGGCCTTGATCGTCACGTTCAGCGCAAACTTCGCATCGTCGCCCAGGCGCAGGCCGCGCAACTCGACGGTGCCGCGCTCGTGCACCGCCTGCCGCAGCCCCGCTGCAACCTGCGTCCTGATGGCCGGCCGGGCCATCACATGGACATTCCAGTTGGCCTTGCCCGAGGCCGGCTCGAGGTACTTGCCCACGCTGCCGTTGATGTGCAACACATCGCCCTCTTCATTGACCAGCACCGCCGGCGGCGAGAACTCGTGCAGCAGCGCTTGTTCGACATGGGTCTGCAGGTTGGCGGGTTGCGTGGCCAGTTGAGACACTTTCGACTCCTTGAGATGCCGGCCCGAGGGCAGGCGAGAGATGCTGGGAAAGTCGACCGAACCGGCCGGCAGTGGGGTCGCGCCGCGCCAGTAGAGCCTGGACTTCTGGCTCAGCGGCGTGAACATCGTGTGCGAGTTGCCGACGGTCTCGGAGCCCCCCAACAGCAGCGCGCCGCCCGGGCGCAGGCTGTAGCTGAACAGGGGCATCAAACGCCTTTGCAAGCCGGCGTCGAAGTAGATCATCAGGTTGCGGCAGCTCAGCAGGTCCAGGTTGGTGACGGGCGGCTCGAGAATCACGTCGTGCTGCGCGAACAACACCATATCGCGAATCTGCTTGTCGATCAGGTAGCCATCGCCCTGGACCGAGAAGTACCTTGCCAGCCGCGCCGCGTCCATGTCGGCCGCGATCCCGGCCGGGTAGCGACCCTTGCGCGCCGTGTTGATCGCATCGGCGCTCACGTCGCTGGCAAAGATCTGCATCGATCGGCCCGCGGCGGCGGGCAATTCGGCGACGACTTCCTTGAAGAGCATCGCCAGCGAGTAGGCCTCTTCGCCGGTTGAGCAGCCCACCACCCAGGCCCGCAAGCGGCTGCCTGGCGCGCCGCGCTCGAGCAAGGCGGGCAGCACCATTTCCTTGAGTTCCTGCCAGACCCCGGGGTCGCGGAAGAAGCTGGTCACGCCGATCAGCATCTCCTTGAACAACAGGTCCAACTCCTTCGGGTTTCGTTTGACGAACCTTTCGTAGGCCGTCTTGGTGGCCAGCCCGTGCACGCTCATGCGGCGTTCGATGCGACGGCGCAGCGTGCTGGGCTTGTAGCCCGAGAGATCGTGTTTACAGTGTTCGTGCACCAATTGCAGGATGGCAGCCAGCGCTTGCGCATTGCGCTCGTCGCTGCCCTCGGGCAACAAGAGGGCGGCCTGCTGTTCGGCCGCGACGCGCAGGATGTGGCCGGGCAGGTCGGCCGGCAAGCCGACGATATCGACGCAAGCTGCGGCGATCGCGCTGACGGGCATGGAGTCGAATTGCGCCGACTCGGGCGACTGCGCCAAGGTCAGACCGCCCTGCGACTTGATGGCCTGCAAACCCAGCGTGCCATCACACCCCATGCCCGACAACACCACCCCGACGGCCCGCTCGCCCAGGTCGCGCGCGAGCGACGCAAACAGCAGATCGATCGGCAAGCGCAAGCCACGCGGCAGTACCGGCGGCGCCAGGTGCAAAAGGCCCTGGGCCAGCGTCATGTCGCGATTGGGTGGAATGACGTAGACGACATCGGGCTGCAGGCGCATCGCCTCTGTCGCTTCGAACACCGGCATGGCGGTGTTTCGCTGCAGCAGTTCGACGAGCATTGCCTTGTGCGTCGGGTCGAGGTGTTGAACGACCACATAGGCCAAGCCACTGTCCGGAGGAACGCGAGCCAGAAACTGCTGGATCACGGCCAGCCCGCCCGCCGAAGCCCCCACCCCAACCGCGCGCGTTGCAGTGTCCTTGTTGCCGCGGGTGTGGGGCTGGGTCATGAAGAAGTATGACGGCACGCACCCTGCCCCGCTTGCCAACCGCGCCTTACTTCGCGCGCGGCGCCTTGATTTGCCTGTCGGGCTGCTGGAGCGCACCGGCGCGCAATTGCTTGACGGCCTGCACCACGGCGCGCGCCACGTTGCGGGCTTCTTCTTGCACGGCCTTGTCCTTGTCCAGCGCGTCGTGGCTGCTGAAGTAGGGCTCGTAGTAGCCGATGTAGCGGTCCAGCTTGGCGGCGGCGCCGGCATCGATCAGGCCCATCCAGTCCAGCCAGTCGGTGAGATTGCGCCGGTGCGCCTCGACGCCGGCCACGTCACCGTGCACCACCACACCGTAGGCCCGGCCGGCCACGTGCTTGGGGTAGTCCCAGCCCTGCGCTTCGATGCGTTTGGCCTGCGCCACATGCTTGCCGTGCGTCGTGGTCGGATCGGGGTTGCCGCCATCGGCGCAGACCATGCGGTCGATCATCAGCTTCAGCGGGCTCGGCGACTGGTACCAATAGGTTGGCGACAAGATGATCACGGCGTGCGCGGCCACCCACTGCTCATAGATCTCGGCCATCCAGTCGTCGGCCTGGTTCAGCGCGTGGTTCGGGTAGCAGCTGCAGGGCCAGTGGCACAGCGGCATGGCGCTGGACACGCAGCCCTTGCAGGGGTGGATGTTGCGGCCGTATTCGGATGTGAGCAGGCTCAGATCCAGCACATCGGCCTGCACGCCGGCGCGTTCGACGACGCGCCGGGCCATTTCGGTCAAGCGCCAGGTCTTCGAGACCTCGCCCGGACAGGTGCCGTCGTTGCGTGCGCTGCCGCAGATGAGCAGCACACGCGAAGGCGCTGCGCTGTCGCTCCAGCGCTTTTGCGCCGCCTTCAGGCGCTTGCGCGTGTCCAGCCACTGCACCGAAACCTGATAGCTGGGGTCGGCAAATCCGCGGCCCGCCGGGCGCGTGATGGGCGCCTTGCGGCCCTCCTGCATGGCGTCCCAGGCAATGGCCTCGAGCCGCGCGATGGCGTCGCGTTCAGCCCCGAACGCGGGATCGTAGAAGCGAAGATTGAAGCGCTCTTGAAACTGCGCGCGGGTCAGTGGCGCCGGGGCCTGCCCGGTACGAATCTTGGTCATGGGAGGTCCTGGTTGGCCGGGCTCATCGCGCGTGGAGGCTCGCTGCAGCCAGTGATCAGATCAGCTCTTCGACGGTCAGGGTCCGGTAGTGGACGGCCAGGGTCGCGCCACAAGTGCGGGCCACGTCGCAGGCGGCAGCGGCGTGGTCGTCATCGTCTACCTTGACCAGCAGCCAGCGGTAGCCTTG
>JANONW010000420.1:0-1686 GCA_031421065.1 Prolixibacteraceae bacterium
GGTGACCAAACTTACTCCGACAAAAACTCAGTAATCGGTTCATCGTCGCACCGGCTTAAGGTGAAGCTCGCAGGCTGACACGATACGTGTTTACTGTAACCCCCTCTCCCTTGATGGGAGAGGGCAGGGGAGAGGGTGACCAAACTTAGCTATTCCGACAAAAGCTCTGTAATCGGTACCTTCAACGCCTGCGCGATTTTCTCAATGTTATCGATACTCACATTGCGCTGGCGGCGCTCAATATCGCCGATGTAGGTACGGTGCAGCTCACACACGTCAGCCAAGTGTTCCTGCGACCAGCCTTTTTCAAGGCGCAGTTCCCGAATTCGCAGTGCCAGAACATCGCGTGCGTTTTTTGCCATAGCGGCAATAGTGAGCCACATGACGACGATAAGTCGACCTGATATAAGTGGACAGACTATAAGTGTCATGCTATAAATTGTTGAGTAATAACACCAGACAGTGTTAGTAAAAATACTGGGAAAGGAGACCCATCATGTTAGTTCTCACCCGTCGCCCCGGCGAAGCCCTGTCCATCCGCCCCGTATGGCAACTCGACCCGGCCACGCCAGTGGAACAGTTGTTTGCCGAAGGCGCGATTCGCATTGCAATTACCGGGGTACGTGGGACACAGGTTCGTCTCGGGCTGACGGCGCATAGATCGTTTCATATCCTGCGCGAAGAGCTATTGAAAGTACCGGAGGCAGGTTTGCTGCCGGAGGTAATCCGCAAGGTACTTGCCCGCAAGCTGAGGCTATTGAAGCTGGTTCGACGTTTGAGCAGCGAAAGTTTGGCTCAAGCGGCAGGTCTGTCGCTAACCGCCGTCGTAGCCGCCGAGAACGGAACCGGCGCTGTGTATTTGGATGATGTGGAGAAAATGGCGCAGGTGTTTAAGGTAAGCGTGGCCGAGTTATTCCGCGAAGCGGGCGGAACAGTGGAGGAGCGGGTGATACTGGCGTTGTTGGAGAGGGGCGAATGAGGAAGTCCACAGATTGTAAAAGATACCGTCGCTTGGCTGCACTTTGAATATCTTGTCGTGCCACGTTCTTCATCTAAGGATATCTCGTTGTTATCCGCACACCCGCATAGTCGATATCGAAGCGCCACATTTCCTGCTTCAAGCTGCTCCGGCGGTGGCTGCGCAGGTCGTTGGCAGTTTCGTTGAACAGGTGGCTCATGCCCTCTAGCCATGCCATTACCACCACTGAATTTATCAAAACAAAAACGTGTCCGGGAACAACGCTTTCTAGGTATTAAGAACAGCCCCTCTCTGGTCAGAATGGGCGCCAACTTAAGCTGCCTGCATTGCAGTGAGTCCCTTCTCCCCGGGAGAAGGGCAGGATGAGGGAATTTTTACGGCTATTTTCCACTCACCCTAACCCTCTCCCGGAGGGAGAGGGAAAAATCAATGCGCACTATTGGCGATGTGATCAATAAGAGGCTCAGACCATTTATGGCTGCACTCAACTTCTCGAAGCCACTGAAAGTACTCGTGATCTGCCCATGCCCTTATGCCCGATATCTAACATAACAACTTGCAGAGCTGGCTAAAGTTAAGTACAAATTAAGTCTGGGCTGTTTGATCGTTTAGCTTAATATCAGAGCATGACGATGCTTCACGCCACTAAAATCGACCCCGTTCACAACCACCTGCTTGCCGCCCTGCCTGCCGAAGTACTCAATCGA
>JANONW010000421.1:0-1609 GCA_031421065.1 Prolixibacteraceae bacterium
GCAGCTGGCGCGCTTCACCTACCTGGCCTTCGCCTTCATCATCATCGCCGTCTACAGGTTTTACCTCACCCAATTGCTGGAGATGCGTTGGCGCGCCTGGATGACCGACCACTACCTAGAGCGCTGGTTGTCGAACCAGGCGTTTTACCAAATGGAGCTGGCGCGCTTCACAAAAGAGAGCGAAAAAACGAGCGGTGCCCAGACTCAGGCCACGCCAGACAACCCGGATCAACGAATTCAGGAAGACATCAACCAGTTCACCGCCTACACCGTCTCGCTCTCCATGGGCCTGCTTAATGCCCTGGTGACACTGGTGAGTTTTGTCGGCATTTTGTGGGGCCTCTCGGGTGACTTCGGCTTCAACGTGGGCGGCACCGCCATCAACATTCCTGGCTTCATGGTGTGGGCGGCGGTGTTTTATTGCGTGGTGGGTAGCTACATCAGCCACGCCATTGGCCGACCACTGTCAAAGTTGAACTTCAAGCAGCAGCAGTTCGAAGCGGACTTCCGCCACCACATGGTGCGGGTGCGCGAGTACAGCGAATCCATCGCGCTGGATCGCGGCGAAAAAGTGGAACGCGCGCAGCTTGACAGTCGTTTCTCGAAAGTCTTGGCCAACTATTTGCAGTTGCTCAAGACGCAGAAAAATCTCACTTGGTTCACCGTCGGGTTCGGCCAGGCCGCCGTGGTTTTTCCGTTTGTGGTGGCAGCGCCGCGTTTCTTCAGCGGTGCCATCCAGCTGGGCCAACTGATGCAAATTTCAAGCGCGTTCGGACGGGTGCAAGACTCCCTGAGCTGGTTTGTCGACAACTACAGCACGCTGGCCATTTGGCGCGCTACGACCGACCGTTTGACCAGTTTCGAAGAGAGCTTTGGCGCTATAGGTCTTGAAAACAAAGCGTTAACAGCTACCGATTCAATAGCGCTTGAGATTGACAACCTGAGTTTGGCATTGCCCAACGGCAGCGTCTTGCTGCAGGGCACGGACCTGCACGCGCAAGCGGGTGACCGCATTTTGCTGCAAGGGCCATCCGGCAGCGGCAAGTCAACTTTGTTCCGTGCCATCGCCGGCATTTGGCCATTCGCCAAAGGCAACATCGCGCGGCCAGCCAACACCATGTTCATCCCTCAGCGCCCCTACTTCCCCAACGGGCCCCTGCGCGACGCCTTGGCTTACCCGGAGCTTGCAGCCACGTACAGCGACGAAGAGCTCACCCAGGCGCTGCAAGACGCTCTGTTGCCGCAACTCGCCATCCGGCTTGATGACGCAGACGCGTGGGGCCAAAAACTCTCTGGTGGCGAGCAGCAGCGCCTGGCCATCGCCCGTGTGCTGTTGAAAAAACCGGTTTGGGTGTTTGCCGACGAAGCCACCAGCGCGCTTGACAAAGAAGCCGAAGAAACCATTTACAAAAGGCTTCTAGGTCTCGTACAAAAAACACAGGGAGCTATTATTTCAATAGCACACAGGCCGTCCGTCGCTGCCTATCATGACAAGACCTGGACGCTGGTGCGGCAACCCGAAGGGGCACCGGCGAGTTACCGAATCAACGCAGGTTGAACTTCTCGAAGCCCCGCGCGCGCAGCTCACACGCTGGGCAGGCACCACAGC
>JANONW010000422.1:0-32225 GCA_031421065.1 Prolixibacteraceae bacterium
CTGATTTTTTCGCCTAAAACAAAAGCCTACGAAAGCCTTGGCGGTTTTATTTCGATTGGAAATATTTTCCCCGGAATGTGGAGTTGGTTCTCTTTCTGGAACATGACCGCGTTTCTTTCGATCATCCTTGCTGTAATGAACCTATTGCCTATTCCTGCCCTCGATGGCGGACATGTGATGTTCCTGCTTTTTGAGATGGTCACAGGCCGCAAACCGAGCGACAAATTTCTGGAAAATGCCCAGATTGTAGGAATGGTGCTGCTTCTTTCACTCGTTATTTTTGCCAATGGCAACGATATATTTAAACTTTTCAATTAAAGAACTGAAGTAATTATTTTTATTACTTTTGCAAAAACCATTTAAACTTTAATAGTATGAACTTATTAATTATTGCCGGTATTATTGGACCTCAGGAACTCATTATTGTATTGGTAGTGGTTGTTCTGATGTTTGGCGGAACCAAAATTCCTGAATTGATGAAAGGTCTTGGCAAGGGGATAAAGGAATTTAAGAATGCCTCAAAATCGGAGGGGGACGAAGCAAAAAAGGATACTGAAAAGATTGAAAAATAATAAGTAAGAAAATCCCGGATAGCGGGGTTTTTTTTGCCTTTTCCCTAAATTGCAAATCAGTCTTTTGTGTATCAATTGGTATGCTCTATTCTGGTAAGGTTTTTGTGGCAGGAGCCACACGCAAAACATTATAGCCATGAAACGAATTATGCCGAAATTTTCCGTATTGTTTTTATTGACCTTCGTTTTATTTTCCTGCAACCTGAAAGATGGCGCGAAAATGGAAACCATCACCGGTAAATCCAACGAAGTTGTAATTGTAATTGGCAAGGAAGTGTGGACTGGAAATGTTGGGTCGGTGATACGGCAGGCACTTGCACAGCCACAAGCGTCACTTCCGCAGGAAGAACCTATTTTTTCGTTGATAAATGTACCTCCTGAAGCATTTATTAATATATTTAAGACAAGCCGCAATCTCATTACGGTTAAAATCTTGCCAACTAACACAAATCCAAAAGTTGAATTTACCAATGATGTTTATGCCTATCCTCAGGCGGTGGTAAATATTCAGGCCACTTCTTCCGAAAATTTCGAAGAAATGTTCAATGCGAACAGTGATAAAATAATTGGATTTTTCCTGAAAGCTGAAAAAGACCGTTTAAAGAAAACGTATAAGGATGCGCATGAAAGGGCGGTTTACAATACATTGCTGAAAGATTTTAATCTTCAACTTTATGTGCCCAAAGGATTTAAAATTGTAAAGAAAGATTCAAATTTTGTCTGGATCAGATACGATACGCCCATGATTTACCAAAGCATTATTGTATATACGTATCCGTATGGTTCGGACAGTACATTTACACCTAAATTTCAGTTGGGCAAACGTAATTTAATTATGAATGCCAATGTTCCAGGGCCTCTGCCGGGAAGTTACATGACCACTGAAATGGAAGTTCCAATTGACTTCAATATATTGAATTATAATGGAAATTATGCTTCTGAAATGCGCGGTTTATGGAAGGTTGAAAAAGATTTTATGGGTGGCCCTTTTGTCAGTCTTGCGGTTTTGGATGCCAGTCGGCGAAGGATCGTTACTGTTGAAGGACATGTTTATGCCCCAAAGGACCCTAAAAGAAATTATTTGAGGCAGGTTGAAGCGATGGTTTATTCGCTTGAATTTCCAGCTCAGAAAATAAGCGACAAAATAACCAAACAGCTCGAAAGCGGCAATTAGATTAGAAAAAATCCTCCGAATTGTCAAGGCTTTGTTCTATGCTTTCCGGATCATTGCAGTTGAGGTTTACATTGAAATTGGCAGGCCGTTCAAATACACTTTCATCACTGTATGGCAAGCTTTTGTCGGCGTAAACCTTTTTCATGTAATATCCCCAAATCGGTAGGGCCATACTTGCCCCCTGACCCGATTGCAAGTCTTCAAAATGAATACTTCTCAATTCGGCACCTGTCCACGAGCCATTTACCAATTGCGGGGTGATACCGATAAACCAACCATCCGATTGGTTCTGTGTTGTACCGGTTTTAGCAGCAATCTGGCCTTTGAACCCGCCATATTCAGGTTTCCAGCGCAATCTTCCTCCCGATCCGGCATCAACAACCCCGCGCATCAGTTCAATCATAAGATAAGCCGTTTGTTCGTCAATTGCATCATGCCTTTCGGGCCGGAATGTCGATATCATATTTCCATGGCGGTCTTCGATACGGGTTACAAAAATTGGTTGTGTATAAACGCCCTTGTTGGCGAATGCACTGTAGGCACCAACCATCTCGTAAAGTGTAATGTCCGCAGTTCCCAAAAACATTGCAGGAACAGGGTCGATCGGACTATAAACGCCCATCTTCTTCATCACATCTGCCACCGATTGCGGATTGAACTGTTTCATTACCCAGGCCGAAACCTGGTTCACCGAATGTGCAAGTCCCCATTTCAGGGTAACCATTTTATCATCGAATTTTGTTTCCCCTGAGTTTTTTGCCTCCCAAATACGTCCATCAGGTAAAATAAATTGTTGTTTTACATTTGGTACTTTGCTGCACGGCGAAAGCCCGTTCTGCATGGCCAGTGTATATAAAAAAGGTTTTACCGTCGAACCAACCTGTCTTTTTCCACCTTTAACCATATCGTACATAAAATGACGGTAATCGGGGCCGCCAACATAAGCTTTAACCTGGCCAGTGTTTATTTCCATCGACATGAAAGAAGATCGGAAATAGCTGTAATAATACTTAATCGAGTCAAGTGGGGTCATGGTGGTATCACGGTCGCCTTTGTATGAAAATACGGTCATTTCAACCGGAGTATCGAACATTGTTTTGATTTCGTCCCACGATTTACCGGCTTGTTTCGCAATATGGTACCGTTCAGTCTGTTTAACCGATTGTTCCAGTATTTTTTCAATAGATTCACCGGTCATTGTATTCGAGAACGGCTTGTTTTTTAATTTTTTCAGGTGCTTGTTAAATGCAGGTTGCAAATTGTTTTTCAGATGAGTGGTAACCGCATCCTCGGCATATCGTTGCATCCGCGAGTCGATGGTTGTGATGATGCGGATACCGTCGCGGTACAAATTGTACGAAGTACCATCCAGTTTTTTGTTTTTATTGCACCAGCCGTACAACGCATTTGTTTCCCATTCAACCGAGTCTTCCCTAAATTTTTGCATTTGCCAGGCACTGTAATCCGATCGGACAGGTTTGTTTGCATTCATGGCAATGCGCAGGTATTCCCTGAAATAGGGCGCCAGTCCGGTTTTGAAATCCACTTTGTGGTAGTCGAGGCCAAGAGGCAGTGCTTTGGCCGAATCGCGAACTGCTTTCGATATGAAACCGTATTTTTCCATTTGAGACAATACCACATTCCGGCGTTGAAGCGTAAGTTCAGCACGCCTGACTGGATTGTAAAGGGACGAGTTTTTTGCCATCCCTACCAGCATTGCGGCTTGTTCGAGCCGGAGCGAATCGGGGGTTGTATTAAAATAGATGGCTGCCGCCGACTTTATGCCTACAGCAAGATTCAGAAAGTCATATTTATTAAGGTACATGGTGAGGATTTCCTCTTTGGTGTAGCTTTTTTCCAGTTTTACGGCAATTACCCATTCTTTAAATTTCCGCAGGACAAGGTCCATTTTATTGTCGAGTTTATCGCGCGGAAAAAGCATTTTGGCCAATTGCTGGCTAAGGGTACTTCCTCCTCCTGAATTGCTGTTGATCGTAATTACGCCGATAAATACCCTGAAAAGGCCTCTGATATCGATTCCAGAATGTTTGAAAAACCTGATATCTTCGGTTGCGATAAGTGCATTCAGCAGTTCGGGGCTGAATGCTTCATAACCGACAAAACTTCTGTTTTCCATAAAATATTTCCCCAGGATGACACTATCTGACGAAACTACCTCGGAGGCCAGCAGGCTTTCAGGATTTTCCAAATCTTCAAAAGTTGGCATGAAACCAAGCCAGCCTTCAGCAATAATGAAGAAAAGGAAAAAAACGGCTACAACGCCTGAAGCGAATGTAATCCAAAATATTCGGATATATTTTTTGAAGTTTGAAATATTTCTTTCCATTCAAAAATGATTTCGGTTTTAGCCGTCAAAGATAATGAAACCCTGCTGAATTCAATTTATTGGAATTTGATCATTAAAAGAAGTACTTATATTGGAGTTGACAGTTACCTTTCATTAATAAATATGATTTTAAAATTTATTGGATTTAATTTTGAACTTAGCGTTTCATTTTCTTTAATTTGCACAAAATTTTGAATTTAGCAAGAATAACAAAACGATATATGTACGAAAATCTGGTTATTGTAGAGTCACCTGCCAAAGCAAAAACGATTGCGAAATTTTTGGGAAAGGATTTTTTTGTAACCTCCAGCATGGGGCATATCAGGGATCTCGAAAAAAAAGATTTTGGAATTGACATCCAAAAAGATTTCACTCCGAAATATGAAATATCATCTGACAAGAAGAAGTTAGTCGCTGAATTACGGAAACTTTCAAAAGAATCGAACATGGTTTGGCTGGCATCTGACGAGGACCGCGAAGGAGAAGCCATTTCGTGGCACCTGATGGAAACATTGGGCCTCAAACCTGAAAAGACAAAACGGATTGTTTTTCACGAGATTACAAAGGAAGCAATTCTGAAAGCTATTCAGAATCCGCGTCCACTCGACCTTAATCTGGTGAATGCCCAACAGGCCCGCAGGGTACTCGACCGGATTGTAGGATTTGAAGTTTCTCCTGTTTTATGGAAAAAGGTAAAACCATCGTTGTCGGCTGGCCGGGTTCAATCGGTGGCCGTTCGGTTTATTGTTGAACGCGAACGCGAGATCCACAATTTTACATCCACTTCCGCTTTCAGGGTTTCGTCCAGTTTCCTTGTTCCTGAAAGTGATGGCAGGATTTCGGAACTGAAAGCTGAACTGAACAAACGGTATGACACGAAAGACGAAGCTTATGCCTTTCTGGATAAATGCAAAACCGCTGAATTTCAGATTAGCGAAGTTGTGAAAAAGCCGGGAAGAAGATCGCCTGCACCTCCTTTTATTACTTCTACACTGCAACAGGAAGCCAGCCGTAAGCTTGGATTTTCAGTTTCGCAAACCATGAGCGTTGCCCAGAAATTGTACGAATCGGGTAAAATTACTTATATGCGTACCGATTCTGTAACCCTTTCGGATATGGCAATTGGTACTGCCAGACAAAAAATAATCAGCATGCTTGGTGAAAAGTACCATCAGTTCAGGCAATACAAAAATAAATCGAAAGGGGCTCAAGAAGCGCATGAGGCAATTCGGCCAACCTATATCGACAATGAGGAAATTTCTGGAACCAATCAGGAGAAAAAACTGTACGACCTGATTTGGAAACGCACCATTGCTTCGCAAATGGCCGAAGCGGAGCTCGAGAAAACAACTGTCACCATTGATATTTCAACTGTTCCTGAAAAATTTATCGCTTCGGGCGAAGTCTTGATTTTTGATGGTTTCCTTGTGGTGTATATTGAATCGGACGATGAAGAGGATCAAAATGGCGGAACGAAAGGATTGTTGCCACCACTGACTGTTAATCAGGTGCTTCGCACTGAAAAAATTCACGCGACCGAACGTTTTGCGCTGAAACCACCGCGTTATACCGAAGCCAGCCTTGTTAAAAAACTTGAGGAACAAGGCATCGGCAGACCTTCTACTTATGCTCCGATCATCACCACTGTGCAAAACCGTGGTTACGTTGTGAAGGAAGATCGGGCAGGAACAGAACGCCCATTTACTGAGCTCATTTTATCAGGAAAAAAAATTACCGAAAAGAATAAGACAGAACAGGCCGGGGCCGAAAAATCTAAGTTATTCCCAACCGATATCGGAATGGTTGTGACCGATTTTTTGATGAAATACTTTGATCTGATCATGGACTATAATTTTACCGCTAAAGTTGAATTGGAATTCGATGAAATTGCTGAAGGCGAATTGGTTTGGAATGAGATGATACGCAGCTTTTATGATCCTTTTCACGCAAAGGTCGAAGGGGCTTTAGCCGAGGCTGAACGTGCCAATGGAGTCCGTATATTGGGGATTGACCCAACATCAGGAAAAGAATTATCGGTGAGGATAGGGCGTTTTGGTCCGGTAGCCCAGTTGGGCGAAGTTGTTGAAGGAGGCGAAAAACCTCTGTTTGCCAGTCTTCGTGCCGGCCAGCATTTGGAAACATTAAGTATTGAAGATGCGCTCGAACTGTTCAAGCTGCCACGAACAGTTGGCGAATATGAAGGGAAATCTGTAACCGTGGCCATCGGTCGTTTTGGGCCGTACGTCAGGCACAACAGTATCTTTGTTTCGCTCGAAAAGGATATTGACGATCCATACACCGTAGAACTGGAGCGGGCAATTGAACTGATTGGGGCAAAACGTGAAAAGGACAAAAATGCCGTCATTAAGGTATTCGATGAAAATCCGGAAGTTAGGCTTCTGAATGGAAGATGGGGCCCTTACATTTCGTTTAAAAAGGACAATTACAAAATTTCAAAAGCAACTGATGCCACCAAGCTTACACTTGATGATTGTTTACTGCTGATTGAAAAGCAACCTGCGGTGAAAAAAGGTCGGAAAAAATAAATTTTTCGGGCAGGTAATTTTATTGCTTGCCCGTTTTATTTAAAAGCGTATTTTCAAAGCCTTATATTTTTTTTAAATGGACTTGCTGCATTATTTTAATCCTGTTGATTTCGAGAAGTTTGAATTTGCCGAATGGGCAAATAATAAGCTTTCATTGGGAACACTGCTTCAGAAGAACAGGGAAAAACTCAAGCCTGAAAAGGCCGAATTGGTGATTATAGGCGTTGAAGAAGACCGGAATTCGCTGGTTCCAGGAGCAGGAAAAGCTCCTAACGAAATCAGAAAGCATTTATATGACCTGAACAGAATAGGCCCGAGGTTGAAAATTCTTGATCTGGGGAACCTGAAAACAGGAAATAGTGTCAATGATTCATATTTTGCATTGCGCGATATCTGCGAATATTTTCTTGAGAATAAACAAACACTCATTGTTTTGGGAGGTAGCCAGGATTTGACCTTCGGAATTACAAAAGCATTTGAAGGCAGGCTGTTCAATCTGGTTACGCTTGATCCTAAATTAGATTATCGTAAAGGAGTAAAAACCATCAATTCAGAAAATTACCTGAACCTTATTTTCGAGAAACAGAAAAATCTATATTCCTATACAGCCTTGGGTTACCAGAATTATTTTGTTGATGCAACCGAACTCGATCAGTTTAACGATTTTTACTTTGATGTAAAACGACTTGGACAGGTTCGTTATGACCTGACCTCGACTGAGCCAATTCTGCGGAATGCGAATGTTTTCAGTTTCGACCTGAATGCTGTCCGCTATCAGGATGCCCCCGGCCAATCATTCGCATCTCCCAATGGCCTTTATTCGGAAGAAGCCTGTCAGATAGCCAGGTATGCCGGAACAAGCGATGGGTTAAATATTGCTGGATTTTTCAATTTAATTCCTGAAAAAGACTTGTCAGGAAGTTCGTCAAAGTTGATGGCTCAGATAGTCTGGCATTTTCTGGATGGTTTTTTCAATCGCAAACCGGAAGATCCGCTGGAAGATTCAGAAGATTTCAACCAATTTATTGTTGATATGTCAGATGTTGATATGACTCTTGTGTTTTTTCAGAGCAGAATATCAGGCCGATGGTGGATGGAAATCTCAGATGAAGAAAGGAAGAAGAATGGAATGTATGTAATTCCCTGTGAAGAAGAAGATTATAACAAAGCATCACACGGTGAAATTCCTGACAGATGGTGGAAAAATGTCCGTAAAATACACAAAAGACAAAATAAATGATTTTAAAATACGTTCAGTGACTTTAGATAATATCTCTTTTTGTGTACTGTAAAAAAATATTGCTTTACTTTATGCTATCAGGGCGAATTCAAGTCGCAACAGTGGTTTTATGAAAAAAATATTTTGCTTTTTATTTTTATGTGTAATAGCTATATTGGCCGCGATTGCTCAGCAAGATCCGCAATTTACTTTTAACCGGATGACACAGTTATCGGTCAATCCGGGCTATGCTGGCAGCAGTGGAATGGTAAATGGCTTGATTTTAAACCGTTATCAATGGGATGGTATCCCAGGAGCTCCCAAAACACTGTTGTTTAGTGTTGAATCCGGGACTGAATTGTTTGGAATAAATAGTGGCGTTGGACTGAATATTATCAGTGATGAGTTGGGATTTCAAAAAAATATTGCAGTTAGTTTCGATTATGCATACCGAAAAGTGACAAAATGGGGAGATTTGGGCATTGGTGCATCCGCCGGTTTTTATAACATGGCAATTAATGGAGATTGGTATATTCCGGAAGGCGATATGTTCGGGCCAACTACCGAATCAGGAATTCCACAGGGCGATGTTAGTCAGTTGGCGTTTGATTTAGGTTTTGGATTTTTCCTGAGATCGAACGATTATTTTATTGGCGCGTCTGTTACACATCTGAACCAGGCCTCCATAGTTTTTGATCAGGCCAGTACCTATTTGGCAAGGCATTATTATCTGTCGGCAGGGTACAATATCAATCTATCTGATCCGTTATTTGAAATACGCCCTTCAGTTCTTTTTAAAACTGATATGGTTGCTTATCAGGCTGATATTACAGTTGATCTGGTTTATAAAGAAAGGTATTCAGTGGGGTTGAATTATAGGATCAGCGATGCAGTTGGAGTTCTTTTAGGATTTGAATTGGTAAACGGGATGCGTATTGGATATGCCTACGATATTATGACTTCTGCATTGTCAGGTTATGGTAACGGTTCACATGAAATATTCATTGGGCACAGTTTCGATTTAGGCAAAAATAGAAGTAAGAAATACAAGAGTATAAGATTTTTATAAGAAAAAATTAGAAGCAATATATAGCTGAAATATGAAAAAACTTTTTTCTATTGGGTTAGTTATTTTGATGGTCGCAACTTTAAATAGTTGCAGCAAATCAGGCAACGGTGAACTAACAGGGGTTAAGGGAAGAGGGAAATGGTTTGAGCCCACTCCTTACGGAATGACTTTCGTGCACAGGGGTTCCTTTAATCTTGGCCCCAACGACCAGGATGTGACTTCTTCCAATACATCGTCGAAAACTGTTTCGGTTGAGGCATTTTGGATTGATGATACTGAGATCACCAACAATGAATACCGGCAGTTTATTCAGTGGGTCCGCGATTCAACTGCCAGGACATTGCTGGCGGAACAATTTCCTGAATTTATGATTAGCGAAGACAGGAAAGGGAATCCGGTTGATCCGCCACGTATCAACTGGGACGAAAAGTTGGAATGGGACAATCCTGACTATACAGAAGCACTTGAAGGAATGTATGTTCCTGAAAACGAAAGATTTTTCAAAAAAAGAGAAATTGATGCCCGTAAATTATTCTACGAATTCCATTGGATCGACCTCAAACAGGCTGCACGAAGGGTGAATATGTACAATTACGAAACTCAAAGTTACAGCGGTACTGTTGTAAGTGCCAAGGGAGAAGAAGAAGCCATTCAAAACCGTGCATCATTTATTCTGCGTGACCAGACCCCTATATATCCTGACACCTTGTGCTGGATAAGGGATTTTACTTTTTCATACAATGAACCCTGGGCAACCCGTTATTTCTGGCATCCGGGATTTGATGACTATCCGGTAGTTGGTGTTACCTGGAAACAAGCCAAAGCTTTCTGCCATTGGAGGACCAAACTTCTGAATGATCTTCTTGCCTCAAGACAGGAAGCCACCTTACACGATTACCGTTTGCCCAGCGAAGTGGAATGGGAATATGCTGCAAGAGGCGATAAACAGTTATCGATGTTTCCTTGGGGAGGTTATTATACCCGAGAAAAAGATGGGACATTTCTGGCCAACTTTAAACCTTTAAGAGGAAATTATGTTGAAGACGGCGGAATGGCTACCATGAAAGTTGGAAGTTATGATCCCAATGACTTCGGGATTTACGATATGTCAGGCAACGTTGCTGAGTGGACAAGTTCTGCTTATGATGAAGCGGCTTACCTGTACATTAATGATTTTAATCCGAATTTCGAATACAATGCCAAACCCGACGATGCGCCTGCAATGAAACGTAAAGTTATTCGTGGAGGATCCTGGAAGGATATTTCTGCATATCTGCAGGTTTCAACCAGAAGTTTTGAATACCAGGATACAACTAAATCATATATTGGTTTCCGTTGTGTCCGTTCTTCATTTGGAAATGAATTTTAATTACCATTTTATAATACTGATCAAATGAATTTTGGCGAATTACTTAAGTCGAGAAAGTGGAAAGTTCTGATGGGTTATGCGTATGGATGGGGTGCTGCGCTTGTTCTTGTTGGCGCTTTGTTTAAACTTCAGCACTGGAACCATTCAGGAATCATGCTTACAATCGGATTGCTTACCGAAGCTCTCATATTCTTTCTTTCTTCCTTCGAACCACCGATGGAGCAGCCCGATTGGGCAAGGGTCTATCCAGAACTTCAGGATGATTATGAATTATTAGAAACAGGAGAAGATGCAAAATCTGCTATAAGATCAAATATCGATTCGTTACTTGGCAGCACAAACATTACTCCTGAACTTTTAACTAAAATAGGGAAGAGTTTGGTCGATTTGTCAAACACAGCATCGGGAATTAGCGATATCTCCTCAGCCACACTGGCAACTGATGTTTATGTAAAAAATCTCAACTCCGCTTCCGAATCGATGATCGCATTCTCTGATGTAAATACGCAGGCAAATGCAACGCTTAGTAACTCTATTGGCGAATTGGTTGGCACTTATAGCAATACCGCTAATAAAATTTCTTTAACCGGAGAAGGCATGCTCTCAAAACTGAATGAATCGAGTGACAAATTTACCCGCCAGATTGATGAATCAGGAAGTAAACTTGTGGAATCTTATCATAAACTTTCAGGATCAATTGAGAAAGGATTTAAAGAATTGGATCAAAACTCATCAAATTATGGCGATAATCTTCAGCGGTTGAATAAAAATATTGAATCGCTCAATGGTAATTACGAAAAGCAACTAAAAGGTACAAGTGATCAAATTCATGCATCAAGCAAGTTCTTTGAAGATTTAAATCAAATGAACCAGATTATTGCCTCATCAGCTCAGGAAATGAAAAAATACAAAGAAAATGCTGAAAAATTGAATTCTCATCTCGATGCCCTTAATTCAATTTATGGAAATATGCTTGGTGCCATGAATTATAAGAAGAAGTAACTAATAGAGCAAAAATTATGTCGAGCAAAAATTGCCCGGAATCAACGAGGCAAAAAATGATAAATATGATGTATCTGGTGCTGACTGCGATGTTGGCACTAAATGTGGCATCCGAGGTTCTTGAATCATTTCGGGTTATGGATGCCAGTTTAACCCAGACTCTAAATATTGTTTCCAGAAAAAATGATCAGATATACAGCTCGTTTGATGCTGCATACCTTGAAAATCCGACCAAAGTAAAGGAATGGAAAGATAAGTCGGATCAGGTGAGGGAAAAATCAAAAGTATTGATTGAAAAAATACAAGACATAAAACAGGAAATGGTTCTTGCTTCGGGGGGCATTGTTGTAAAGGATGCTGGCCCTGACTTTGTTTTGTCTCCAGAGGAGCCAATAATGATCAGTAATAGCGGCGATACAATTTTGATAAAGAAGGAAGATGACTTGAATACTCCTTCAGAAATCATGATCAATAAGAAGAAGGGCACGGATTTAAAAAACAGCATTGACGAATACCGTGATTTTTTGTCTTCTTATCTTGAGGAAGGTACACCTATCCACGAAAATATTGTAAAACAATTGGATACTTCCGACCCTAAAATAAATATGAAGGAAGGCGGGGAGAAAAAGACCTGGGAGATATTGTATTTCGAAAGCAAACCACTGATTGCAGTAGTTACCTTGCTCTCAAAAATGCAAATTGATATTCAGAATGCAGAAACAAATATTATTTCTATGTTCTATGGTCAGATCGATGCTGCTTCTTTTAAATTCAACCGGTTGGGTGCCAGGATTTTGGCCAAATCGACTTATGTGCTTGAAGGGGATCAGTTTGAAGCTGAAATATTTCTTGCTGCAGAAGATACCACTCAACAACCTGAAATATTTGTTGGTAACAATAAACTGACAATGCGCGATGGTAAAGGTGTTTACAAAGCCACCGCATCGCAGGTTGGCACTTTTCAGTGGGGGGGATTAATAAAATACAGAACTCCTGAAGGAAATATCAATACTTACCCTTTCAAGGGTGAATATCAGGTGGGAAGGCCAAGTGTAACGATTTCGCCTACAAAAATGAATGTACTTTATATGGGAATACCTAATCCGATAAAAGTTTCAGTTCCGGGTGTAGCTTCTCAAAATCTTTCGGTTTCTGTTTCCAACGGGCGCATTGAAAAAACAGGAGAAGACTATTTCGTTTATCCTTCAAAGGTGGACGTTCTGGGCAGAAATACTTCGATCTCGGTTTCTGCCGATATGAATGGAGAAAAACGTTCGATGGGCTCAATGGTTTTCAGGGTGAAAGAAGTTCCTACGCCGGTTGCCACAGTAGGCGGAATAAATGGTGGCAATTTAAGAAAAGAAGAGTTGTTGGCTGAAGATGGTTTATTCGCCGAACTGAAAGATTTTGATTTTGACCTGAAATTTAGGGTCACACAATTTGATGTTACTTTCTCAGGAGCAACCGGATATGTAAAAACATACAAAGCAACCGGAAATCGCTTCACCGCAGATCAAAAAGATCAGTTTGGGAAGATGACTCAGGGAAGTATTATTTTTATTGATAACATTACAGCAAATGGAGACGATGGAACGAGTCGTACATTGGCTCCTATAAGTTTTAAAATAAGATAGTCATGAAAAATTTGGTAGTATTCTTTGGATTACTGTTTTTCTTGTTTGGGGCAACCACTCAGGAAACAAAAGCACAGATAATTGACGGTGCGTATGTAAGGAATGATGTATATAAACGCAAACCAACTCCTCTTCCTTACGTGAGGGAAGCAGATGTTATGTGGTCAAAAAAAGTATGGCGCATTATTGATCTCCGCGAAAAGATGAACCAAACCATGTACTTTCCAACCAAAGAAGTTGATGGAAGGCGCAGTTTGGTAAACCTTTTTCTTGAAGGAATAAAGGATGGCAAAATTACAGCTTATGATGCCAAGAATGACGATGAATTCAAGATTCCGATGACTTATGAGCAGGTTAAAGAAGCCTTTGGGGCAACTACCCGAACCCGAAAAGTAAGGGATGTTGATACCGGCGAGTTGGTTGACAGGGTTGTGTCCGGAGAAGTCCGTTCAGAAGAAGTCAAACAATTTATGCTGAAAGAAGAATGGTATTTCGACAAGCAATCTTCTACATTAAATGTGCGGGTAATTGGTATTTGTCCGATTCAGGAATTTTACCGCGATGAAGATATCAATCAGGAATCAGTTCAACGCCGTCAGGTATTTTGGATTTATTATCCTGAAGCCCGGGAACTTTTGGCCGCCAATGAAGTTTTTAATTCACAGAATACCGCACGCAACTCATCATACGATGATATATTCCTGAAAAGGAGATTCAATTCGTATATCGTGAAAGAAACCAATATTTATAATAATCGTGATATCAGCCAGTACCTGAAAGGCAAAAATGCGATGCTTGAAAGCAAACGTATTGAAAAGGAGATTTTCGATTACGAACAAAACCTTTGGGAATACTAATATTTTGAATGTATAAAATTCTGTTCATAGGTTTGTTAATGCTCGCTCTTCTTGGTTCATGCAAGAGGTATGGTTCTGGCGAGCTTTCGGGCGCACTGAACAGAAAACCCTATTATGAACCAATTCCTTACGGAATGAATTTCATTAAACAGGGAAGTATAAACATTGGCCCGACCGATCAGGGAGTGGATCATGCCAATACGCCTGTAAAAACTATTTCTGTACCCTCATTCTGGATGGACGAAACGGAAATTACAAATAATGAATACCGTCAATTTGTTTATTGGGTGAGAGATTCTATTGCCCGTCAGTTATTATCCGAATCTATTCCTGAATTTTTAATTACCGAAGGCCGCAAAGGAGATATACTTGAAACTCCCCGGCTAAACTGGCAGGAACCCATTGAATGGAAAAATGCAGATTATCAGGCTTCCCTCGAAGAAATGTTTATTCCCGAAACTGAAAGATTTTTCAATAAAAAAGAAATTGATACCCGGAAGTTGCGTTTTGAATATTACCGGATCGACTACAAACAGGCTGCAAAACGTGTAAATAGCTATAATTATGAGACACAGAGTTATGGCGGAAGTGTTGTTGGTGCAACCGGGAAAGAAGGTCCGGTTCAGAACCGGTCCTCATTTATCATGAGCGAAAGCACCCCAGTTTATCCTGATACTTTAGTTTGGATACGGGATTATACTTTCTCATACAACGAGCCATTAACAGGTAAGTATTTTTCGCATGTTGCATACGATCAGTATCCTGTGGTAGGTGTAACCTGGGCTCAGGCAAAAGCTTTTTGTGTGTGGAGAACACAACTATTGAATGCTTATCAGGACATGGTTAAAATGGCTACTGTTATGGATTACCGCTTGCCTACTGAAGTGGAATGGGAATATGCCGCACGTGGAAACCATCAAATGACAATGTTCCCATGGGGAAGTTATTATACACGCGATCATGAAGGTAACTTTCTTGCCAATTTTAAACCCATGCGGGGGAATTATGTATCCGATAATCAGAACAGTGTAACAACGACCAAAGTGGCCAACTTCATCCCAAATTCATTCGGGTTATATGATATGGCCGGCAATGTCGCCGAGTGGACTTCAAATGCATACGATGAATCAAGCTATGAATTGATATCTGATTTTAGTCCAGATTTTCAGTACAATGCAAAACCTGACGATTCGCCTGTGATGAAACGAAAAGTTATTCGTGGAGGCTCATGGAAAGATATCGCGTATTACGTTCAGGCCTCAACCCGTAGTTACGAATATCAGGATTCAGCAAAATCATACATTGGTTTTCGTTGTGTAAGAAGCACATTCAAGCCCGATTACTGGGAATAATACATCCTGCTGCTAAATAAAAAAGGGAGATTACGTTTTCCAAAATCCCCCTCCTTCAAATCTTAATTTTGCGGTTAGACGAAATTCTCTCCTTTATACATCCTGACATCGTTTACAAACTGACGGATTTGCTGTTCGTCTTCTTTTTTGCAAACGAGCAGGGTTCCCTCTGATTCCACCACAATGTAACCATCCAAACCGTGTAAAACAACGAGTTTGTCCTTTGGCATATTTACAATACAGTTTGTCGAATTGTAGAGCATCACTTCCTTTCCTGAAATCACATTGCCCTCAGCATCTTTATTGCTGCTTTCATACAATGACACCCAGGTTCCCAAATCACTCCAACCGAAATCAGAACACAGCACATAAACATTGTCTGCCTTTTCCATAATTCCGTAATCAATTGAGATATTTTGGCACTCCGAATAGGTTTTGTTCAGGAATGGAATCTCGTTGGCAGTTCCATAAAGCTTGTGACCCTTTTTAAACAATTCTGAAACCGAACTTAGGTGCTTTTCAAAAGCTTTCAGGATAGAAGCTAGCGACCAGATAAATATGCCTGAATTCCAAAAAAACTCTCCACTTTCCAGAAAAATTTTGGCAAGGTCGAGATCTGGCTTTTCAGTGAAGGTTTTAACTTTGTGAAGGTTTTCTGTTTCGTTTTCTATCGAACTGCTTTCAATCTGTATGTATCCATAACCTGTTTCCGGCCGGTTGGGAGTGATGCCGAGTGTGAGCAATGCATCATTGTTTTTCGCAAATTCAAGTCCTTTTTTTACTTGTTCCAGAAATTCGTCTTCCTGCTGAATATGATGGTCGGAAGGTGCAACAATGATAATTGCTTCAGGATTAATTGTTTGTATTTTGTAACAGGCATAAGCAACACATGGTGCCGTATTTCTCCGAAGTGGTTCAAGAAGTATCTGATCTTCTCGTAGTTCAGGCAATTGTTTTATCACAAGATCTTTATAATCTGTGCTGGTTACCACATAAAAATTTACGTCAGGGCATATTCGTTTATACCTGTCGTAAGTTTGCTGAATAAAAGTACGGCCTGTTCCCAGAATGTCAAGGAATTGTTTGGGCATATTTGTCTTGCTCAATGGCCAGAACCGGCTTCCTTTACCGCCTGCCATTATAACGCAATAGTTATTGTTCATGCTGTAAGTATTATATAGTGAGTAATTTGAAAAATATTAATCATCTCCGAAAATTCCATTTGGATGACAGGATCAGCTATTTGAAACTTTTATGAAGATAATGAGTTTAAAATTAATATCATTGAAAAAATTACTGCTTTTGGAATATTTGTACCTTTAGCAAAAACTTCTTTTGGGGCGATTTAGAGTTTAAGTATTTATTGCCTGTATGAAGTTGAATTAAATTTACGAAAGTAAAAAAGAATTGAGAATGGATATTTTTAATCAAGCAGGAAGATATTTTGCTCTGATGCTGAAGGTTTTCAGCAGGCCTGAAAGACATAGCATATATTTAAGGCAAACCTTTAATGAGATTGAAAACCTGGGAGTTAAATCGGTTGGCATTGTTGCTGTAATCTCAGTTTTTATGGGAGGGATCATGACTTTGCAGGTTGCCTACAACAT
Source organism: Prolixibacteraceae bacterium (assembly GCA_031421065.1). Classification (GTDB taxonomy): domain Bacteria; phylum Bacteroidota; class Bacteroidia; order Bacteroidales; family Prolixibacteraceae; genus Aquipluma. The sequence goes on from JANONW010000422.1 coordinate 16,749, forward strand.
GGAAAACCCTCTTTTGCCAAATACGCTGATTGGGTTAGGAAACCGTGACGCCTTGATCCTGGAATTTTCATCAACGATCATGGCATTGATCATGGCAGGGAAAATAGGTTCAAATATAACTTCTGAAATTGGAAGCATGAAGGTGACCGAGCAGATTGATTCACTGGAAATTATGGGTGTTAACTCAGCAAGTTATCTTATTATGCCAAAAATAATTGCAGTGGTTGTAATGTTTCCGTTTCTGTACATTTTAAGTGTCTTTTTTGGATTGATTGGCGGTTTGATTGTTGGGCCTGCTGTCGGAGCCGTTTCTGTTGCAGATTACCTGAATGGCATTCAGTATGCATTTATTCCTTACTATGTTACATTTTCACTGATTAAATGTCTTGTCTATGGCTTTTTAATTGCATCAATTGCGGCCTTTTTCGGTTACACCGTTGAGGGGGGGGCTTTCGATGTTGGATCGGCCAGTACAAGGGCAGTAGTAAATACAAGTATTCTGATTTTGGTTTGGGATTTGATTTTAACTCAGTTGCTTTTATGATCGAAATTAAAAACATATACAAGTCGTTTGAACACAGCGATGTATTAAAAAATATATCAAAGGTTTTCAATAAGGGGGAAACAAACCTGATAATAGGAAAAAGCGGATCGGGCAAAACAGTTTTGTTAAAATCGATAGTTGGCTTGCTCGAAGTTGACAGTGGTCAGATTTTTTATGACAGCCGTGACTTTACTCTGATGAATCACCGAGGGCGTAAAAAACTCAGACAGGAAATGGGAATGGTTTTTCAGGGAGGCGCCTTGTTCGACTCGTTGACAGTTGAAGAAAATATCCGGTTCCCGCTCGATATGTTCTCAGAACTTTCGACTGCGGAGAAACAAAAACAGGTAGATTTCTGTCTCGATCGTGTTAATTTAGTGGATGCAAATAAATTGTACCCATCCGAAATATCAGGAGGAATGCAGAAAAGGGTAGCCATAGCCCGCGCCATTGTGATGAACCCGAAATACTTATTCTGCGATGAGCCTAACTCTGGGCTCGACCCCGAAACGTCCATGGTAATTGATGAACTGGTACGTTCGATTACGGTCGATCTGCAAATTACAACCATCATCAATACCCACGACATGAATTCGGTAATGGAAATTGGCGACAATATCCTGTTTATCTCGGATGGGGAGATGTGCTGGGAAGGCACCCGGAAAGACATATTGCTTACCGATAACCAGAAACTTCAGGAATTTGTGTTTGCCAACAAACAATACCAACGGATCCGGGATGCTAAAATTGAAGGGAAATAATCATATTTATCCTTTCGGCACCAGTGTTACTACCGGAATAATCATCTCTTCAAGCGAAATGCCACCATGTTGAAAAGTATTCCGAAAATACTGCGCGTAATAATTATAGTTGTTTGGATAGGCAAAAAAATCGGTATTTGATGCGAAAATATATGAAGTGCTAACATTTCGGGAAGGCAGATGAATTGTTGCCGGATTTTTTATCTCGAAGATCGCTTTCGACTTGTAATTGAGGTTTCGGCCCAATTTATAGCGCAGATTGGTATTTGTTTCGCGGTCGCCAAGAACTTTTTGCGCATTCTCGACACGGATTGTGCCATGATCGGTTGTGAGCACTACCTTAACTTTATTTTCGGCCAACAGTTTTATCAAATCCAAGAGCGACGAGTGGTTAAACCAACTCAGCGTAAGCGACCGGTAGGCTGCTTCATCGCCGGCAAGTTCTTTTATCATGTCCATTTCGGTGCGGGCATGTGAAATCATGTCAACAAAATTAAAAACCATCACCGAAAGGTCGCTCTGGAGGATACTTCCCAAATAGTCGGTCATTTTTTTATCGCCTTTCACATTGGCAATTTTCTCAAAAAACAGCTTGTAATTTTTGCCCAACCTGACCAGTTGTGTCTGTAATAATTCCTGTTCAAAACGATTTTTATGTCCTTCGTTGTCATCGTCATCCCAAAATTCGGGGAACCGTTTTTCTATTTCAGAAGGCATCAAGCCCGCGAACATTGCATTTCGGGCATACATAGTGGCAGTTGGCAGTATGCTGCAATAAAGTTCCTCTTCTTCAATGTTGTAATAGTTGGTCAGCACTGTGGCCAAAACCTTGTACTGATCGTAACGGAGATTGTCGATAACCAGAACAAATACCTTGTTTCCGCTATCAATCAAAGGGATAATTTTCTTTTTGAAGATATCGACTGAAAGCATTGGCCGGTCTGTGTTTTTATCACTAAACCACGACACATAATTGTTGCGAATATATTTGGCAAAAGAATTGTTTGCTTCACCTTTTTGCATTTTCAACACCTCATCCATTGCAGAATCTTCTGAAGAACTTAGTTCCAGCTCCCAGAACACCAGCTTTTTATATACATCTACCCATTCGTCAAACGATAGGCGGTCGCTGATTCGCATTCCGATTTTCGAGAACTCGCTTTGATAGGCAGAGGTGGTACGCTCGGTGACCAAACGTCGCTGATCAACATTCTTTTTAATTGAAAGCAGAATCTGCTTCGGATTAACGGGTTTAATCAGATAATCGGCCATCTTCGATCCTATGGCTTCGTCCATGATGTCTTCTTCTTCGCTTTTGGTAATCATCACCACCGGAACATTCGGATCGATCGTTTTAATTTCGTTCAATGTTTGAAGGCCGCTCAGTCCGGGCATATTTTCATCCAGAAAAATAATATCGAAGTAATTTGTTTTTACAAGTTCAATGGCGTCACTTCCGTTGTTGGCTGTAACTACCTCAAATCCTTTCTCCTGAAGAAAAATGATGTGCGCACGCAATGAATCTATTTCGTCGTCTGTCCAAAGTATTTTTGTTTTCTTCATATCGCTTATTTAAGGTAGAACTGTTTGTAGAATTCCATGTAAGTTAAAATGTTCTTGCTCTGTATAAAAATCGGTTCGTTTTCAGGAGTAATGATAAAATTACGATAGTTGGCATTTTCTAAAGGTCCATAAACCTGCTGATCGCTCGCCATTGCGCGCAGATAATCAAGGGCTGATTGTTTTGAAGCCAGTCCTTCTACCTTTATAATAATCCTGAAATCATCGAGCATCGGGCTGGTTACCGTCAAAGTTTGCTGCGGATAATTTTTAGCATTGAACTGTTTAATAGATTCAGTGAGCCTTTCAGGATTAATCTCTTCTTTGGGAACAATCAGGAAAAAGGATTGGGCTCCCTGTATATTTTGTTTGTATGGCCCGTTGTAGGCTGGTGACGATTGATTTTGGCCACTTACATCCGTTTCTGCACCAATGTATTTTGTCTTGAAAAAGCTCAGATAATCGTTGATTCTGCGTGTCTCGGTTAGTTTTTTCAGGTTGGCATCTGTAATAATAAAATTTCGGTAGCCCAATGTGTCGAGACTTCGGTACAATTTACGGTTTGCAACAGCTTTTGTGAAGTAACTGATTGCTTCGTCCTTGGCTTTAAACGGACGCACAATCATCAGCTTATATTCGGCCATTTGTTTCTCCTCGATAGTCAAACCAGCCTGACGGTATTCGTCGCTGTTGTGTGTACCGAAGGCTGCAACAACAGGCTTTAGGTTAAATCCGTGTGCATTTACTGCAATCACAAAATTCTGAAGACCGGTTTCTTCACTGACATACAAATCACTTCCGGAGCCTGATGAAGAGATTGTTACAAACGATCCTCTTTCTTTCAGCAACTCTTCCTCTGCCAGGGCTTTTGCCATTAATTCTTCAGGTTCAGGTAAAATCTCATCAGTAAAATCACTTGTTATAAACTTGCTGTAGTTTAGCAGAAAAAACTTCAGGTATTCGTTGTAATCCTTGTCGGAGGTGATTTCGCGGAAATTGGTTGACGAAGCCACGAAGTTTATGTATTTGATATTTTTGAGGGCTTTAAAAACTTCCCGTTTTTTAATGATCGACCTGAAATATATCAGGCCTTGTTCTTTGTCGTTGAGAGAACGGACAAGCAAAAGTGAGGTATTGTTGTTCAGGGCTTGTGTTTCTATGTCGAAATCGAATTTTGTATAATGGTCGATGTTGTAATTGGCGATGTCGAATTTCAGCCGATTAAGGTCGATGTTGGCGTTTCTAGGATATGCAATCACAAAATAATGCAGCAGGCCTTCGTCGTACGAAAATTTACCTTCGAACTCATCGGTACCTTTTTTGTTTCCGGGCATCAACTCCCTGTTTATAATTTGGTCGTTCAGATATCCGATATCGACCAGGTTTTGGTAATTGGCCAATGTGCTGTCCTGAATTAATTTCAGGATTTGCTCGGCCAACGGTTTTGGTTCGGCTTTCGGATAGGTGGCAATGTATTCGTTGAGCAATTTCGCGAACGATTCCCAATTTGTTTGAGTCCCGTTGTCCACCATCTTAATGAATTGTATTTTCGGTATCAGCGCACTGTCGGGTTGCATGGTCATAATTTGATCTGCAGTAATTCCGGCATGGGTATATTGACCGTTTTTGAATTCCAGGAATGCCTTTTGGTACAACCGGTTAACACTGTCGGCTTTCGCTTCAAGCTCGATGAAGTAATTCGGGTTCAGTAAATATTTAGCGTATTTTGAATCGGGGTATTGGCCAATAATCAGATTCCTATAGTAGTCGGATCTTTCCTGATTGTTCATTTTATTGTACAGATCCCATAATTCAAAGTAGGAAGACAGTGTGAAAATATTTTCAGGATAACGTTTGTTCAGGTCTTCGAAAGACTCGGATGAACGCGGAAAATCAGAAAAATCGATTTTGAAAATTCGCCCGGCATTGAACAGCGCATTTCTGATGTTGTTGTGCGAAACACTCATCAGCGAATCGTTCACCGGTAGGTCCTGGGTATAGAATTCGCGGCTTTTCGCATCGGTTACTTTTTTTACCTGCGCACCTTCGGCCATCAGCGAATCTTCTTCAGCTTCAGCCAATTGATCTTCGATCACACTTCGTTTGTCTGCTCTCCGCCAGCCGTCTTCGAGTTTGCGTTTTCCCCAAAGGCGTTCAAATTCAACCTTTCCGTATGCAACAGTCGTTGGGCTGTAAAAGTACCATCCGGCACCTTCCTGCTGCTGGCTCAAGCCAAACCGGCTTTCATTCTGCCTGAAATAACTCTTGTCCATCAATTGGGCTGCTTCATCGGTTTTGGCTTTGGCTTCTTTCCCGGCGGCTTCCCTTATCCATTTATCTATCAAGGTATTTCTTGAAGGTTCGTCCATAAGGGCAATACGCTGCAAACTGTCTTCGCGTTCAACAGTGTAAATGTTGTCAGTCAGTCGGGTGAGGCTTCGGTGACGATTTTCTATTTCCAGGTAATTAGGATATTGATCATCGATCACCACCATAGCGCTGTCGTAATAGCTCTGCGAATTTTTGTAGTTCAGGTCGTCGAAATATATTTGCGCGAGGGTAAGGCACGAAAGTGCGCGTTGATACATGTTGGTTGAACTTAGCGATGCTGATTTGGTATATTCTTCAATTGCAAGTTCCCGTTTTCCTTCCTTCATCGAAATATTGCCTATCGCAAAATAAATCTGATCGCGGAATTCAAGGTTCTTTTTATCACGAAGCATTGTCCGGAGTTCTTTTTTTAGCTTTTCAGCATCACCGGTTCCGGTAAAAGTGCCTGCAGCACTGATGCGGGCATTGAAAGCCATTGTGTACGGTGGGTTCATCCGGGTAACTTCCCTGAAGGTTTGTGAAGCCTTTTCGGTATTGCCCGTTTCCTGGTACCATTGGGCCAGAATGTATTTGTAACGAAGCCGGTCCTGCTTTTTGTCGGCTTGTTTTACTGCAATCGATAGGAACGGAATTCCTTCGACATATAAAAGTTGCTTTGCATAGTAATCAGAGGTGACTGCGGCTAGTTCCCCATCGAGCTTTCGGGGAAAATTTTCGTCCATTTGCAACAACAGGATCAATTCATAAGCCTCAACATTGCGTTCCAGTTCGGTATAACAACGAATCAGCCAGATGTTTGCTACGTGTTTGTTCGGACCGTCTTCAAATTTACGCACCACATAAGAGAAATTCTCAATAGCTGCCGCATAATTGTGCTGGTAGCAATAAGCTTTTCCCATCAGGATATAGGCATCATCGACCCAATTATTGAATTCTTCCTGACTGGCAAAACGGATGTACGATTTGCTCCTGTTTTTTCTGCGTTCCGGTTTTTTTGTGATAGAGTGCGACTGTATCAGTTTCGAGCCTTTCAGCACTACATTGTCCATATCGCCCGTTGCAGATGTGGCCGTGGTCGGGTTGCTCGATTTATAGATTGGCAAAACCTTGGCAAAATCATCTTCCACCGATTTATTGACCCTTTCAACACCGGCGCGAAGGCTTTCCCTTCCGTTGAAATACACATTGTAGTGAGCCGTAACATTGTTATAGGCACGCGATACAACTGTGTTTTTTTCAGTTGAACAACCTGCCAGGACTAACAACACCACAACGAAAAATATGCGATATGAAAACCGGGTTCCCAATAGCTGAGTTTTGAATGACTTTAGGATAAACTGCCAATTCAGAATAATATTGTATAAAACTCCTTAGAAAATGCAGGTTTCTTCTGTCAAAAATGCGTTTATTTATAAGCATGCAATATTACAAACTTTCGGTGAAACGAACGTGTTGTATGTTGCATTTCATGATTTTGAGTTTCACCTTTTAACCTCTTGCCCGATCGTTTATGATAAGAAATAAAATAAACGCTATTTTTCATCCTGAGCAATATCAGGGATGGGCACGAATCAATAAAAGGTCAACTTGAAGTTGATGGCAAAATCCTGAATTTTGATTAACGGACGCGGATATACCGAAAAAGTTGAACTGGTGATGGAAAATAAAAACTACCTGCTCGAAATACTGGCCTGAAGGGAAGCTGCAACAGCACTGGCATCGCCTATATTTGGACTTATGGATGGCCGGATTGATTTTTTATAGGTTATGTAACAATTAGGTCAATGATTCACCTTAACTTTGTGCAGTCAAAATATTAACAACCCATGTACCAGAACCCAAAACCCTATAAATTCGGCATTGCACTTAGTGGAGGCGGAGCGCGAGGAATTGTTCACATCGGTGTACTCGAAGCCCTTCATAAATATGGTATCCGGCCCGAAATTATTTCAGGAGCCAGCGCGGGGGCACTGGTAGGTGTTTTTTATGCCGCAGGCATGGAACCCTTGCAGATCCTGGAATTGGTGAAGGCCAACAAAATGGTGAAGATGTTCAAATGGCAGGTGCCATCAAACGGATTGATCGATATTAAGAAGGTATCATCGCTCCTTGAAATGAATATTGAAAAGGATGATTTTTCGAGCCTTAAAAAACCATTTTATTGTTCGGTGGTAAACCTAAACAGTGGCCATTCAGAAATTAAGAGTGATGGCAAACTTTTTCAATGGGTATTGGCCTCAGCTTCGATACCAATCATTTTTGAACCGCAGGTAATCGATGGAAATTCTTATGTAGATGGCGGTTTTGTGATCGACCCTCCTGAAACAAGAAAATTCAATACGTTCGACTTTAAAAAAGCTGATGAACTTTTCCGGATCGGATTCGATGAAACTGAAAAGCGGATACTTGAGATGTTTGATTCAATTAATTTGAGCCAGGTTATTCAGGAGAATAGCCGTAAGGCAATAAAGAATATTTAAACACGTTTTATTCTAACACTTTAAATTTACATTCAAATGAAAAAGTTACTATTTATTATGTCAGTTGTTGTGCTTGCCTCTTGTGGACAGCACAAAAAGGAGGTTGCCCGCATGCAAGCCGTTCAGGATAGCATTGCACAATTGGATATGCAAAAAGATGCGTCAATTCTCGAATTACTTGGCGACATGAACGAAATACAAGCGAACCTGGATTCAATTAAAACACTTGAGAAAATTGTTTCAGTTCAAACTGCACCGGGTACAGAACTAAAATCGGCGGCCAAAAAGCGCATTGTTGAAGACATTGCCCAGATCAATAGTCTGCTTCAGAAAAATAAAGAGCTTGTAAAATCGCTTCAGGCAAAACTCCGTGCATCGAACACGAAGATTGCAGAGATCGAAAAAATGATGGCGTTGCTGAACAAACAAATCGGCGATAAAGATTCGGAAATTGCAGTTTTAAAACTAGAGCTTGAAAATCTGAATGTTAATGTTGCCGGGCTGAAAGAAGAAATTGAGGTAATAACAGCAGCAAGTGAGCAAACCATTCTTGAAAAAAACCAGGCAATTGAGGCGCAAATAATAGCAATGAACACTGTTTATTATGCCTTCGGAACAAAAAAGGAACTGGAAGAAAAGAATGTAATTGAAAAAGAAGGTGGCTTTTTGGGACTTGGCAAAACCATCAAAATGAAGAAGGATTTCAACCGTGATTATTTCATGAAAATTGATATCCGCGAGTTCAACCAGTTGCCACTGAATACAAAGAAAGCCAAAGTGGTTACTTTTCATCCTGCCGAAACATATCACCTGACAGGTGAAAAAACTGTTGAAAGCCTGGTAATCGACCAACCGTCAGAATTCTGGAAAGCATCTAAATACCTGCTTATTGTAGTTAAATAAGTTATTGAAAGATATAAAGATCAAAAGAGGCTTCGGAAACGGAGCCTCTTTTGATTTTATATATAGTTTTACCGGTTAAACTTCAACCGTTTCCCCTGTATTCCCGAAACAACATTTCCATCAGCATATCCCAATTCGCCATTTACAAAAGTATGCGTTACCTGATGCGAAAAGCTCATTCCTTCGAAAGGAGACCAGCCGCATTTATAAAGTATATTTTCCGGAGAAACCACCCACGATTGTGACGGATCAACCAGCACCAAATCGGCAAAATATCCTTCACGTATATAGCCGCGTCGGTCGATGCGGAACAAATCGGCTGGGGCATGGCACATTTTTTCAATCACTTTTTCGATCGGAATCATTCCTTTCCGGCTCATTTCGAGCATGGCCACAAGCGAATGCTGCACCAGCGGACCCCCTGATGGCGCTTTGAAATACGAATGTTCCTTTTCCTGAAGGGTATGCGGGGCATGATCGGTAGCCACCACGTCAATCCGATCGGTCAGCAAGGCTTCCCAAAGAGCCGCTTTATCGGCAGCTGATTTAATGGCAGGGTTCCATTTAATTAAATTTCCGTAGGTAATGTAATCGCTCTCGTCGAACCACAAATGGTGCACACAAACCTCGGCGGTAATGTGCTTTTGTGAAACCGGTCCTGGAGCAAACAGCTTCATTTCGTTGGCGGTTGAAAGGTGTAAAACATGTAGCCGGGTGCCGAATTTGGCAGCCAGTTCAACCGCTTTTGACGATGATTTGAAACAAGCTTCGGCACTCCGTATTTTTGGATGTGCTGAGAGTGGAACATACTCACCGTATTTTTCGCGGTAAATAGCTGTATTTCTGATGATCGTCGGTTCATCTTCGCAGTGTGTGGCAACCAGTAATTTGGTATTCCTGAAAATTTCTGAAAGCACTTCATCATTATCAACCAGCATATTTCCGGTTGACGAACCCATGAATATTTTAATGCCACAAACATCGGAACCATTGGTTTTTAGTATCTCGTCCAGATTGTTGTTGTTGGCGCCCATAAAAAATGAATAATTGGCAGACGAAACCTCGGCAGCACGAAGGTATTTTTGTTCAAGTAATTCCTGGGTTATTGCCGGAGGATTGGTATTGGGCATTTCCATAAACGAAGTCACCCCACCGGCCACAGCAGCCCGCGATTCGGTAGCAATTTCACCTTTGTGTGTAAGTCCGGGCTCCCGGAAATGAACCTGATCGTCGATGGCTCCCGGAATCAGGTATTTGCCATTGGCATCTATCACTGTCGCTCCCTGCACAAATTCATCCGGAATATTTCCACCGGCAAATACTTTGGCAATCAACTCTCCATCAATCAGTACAGCTCCGCTAAAAATCTGTCCTTCATTGATGATCCGGGCATTTTTAATGAGTGTCTTCATATTTTTGTGTTTTTAATTTGCCTTTTCGTAATGGGAAAACCAACTTCTGACCTTCATTTTCAGCACGCCCCAAAGTGCTTCGTTAAAAATACCACCACTCATTTTCGATGCTCCACGTGTGCGGTCTTTAAAAATGATGGGTACTTCAACTATTTTGAATTTGTGTTTCCATGTTTTAAATTTCATTTCAATCTGAAACCCGTACCCTTTCATTCTGATATTGTCGAAATCAATGGTTTCGAGCACTTTCCGGTGATAACATTTAAACCCGGCAGTGGTATCCATGATTTTCATTCCGGTAATCGTTCGCACATATACCGAAGCAATATACGACATCAGCACCCTTCCGAGAGGCCAGTTTATCACGTTAATTCCTGAAATATAGCGCGAACCGATTGCCAGACTGGCCTTTTGTTGGGTACATGCAGCGTACAATTTTTCCAGATATTTCGGATTGTGCGAAAAATCGCAGTCCATCTCAAAAATATATTCGTACGGACGTTCCAATGCCCAATGAAATCCGGCCAGATATGCTTTCCCCAGACCCTGTTTTCCTTCCCGCTTCAGAATATGAAGCCTGTCTGGAAATTCAGAAATAAGTCTATCTACAATTTCAGCGGTTCCATCCGGCGAATTGTCGTCAATAATCATGACTTCGAATGGAGTTTTCAATGAAAAAACTTTTCGAATCATTCGCTCAGCGTTTTCTTTTTCGTTGTAGGTTGGGATCAGTACCAGATTTTGATGCACAGTTACAGTTTTTAGATTTTGATACGAAAATACGTCTTTTTATGGATAGGCATCTGCTTCAGCCAGATGTTTAACAAATATTTAGAACATATAATCAATGCGACTATGCAAAAACTTCTTGTCAGATTGACAAATCAGAAAAACCAGTTATTCCCAATGGCCGTTTTTAACTCCCTGCGGTAAATCGGTTGAAGTGGCGCCCCATCCCTTCGGATTAACACTGAGCGCCGATGGAAGCGTTGCCGTAACTGCCAATTCAGGAACTTCGCCAATTTCTATTTCAATCATTAAAAACCTTAGATCCGACAATCCAACGGTTCTGCAGGTCCCTTCAGGTCTGGGCACCGACAAAGGTGTGCTGGCATCTGTTTTTATGGGTTTGGCAGTTTCTCCGGATAATAAAATCGTTTATGTGGCAGGTGGTCAGGAGAATAAAATTTACCTGTTCTCGGTCGATTCAGGAGCTAAACTGGATTCGATCGACTGTTCTGTTTCTGAAAACGGCAAGCAAACTCCGGATGGCTGCATTGGCGACATGAAACTGAGCAAAGACGGTCGGTACCTTTATGCTGTTGATCAAATGTTGTTCCGGCTGATAGTGGTTGACGCACAACTGAAAAAGATTATCGCGAGTGCCAAAACCGGCAGGTATCCATTTGGCGTTATCCTTTCGCGCGATGGTAAAAAAGTATATGTTGCCAATGTGGGCATGTTCGAATACAGCAAAATTGGCAACATCAAAGCAGAAAAGGATTATCAGAACGCTTTGGATTTTCCCGCTTTTGGCTTCGGTTCCGAAGAAATGAAAAAGGGAACCCGCATTGGCACGCTGGATATTCCGGGGCTGGGCGATCCGAATGTTCCCGAATCGGTTTCGGTTTCTGTAATGGATATTCCTTCAGACAAAAAACTGAAAATTCTGACCCAACAGGTTATCGCGAACAATTACAAAATTGAAGACTACCAGAAGGTTAAGAAACAAAGAGAAGACAATCCGATTCCTGTTTTTGGCGGCGAAAAGGAATCGCCGATTAAGTACCTGGTTTTTATTTCAAAGGGAAACCTATTTGTCGCACACGCCTTTCTGGAAAAATATGGCCATTGTAATTACTGAAGATGATGCCCAAAATGGAGTGGGTCATGTTGACGCGCACCGAAGTGTGCTGATGGTTATTTCACCTTATGCAAAGAAAAACTACGTATCGAAAGTGCATTACAGCTTCGGAAGCGTTGACCCCATTGGATGAAAATTTATAAAAAGCAATCAAATGGAAAATTTAGAAATTGAAAATATTGGTGATCAGATGAGAATCAATAGGCAAACTAAAAACATTTTCAGAAAAATAATCATCACCATTTTTTTCTGCACTTCCGGAATCATTGGAAATTTAGCATCCTGCTGATGAATTGCCTTGCTGGTGAATTCGATCATTTTTTTACGGTTGGATAAGCCTCCTGATTCTCTGCCAATTTGAAACTTTTCGTTTCCTTGTTTAACAAATAGTTTACAAACATTAACAACTGTTTGCCGGGGAGCATTAAACTTTCCTTATTCAGGCTTGTCTTAAAGGCATTGAATTTTGAAAACTATGAAGCAAATTGAAAACTATAAACAAATATTTAAGATGAAAAATTTATTGATTTTGCTGTTTTTAATCCTTTCGACAGCAGGTATGGTTTTTTCGCAGGTGCCTCCTGCAGCAAATGCGGGTGGGATGAGCGCCGTTCAAAAGAACGGAAAAATAAAAGGAAAAATTATTGATGCCGACAGTAAAACACCTATGGAATATGCCAACATAGCCATTTACCGTAAACATGACTCAAAACTTGTTACCGGTGGGATGGCCAACGGAGCCGGAGAATTTGAAATTGGTGAATTGCCAATGGGTTCCTATTATGTAGAAGCTAATTTTATCGGATTCGAAAAAACAACTGTTGCCGATGTGAAAATTATCCCAAATTCGACGACTGTTGACATGGGAACGATTGAACTGGAAGTTTCGAGACAGCAAATTGGAGCCGTTGAGGTGGTGGCAGAACGTACCCGTATTGAATACAAAATTGATAAAAAAGTGATCAATGTGAGCCAGGATATAAATGCTGCCGGCGGTACGGCTGTTACAGTGCTCGAAAATACCCCGTCGGTTGAAGTGGATATCGACGGAAATGTGAGTTTACGTGGATCGTCCAGCTTTACTGTATTAATTGACGGCCGCCCCAGTGTATTGTCGGGAAGTGATGCCCTGAAGCAGATTCCTTCATCTGCAATAGAAAATATTGAAATTATCACCAACCCATCGGTAAAATACGATCCTGACGGTATGGCCGGCATCATTAATATTGTGATGAAGAAAAACATCCTTTCAGGATTTAACGGGATTATGAACGTGAATGCCGGAAGCGGTAATAAATATGGTACCGATTTGACCCTGAACTACAAAACCAAAAAATACAATCTTTTCTTTGGCGCAAATTGGAACGACAATACCGACGAAGGTTCGATGAAATCGACCCGCGAAACTATTAAGAATGATACAACTACTTTTCTGATTACTGAAGGAGAACGTAATCGGACGAGGGGTGGACAACAGCTTAAGGGAGGATTTGATTACTTTTTGTCGGACAAAACTTCAGTGACCGTTTCAGGAGAAGTTGGGAAATATAACTTTGATGGCGAAGGTGGCGGAAACCTTCACAAATACCAACAACCTGCAAATCTCGATATTTATTCGGTACAGGTTAATAATTCTTCCCGAAACGGAGATTATGTGAATGCCAAGGCTAGTTTTCTGACAAAATTCGACGAATCGGGAATGCACAAGCTTGAAGGTTCTTTTGATTACCAGAACCGAAATGGTGGATCGGGTGATAATATCGATGAATTTCTTTCGGATGCAAGTTATGGACAGAATAACGAATACCTTTCGCGTGTGGTTACCACCGAAGACGATAACTCGAATGATTACCGTATGAAAATTGATTATACCTTACCGATGGAGTCGGGAAGAAAATTTGAAGCTGGAGTTCAAAGCAGGCTGGAGCGGGAAACGGAAATTTTTAGTTTTTCAAACTTTGGCATAAACGACCCAAAATATACCAGCGACATGGATTTCAAGGAAGACATCCATTCCATCTATTCAACCTACTCCGGAAAGTTAAAATCCCTTCAGTATCAGTTAGGTTTACGGGGCGAATATACAAAACGTTCCATCGACCATTCCGCTGTGGCCAATCCTTATACGCTCGACCGGCTTGATTATTTCCCTTCCGCTCATTTTTCATACGATATGTCTGAGAACAATCAATTTATGACCAGTTACTCACGTCGCATCAACCGTCCGGGAGGCCGCGAGCTTGATCCTTTTCCAAGTTACATGAACCAATACACCATCCGCATCGGAAACCCTGACCTGAAACCGGAATACACCGATTCATACGAATTTAGTTACATGCGTAGGTATGGAAATTCGTTTGTTTCGCTTGAAACTTTTTACCGTACCACCAACGATCTAATTACCAATGTTCAGAAGATAAGAGAAGATGGCATTTTTGAGATGAGCACACAAAACCTGAACCGCGACCATTCTCTTGGAGGTGAATTGATGGGGAACATCAACATTACAAAATGGTTGCTGGTAAACACCAGTTTAAGCATTTACAATTACAAACTACAGGGCGAAGTGCTTGGCAAATCGGTTGACAGGCAAAGTACCAACTACTCGGGCCGCCTGAATACAACCATCAAATTCTCGGGTGACAGCCGAATGCAGTTAACCGGAAATTACCGCGGCCCATCGGTATCGGCACAGGGCGATCAGAAATCAATGATATTTACAAACCTGTCGTACCGGCATGAATTCATGCAAAAGAAACTCTCGGCAACCCTCAGCGTACGCGATATTTTGGGAACTGGAAAATTTGAAGGAACATCGTTTGGCGACGATTTCAAATCCACTTTCAGAATGCAGCGTGAACCTCGTGTGGTGATGCTCACTTTAAGTTATAAGATAAACAACTACAAAATGGACAGACAAGATCCTTCGGAACAGAGCAATGGTGAAGGTGGAGACGATATGTTCTAAACAACGACTTGTAAATTACCTGCCAAATCATTGATAATGATGGCGGCCATCAAATGCCAGGCCATCAAGGCGCAAGGAATAAGTTCGTATCCGGCAATGTTGGCATTGGTCAGGGTAGCAAATTCTTTGCCCAATTCAAGCGATACTACGGCTTCTTTCTTAAACTCAGGAAACTTTTCATTAATTTTTTTCATGCTATTTCTATTATAATTTATTAAATATTTAAATATGTGTTTTCTAATTTTTCTAAATCCTCTTGAAAGGATTTTAACAATTTTACATCCCCTGTGATTACATATCCTCTTTCTGCTGATTCTGATTCCTGAATATCGGATAAAATATCCTCTGTTCCAGAGATCACGGTTTGAGTATGGGCTATCCACTCAGATGCGTTTCTGTAAGAATTGGTACTTATGTAGGAATAGATACCAACGATACTTAGGATAGCAATGCTTATGCAAAATGTTGCTATGATTTTTAGCTTTTCGTTCATTTTTATTTATTTATCTCTTTCAAAAGCCAAATAAGATTTAATTAAATTATAAATGGTTGATTTTCCAATATCTAGCTTTTTTGCTGTTTTTAACACATCATTATTGTTCTTTTTTAAATAATGAGCTATAATTTCGGCAGTATATTCTTTTAAAGTCTTTT
>JANONW010000423.1:0-1602 GCA_031421065.1 Prolixibacteraceae bacterium
CTTTTATTAAGCTGTTCAGAAGTGGTAGGGACAATTTACACAGTTGATGCTGCCGGTCCGCTTCCTTGTAGAGTGACCGATGCCACCAAGTTAACCGCGGCCGTACTTGATATGCAAGCTGCGTACACAGATGCCGCTGGCCGTCCTAACCCAGATTTCATAGAATTGGGTGCCGGAAATATTGGAGGCTTAACGCTTACACCCGGCCTGTATAAATGGTCGAGTACAGTTATCATCCCAACTGATGTTACACTTGCAGGTGGTCCGAATGATGTCTTTATCTTCCAAATTGCAGGGACTTTTACGATGGCTTCTGCTAAGAAAGTTATCTTGAGCGGAGGAGTACAAGCAAAGAATGTTTATTGGGTAGTAGCCGGTGCCGTTACCTTCGGAACGACCAGTCATTTTGAAGGAAATATATTAGGTGCGACAGGTATTAATTTGCAGACAGGCGCTTCCATAAACGGAAGGATGTTAGCACAAACTGCCGTAACGCTTCAAATGAATAGTGTTGTAGAGCCACAATAAATTAAAACAAATCAATCCCGCACGTGCGGGACTAAAGAGGCTGCCCACAAGGTCAGCCTCTTTTTCTTTTCCCTGCAGTTTCGCAGGCAGGCAGGAATGCGAATCATGTAACTTCTTTCTTATGTTGTGTAACACTTAGGTGTTTAAAGGTGCGCTACTTTATAGAGCAAAAATTAATACAAATAAAACGACATGAAAACTGGAATTGAAAAAGCCGATGAAGTCCTCTATAAGCTTTTGAGAATTAACAACGATCGGGTTGAATGTTATCAAAAAGCTGCGGAAAAAACGCACGAATTGAATTTGAGAACTGTTTTTAGGAGCATGGCTGATGAAAGTAAGAAAAATGCATCAGCGCTAATCCGCGAAATTATAAAATCAGGTAGTAATACCTTGGGGAACAGCTTCACAAAAAGAGGTAAGGGTTATCATGTCTGGATGGGTATAAAAGCAATATTTAGCGGCAACGACCGTCAGTCAATTCTGAACTCTTGTGAATTTGGAGAGAACGCTGCACAAGCAGCTTATCTCGATGCCATTTCGTCCAGTGAATTGACGATGGAAGCCCGGCAATTGGTGCGGAATCAACAAGTAGCTTTGAAATCTTTTTATGACGTGATCATGACTTTTAGGGCTGGCCACCCCGTTACCAAGCCAAGCATTTTAAACTAAAATTTTACACAACTATTATTAAAATTATGAAACGCATAGAATGAGTGGATGATTTTTTCACTTGGGCGCATCCATAAACGAAAGAATGGCAGCACAAACTGCAGTAACTCTTCAAATGAATACTGTTGTAGAGCCACAATAAATTTAAGGAAGTACTTATTTTATATAAAAGAGGCTGCCTAATTAGGCAGCCTTTTCCTTTTCAGCATAAATTATGATAAAGATTTCAGCACCTCATAGTATTTCACCCTCTTAATCAGGCTCTCCCAGGATAATACCTTATCTCTTCAACCTATTTTCAAAGGTGAAAGGAATCATCCTTCCAATTCATCATCATCGTTAAAAATTGATTGAGTAAAAGAATTGCTGTTGCATAAGAAACTTAACCGGTTCAAGGAAGTT
>JANONW010000424.1:0-2297 GCA_031421065.1 Prolixibacteraceae bacterium
GATCGCCGCCCATCGCGCCCAGATCGAGCTGGACTGGAAAACTGCATCTGCCATTGACCTTGCCGGACGAAACGTGCTGGAAGCCGTGCAGACCAGCGTGAAGACAAAGGTCATTGACTGCCCGGACCCGGGTCGATCCGGTCGCCCAACTCTGGATGGCGTGGCGCGCGACGGGATTCAATTGAAGGCGAAGGCTCGCGTCACGGTGCGAACCAACATCAAGCAACTCATCGGCGGTGCCACCGAAGAAACAATTATTGCGAGAGTCGGTGAAGGGATCGTCTCAGCCATCGGTTCGTGTGCGAGCCATAAAGAGGTGCTGGCAAATCCCATGTTGATCGCCCGCGCTGTGCTGGCGAAGGGGCTGGATTCACAAACAGCTTATGAAATCGTATCGATCGACATTGCTGATATCGACATCGGTGACAACGTGGGGGCTCGGCTGCAGGCCGATCAGGCCGAGGCCGACATGCGGATCGCACGGGCTCATGCATAAGAACGCCGCGCGGCAGCCGTCGCGCTGGAACAGGAAATGCGGGCTTTGACGCAGGAGAATCAGGCGGAAGTCGTGCTGTCCGAATCTGCGATCCCGAAGGCAATGGCAGAGGCATACCGCAGGGGAGCGCTGCGAGCCGCAGCGAAAACTTGAGCTGTTCTGATTTGACGGCCGCGGTTTCAGTCGTTTTCGCGGTTGCGGGCCAGCCAGACCGGTGCTTCAGGACGTAACTTCGCGAACGGAATGGACTTCCAGAGTTCCCCGTTCAGACTCGCCCCCGAAAAGAATGGCGTGCTTCGTGTCAGATTTGGAATGACCGCTTGAGCATCGCCGATCTGAGGCGTACACTTTAATTGTTGCTGGCCATGGCTGCGCCAGCCTTTCTGTTGTCGGTTGTGAATCACGATCGACAGCACAGACGATGCCGGGTTCGGATTCAGGAGGTGTCCGGATTATGCGGCGAAAGTCAATCGGAGCCATTGTTGTGTCAAACGCTATGATGCAGATCGAAGTGTCCACGCACGAACGCGATGTCCTGTTGCGTGGTTTGCGCTATGTTCGCAGTTCCATCATGCTGGAATTGCGTGAACCTACGAAGGACGACACCTACCGCCGCAGCATGGACCTAGACGAGATCCAGATGTTGTGCCAGCGACTTGAATCGTCCGACCCTCAGTTAGCGGCGGGTCTTTGATCCTGGTTTGTTTCGGGCCACCGCAGTGAAAACTGTGTATTCACTGATCACATTCTGTGTCACGTGGCCGAACAGTTGTTCCATTCTCGCTTGATGCCATTCGAGCAGCTTCGTCACAATGTGAATGCGGCCACCTTCACGCAGTCCCGTGCGCGCCGCCTGCAGAAACAGTTCTGAAATCCTGTAGTCGGAATAGTACGGCGGATTGCCGAGCAACAGATCCCATGTTCCGGGTTCAGGCAGCACTCCATCTGATGCCAGCAGTGTCTGGATCGATGTGATTTCATTCAGTGCTGCGGATCGCTGTGTGCATTCCACGGCCCGTGCATCGCTATCGACAGCCAGTATTCCGGCCTCGGGATATTCGATCGCAGCGGCGACCGACACCGCACCGGAACCGCAGCCCATTTCGACGATGCGCTGAGGCTTGAATTCCGGCTGACCGTTCTCTCCCTTCAGTAGCGCCAGTGATCGAATCAATGCCCGTCCGCCGCCATCGACACGGCGATGACAGAAGACTCCCGGACGGCTTTCGACGAATACCAGTCGCGCGCCCTGGCGAAACGCAAATCGCGCGCGGAACCCTTTTTCCTTCTTCAGCGGGTTGGTTTTTGTCGCGATACAGGCAGTGCCCTGTTTGTGCTTCAGCACATCGACCTTGCTGAAGAGTGCCTTCAGCTGATTCTGGACCCAGCGGTCTTTGGGATTATTGGTCGAAGCAAACAGCCGCCCTCCGGATCGCAGTCGCTGATGGGCGGCCTGGATCAGGTCCTGGGCGAGTTCAGAAGAATCACCGGACAGTGTCGGGAAGATCACTTCGTCGAACTCCTGTTCAGGCAGATCAGCCGCACAGACAATGCCGACAGCATCCGGCGTCAGCATCACATCCGCGTGAAACGCCTGCAGAGTTCGATAGAAGAAATGTTCTGTGGTAAAAAAGGTAAATTTCAGATCCGGACGTGATTCACGCAGTGCGGAGGCCAGTGTCGTGCCGTGCATGAGCAGCACCAGCACATGCGGGCCGCGCAGCTCTGCACTGTGTTCGGCCAACAGTCGATCGGAAACGAGCTTCAGTGTGCGTGGTGATTCGGTGGACAGGTGGTTTGG
>JANONW010000425.1:0-1764 GCA_031421065.1 Prolixibacteraceae bacterium
GAAGAGCGCTGGCGTCAGGCAGGTCTTCGACGCGCTGCCCGCCGGGCGTGACATTGATTTCACGACCGTGCAGACGTATCTCCGCCGACTGGAAGAAAAAGGATATCTCAACGCGAAGCTGGATGGGCGCAATCGAGTTTACTCACCCAAAGTTCGGCCTCAAACCGTCATCCGCGAAACCGTGGGCGAGATGGTGGATCTGCTGTTCGGCGGTGAAACGCTGCCGCTGATGAAGCATCTTGTTGAAGAACGCGCGTTCTCTCCCGATGATATTGAGCAGCTTCGCCGGTTGCTGGATCGACTGGAAGGAGGCCGCGATGAGAAATGATCGTTCAGGTAGGTCCTTTCTGCCGGAAAGGACTTTCGCCGAAAGGCGAACCGTAGGATGGACATTCTTGTCCGTCGTTTGGCCAATCGGCAGCATCAATGCACTAGATATCCCGCATCAACACTTGCTCGTTCTTGGTGCGTTTCCTGGTGCAGATCTCGGACATGAATGTCCAGGGTACATGGAATACTGGCAGGTCCGACATGAATTACAGCATGGAGGCCGACGATGAATGAAAACATTCTACGTCTCCTGATCACTCAAACCTGGCAAATTACCGCGCTGGCACTTGTCGTCGCCGTCGTGGTGAAGCTCACCGCGAAGAACCGTCCGCATCTGGCTCATGCGTTGTGGGTGCTGGTGCTGATCAAATGTATGACACCTCCGTTATGGGGACATTCGCTCGGTGTGTTCAGCCAGCTTCAGGCGCAGCTTATGCCCGATGAGTCCGCATTTCTCCCGGACGCAACGAACTTGCCACCGAGCGTGCCTGTCGCGATCGCAGAAACTCTTGTTACTGCACCGGAAATCGATATGCCAGATACCGAACATGGACAACTTGAGACTTACGAGTCTGATGGATGGCTCTCACTGGCCAGCGCGAAACCGCCGGAAGATGCGGGCCTTCTGTGGAACGGCGGTACGGAAATCGGACTCGACGAGACAGTCCAAACACTCGACAAACAGGAGGCCAACATTGCGTACGCAGAGCCTGTGTTGCCAGCGGAACGTGTCGAAACGGACGCGAGTTGGCTGGGCCCCGGTTGGTTGTTGCCCGGCGGTCTGGCGGCGGGAGCGATCATGACGTTGTTCATCATGGTCATCCAGTGTCTGCGATGCCTGCGTGAGATTCATCGCCATCGCACAACAGAATTCGATGATCCGCTTCGTGAACGAGTTCAACATCTCTCAAGGCAACTTCGCATCCGCCGCATCCCGCAGATCATTGTCTCGGACGTTCTGTTCGGCCCGGCAGTCCTGGGTCTCCTGCGGCACACGATCGTGCTGCCTCGTTGCCTGTTCGAGACTGCCGAAGGCAGTCAAAGTAGGTCCTTTCTGCCGGAAAGGACTTTCGCCGCAAGGCGAACCGCACAGGGCCAAACGTCCGCTCAACGGCAAAGTGATGCTGTTGAGTCCATATCATCTGGTCGCGTCGCGGCAAGCCGCGAAGTCCCGCCCGGCAGGCGGGACCTACCAACACTGCTCCCCGGTAGGGAGGACCTGCTTTTCCTCGACCCCATCCTCGCCCACGAACTCCTCCACATCCGTCGAGGCGACCTGCGCACCGGCACGCTGCAGGCAATTGTGCAGAGTCTGTGGTGGTTTCATCCGGCCGTGTGGCTCTCCAACCGCTGGCTGTCGCGAGAAGCCGAACGCTGTTGCGACGAACAAGTCATCGCCAAACTTGGCTGCACGCCCGGTCAATACGCCCGCAG
>JANONW010000426.1:0-15995 GCA_031421065.1 Prolixibacteraceae bacterium
AATTGCCTCGGGATTCATCCCGTGGACTCGCTGGGCTGTCATCATCCCCGAACCGTTCCAATGATTCCCACAAAGTCCCCTCAGCGTGGTGCTGTTTTTGATTTTCAACATACGCCTTCACCCTCGGAACTTCCGATTTTCGAATTGTAAATCAGTTGGGCTTTGGCTTCAGGAGTTATGCGAATATCGAACCCCATTTGCAGATTCGACTTGGTTACAGGAGTTTCTTTCTCTTCTTCCAAACTTTTGTTTCCATGGTTGACAAAAGTCAGAAAATCGTATTGCCTTGCTTCGTCAGCATATTCCAAATAGATATTCATGTCTGTTCCACTTTCTGTTTGCGCAACACCGTTAATGAAAACATTCGCGCCCTGACCGGTAATCCTCACATTTCCACTTCCGAAGGTTTTACCATAAAATTGCTGATTGATGGCCGATGTGGTATTGATTGCCATAATCCTGCCGGATCTGACAGACAAGTCATAAATCATATTTGAAAAACTACGGTGCTGAATGGAACCGTTAAATATTCCTGAATTTCCATAATCATCATAAACTCTCATCTGCGGAAAAATAATCTTGTCAGCTTCAAATTTCACAGAGTCGTTCATGGTATAGTTTACCTGTAATTCCGACAGCATCAGACCCGCATTCGACGCATACAAAGCTCCCTTGTGCTGAATATTGTTCAGATTGCCGTAAACACGTACTTTGCCGGTAGCTTCTCCATGAAAGTTGCTGAAACTGGTTCCCATTAGTGGTTGAAGAATCAACAATGAAAACTGATCGAAATTGGCATTTACAGAAAGACTGTCTTTGGCCGGATTATAAATTCCGTAGGCCAGCAAGGTATTCTTGTCATTCGCAGTCAACAACACTTCGGCATTAATTTCACCTGCCGACCGATCGAGACGGCTTTGGATCGATGCATTTCCAAGAGGATGTCGGAGCAGGCTTAACCCGCTAATTTCCAGGTCAGATAAAAACAACGGACGCTCATAAATATCCAGAAATGAGAGACTTCCATTAAGGTTTCCTTTAAGTTCCAGATTGCCCGCTATAAATGTATTCAGCACATTCAGGTCGATCTGGTCAAAAATAAAATTTAGTTTGTTGTCCTGGTTTTTATCAATTGAACCATCGACCGTAATAGATTGGCCTTTGTTCGATAATTTCAGTTTGTTAACCTTTATGAGCGTCGAGTCAACTGTTATCAAAGCCGGATTGAGCTGCCATAAAGTATCGGCCAGGTATATTCGGGTCGGTTTTACCGAAATTTCAATGTGCGGACTATTTTTTTGCTCAAAAAACCTCGTACTGGTATTCAACGATCCGCTGTACGAAACCGCATCAAAATTATTCCATACAAGTTTCGAATCCAGCATGTTATTTTCAGCTTCCGAAATCAGGGAAAGATTGTAAACATTGAACTTCTCGCCCATGCTGAATTTTTCAAGTTTATTATGAATGTCAAGTTTTGAATTTCCATTAATCTTTAAGGAAAGTTTATGAAATACAGCCGTTTGATAATTGATTTCCGGGAACAACGCATTTATTGTCACTGTGCTTTTATCCGAATTGATACTTCCATCAATTTGAGCCGGGGTCATCGTCAAGTCAGGCATCAATACACGTGTAAACCGATTGATATCCTTCAGCGAAAGCTTAAAATCAAAATTATTTTGTGTTACCTGTAACGGAAATGTAAGGCCTGCGGATGGCAGGTATTTGGCGATAATTTTCTTGACAGAATAGTGGAGGTTATGAAATTCATACTGACCGTGAATGTCAGCATCCAAAAAATCAGAGCGTACCTGCAAAACAGGCCCATTTTGATAAAATGTTTTCAAATCGAAGTTGTCGAATGAAACGGAATCGTTTTCATTTCGGTAAGTACCTTTGGTAAAATGGATTGAGCCATCGATATCATCAATGGTACTGCCAGTAAAATTTGCATTCAGGGCAAAAGAAATTTCCGATTGTTTGAACTTGCGGTCAAAGTTCAGCGCCCGAAGATCGGCTTTCGCCAACAGCATTTCAAAATTGAACACCGGATCCGGAAGATTCAGGTCGAATTTACCGTCGAACCTTAATTTCAAATTCGGATCGTCAACCAGCAAATAACCATCAAATTTCTTGTTCAGGACATCACCGTTCAACAGGATATCCTTATACTGATAATTATACACGAAAACGCTGTCAATCTTACCAGAAACCTTGGCCGAAAAATTGTAATTCTGTTGATTCAGTATTCCCTTGATATCGCCGTTAAACGTAATGCCATCCAATAAATCCGTCTGAAACAATTTCCCGATTTTGAAATCGACAGTTCTCAATTTTCCATTGATTTTTAGTTTTTCACCATCGGAAGGAACAAACGACAAGTCGGTGGTCAACACGCCCCATTTCGACTTGAAAGTTCCGTATGCAACAAAATCGCTCAGGAACCCGGTAAAATTTCCTTTGTATTCAATAACTCCGGCATTAAGAAGTTGAGATGGAACTGTCAGTTGTTGAAGCAGAAAATTATCGGGAAGTTTAACCCTGCTCAAATCGCTGAAATCCGCGAATGATTGTTTCAGGTCGATGTGCATGTATGTATTTGCCAGTTCGGGCAAGCCGTTCAAATATATATCAAAAGCCAGTTGGGTATTGTCGCCCATACTTAGCTGAATGTTTTTACCCTTTAAATCAACCAGTGTTCCTGAAACCTGACCCGACACGTCAATGTCTTCATCCATGCCTTTCAGGAAAGGAACCATCATACCGAGGTCTTTGAGGCTGATCCTCGATTTTTTCAGGTCCATATTGACTTTCATCTTTTTCAGGTCAAATTCGGTACCGGGTTTCTTTTTCTCAATCATCACGTTCAGTTCGGTTATTTCTGAATTGGATGTAAGTGCATGCAGGTTCATCAGGTTCATCGAATCAGATGTAGCAATAAAACGGGCCGAAAAATCCTCCAGCCTGAAATCCTTGTGGTCGTTTAATTGAAATTGGGTAATCAGAAAAGTTATTTTTTCATACTGAAGTTCCAAATCGGAAATACCAAGCGTAATGTTCCTCAAATCAATCAGATGATGGCCGGTACTGTCACGGTAACCATACTTCACCGATGCATTATTGAACTCTAACCGTTTCATGTTAAAATCGAACTGAAGGCTGTTTGCTGTTTTTGGCGCTTCTTTTTTTGCAAATAAATCAACCAGAAACTGGTAATTCGGTGTTCCGGCAGTATCGGGATCGATGGTGAAAATAGTATTATTCAGTTCCAGTTTATCGATTCCGGCTGTTCGTTTTTTAATACTGAAGGAATTGATGCTTGCCACGAATTCCTGAACATACAAAAGCGAATCATGTTTTTGATCCAGGATTAGAACTTCTTCAAGAATAAGCTTGTTGAAAAATGAAATTGAAACACCTTTGATAGTGACACTTATGTTGTATTTACGTGAAAAATGTTCAGTCAGTTTACCAACAAGAAAGGTCTGTACTCCAGGGCTCTGAAGAATGAAGTAGGAGCAAATGAGCAGGATTAATACCATGCCCAAAACTGAAAATCCTATTTTGAGTGTTTTTTTGATAATTTTGTCGCTCTGATTGATTTAGCAAAATAACATAAATAAGCTGATAAAAACCAGTCTGATAAAGAAAAAAAACGATTGAACAGACTTTTTATTGAACTATGAACAAAGAAAAAAACATCATCATATTAGGCATCGAATCATCGTGCGACGATACTTCTGCCTCAGTAATAAAGAATGGTTATCTGTTGTCGAATATTATAGCCGGCCAGAAAGTTCACGAAATCTACGGAGGAGTGGTCCCTGAACTGGCCAGCCGGGCACATCAGCAAAATATCATCCCTGTTGTTGATCAGGCAATTAAACAGGCCGGTGTCACAAATGAGGAAATTACGGCCATTGCGTTTACGCGCGGCCCCGGCCTATTGGGTTCATTGCTCGTCGGAACCTCTTTCGCCAAAGGCTTTTCGCTGGCAACCGGCATCCCGATGATTGAAATCAACCATCTTCAGGCACACGTGCTGGCGCATTTTATTCAGGAATACAACGAACCATACGACCCTCCCAAATTTCCGTTTCTTTGCCTGTTGGTTTCAGGCGGAAATTCGCAGATCATCCGAGTGAAAGATTACCTCGACATGGAAGTGATCGGTCAAACCATTGACGATGCCGCCGGCGAAGCGTTCGACAAATGCGCCAAAGTGATGGGACTTCCCTACCCCGGCGGCCCTTTTGTAGATAAGCTGGCCAAAGAAGGAAATCCGGATGCTTTTCAATTCTCGAAACCACGGATCATAAATTTCGATTACAGTTTTAGCGGACTTAAAACAAGTTTCCTGTATTTTTTACGCGACCGGTTGAAAGAAAACGAAAATTTTATTGAAGAGCGAAAGGCTGATTTGTGCGCTTCGCTGCAAAAGGCCATTATTGATATTTTGCTGGACAAACTGATAAAAGCGGCAAAAGAAACCGGCATCAACGAAATTACTGTTGCAGGAGGTGTTTCGGCCAATTCAGGTTTGCGAAATGCATTGGTCGAAACAGCTATGAAATACCGTTGGAAAATGCACATCCCGAAGTTTGCCTTTACCACCGACAATGCTGCCATGATTGCCATTACCGGCCATTACAAATACCTGAAAGGTGAGTTTATCGGCATGGATGCGGTACCGTTTGCCAGAATGGATATTCGGGTATAGAGAATTAAAATGAACCACATAGTCACATAGAACACAATAGAAACCCCAAGATTTAACCACTGATTACTCAGATTATCGCAGATTTATAAAATTCTATGTGGCCTATGTGCCTATGTGGTTGAAAATATTCACTTACAACTTTTTCAGCATCCACAATCCGCAGCCGAAGTGCTTTGAGTTGCCCAGTGGCGCTGAAAGATATTCAAATCCAAACTTCTCATAAACTTTTACTGCCAGGTTCAATTCGGGCAGGGTTTCGAGGTAAACCTGCTGGAATCCGTTCGCGCGGGCAGATTCCAGACATCGCTCAATTAGAGTGCGCCCCAATCCGATGCCACGTGCTTCGGGCAACAAATACATTTTTACCAGTTCGCAGGTTCCTTCCGGTAATCCTTCGGTTGGATAAATACCGCCGCCTCCAAGTATTTTCCCATCTAATTGGGCTATAAAATACGCCGACTTATCTGCTTGAAACAACTCGAACAAAGCATCGGTGGTAGGATCAAAATAGACCGTTCCCGGAACATTTGCACCAAACTCAGTCAGGGTATTTCGCACAATAACAGCCAATTCAGGGTTATCAGTAGGTTGAATATTTCGAATATGAATATTTGAATGTAGATTAATCATTGAGTTATTTTTATTTTCTGAATAAATTTACCTTATACGAATAAGTCTTCCTGAACTACAACATCTCCTTGTCCTTCAAATAAACATCAATTCCCGGATTTATTCCTTCAATGGTTCGGTAAATTTTAGTGTAAATATTTGATTGTCAATAAAATAAACGAAAAATAATGGTGAGATAATTTGGATAAGACCTTAGAAATCAGTAATTTAAAAGATTATTCTATAATTTTTTTATTTATGGTCCCTAAGGTTAGCAATTCGGTTAAATATCTCATTGTCAGCATATTAGAAAACAAGGTTTTCGATGATCTGAATAAGTCTCGTAAAGACTTTATTGTTAGCGTTCTTTGGCATATTTTGAGTATCAAAGGTAGGATTAATTTTTTGCAGCTTGGACGGTTCAGTCCTCTTTGTGAACAAACGTTCAGGAACCAGTTCGAGTCTATATTTGACTTTTTCGTCTTTAATAAAGAGTTGATCAATCGAGTAGCTTCCAATGAACGGATTATCGCGTTTGATCCAAGTTATATTCCCAAGGCAGGCAAATCAACTTATGGCAGCTAGTCGCCAGTGGCCAGCCGGGAACCAAAATTTGCAAATCGGAAAGCCGATTCCTCCTGTTTTAATCACCATCAAAATAGAACAGACATCATCATTTTCCCGTCTTAAACAAGGTATACGAAACCCGGAAGGATACCTGCGATAAAGCAGATCCTCTTTTATAGAGATTCTGGGAAATGTTCTGGCTGGTATAATACCGCAATTCCGCGCTGATTCTCCGGTAGTTATAACCTACACCAATCAACGTACGTGATGCAGGGGAAAAACCATAATGCATTTCGGAATCGAAGGCGATGTAGGAGCTGCTCACAATATAATTTGGAACAAATGCACCCCGCACAAACAACCGGTGATCCTGGTTGATGTTCATGTAAAAATTAACACCAATTGGCAGCTCAATTGTTTTATAATCAACTACATACCCATCATGGGTTTCATTGAATGCATTATCGGAATAATCGGTTTGATAGGTATAATAATTTGTTTCGGCAAATAAACTCCATTTATAATTGTTAAACGAGAAGAGGTATTCAGCTTCGGCCGCAAATCCCATGCTGCTTTCCCTTGAAAAAGTGACGTTCGAAGCATCCACATAGGCTTGTGCGTCCAGTTGTATCTTGTTTAGGCTTGTTCCTATTTTAAACCTGAAACTCCCTTTTTTCGAAATGGTACTTTTGGGAACGACATAATCATCATTTTCGCATAACTGGTAGTCGACGAAATACTTAACAAGATCTTTTTTAGTGTACGCGACCTTACTTGCGTCAATCGTATTGCCACAAGATAGATATTGCTTCAGTTGTTCACGGTACGCATTGTTTATTAAGTTCTGTTCTACTATTCCGGGTGTAATCTCAACCCGGTATTCTTTATAAAACAACGGTTCGATTGCCGAATTTCCAACCCCGAAAAAGAACAGGTTTTTCCCTTCATCGTAATAGGAATACAATGAGGCAGTTTTTCCATCCACCAGCACTTTTAAATACGCGTGTCCTTCCTCCCATTCCGGGCCTTTAACAGTGTCTTTTAGCTGGGTAATCCGGTTGGGAGAGACATCAATTTTAATCAGTGCCCTTATACATTTCAACTCGTTCCCGATTCCAAATTCTTCAATTTTCGATAACTCAATTTTTGAAATTTTATTTTCATCTTTTGATTTGTATTCAAAATTCATTGAAGATTCAGCACTACCACCATTTCTAATCAAACAAATTGTTTTTTTATGGTCGTTGGTAACTATATAACCTTCAACAAATTTCATTTGAGCCTTCGAAAATAGCCATATACCAGACAAGAAAATGAAGAAAATCACGTGTTTGGAATTCATGATATTAGGAGTATAATTCGAGTTACAGGACTGAATGTCAGATTAGTATTACAAAGATTGTGGTATAAAGAATAATTAATCAAAAAAATAAAATAATAGGTGGAATCGTTTGATTCCACCTATTAAAAGTGATGTACCAATGAACTAATTCATAGGACTGTAAACGCTTATTTCAGCAAGAAATGCATAATTACTCGGACCTTGAAGTGCCACATATTTAATGTAACGGGCTGTTGGTACAGCTGGAATAGTTAAGCACCTGAATTTCTGACCATTATTTGTGGATGCATTCATTCCGAATGTTCCAAAATCTGTCCAGGTAATACCGTCACTGCTGTACAAGAACTGATGTTTAGTTTGACCGCCTCCGTTGTCTTGTCTCCTAAACACTTCGATGCTCGCGATTGAAACGCTTTGACCCATATCAAAACTAAACCAATGAGGATATGGGGGATTTGCACCACTCCATTGCGAGTGCCAGAAAGTTGTCAATATATCATCAATAGCTGCTTTCGCATAACCTTGATAATTATAACTACTCCATTGTGCTTCAGCTGGTTCTTGTGTGTCAAACCCGGTAATCTGCCAACCTGATTTGCTGACCTTTGAATCGTAGGCTACGGGTAAAGTAGTCCATGCAGTACGGAAAGTATCAATAGCCGCTTTTTCAGGAACATAAACCGACTGAAAAGAAAACGGAGTACCCGGTTTCCGATTGACAAGTGTTATCCTTGAAGAATCAGGTGATAAAAACAGTGTTTTGACACCGTCTGATTCAGTAGTATAGCGAATTGACGTTCCTCTTTCAAGGTCGTCAGCAGTTAACCATAAGGCATCGAGTTTCACTCCATTATAATCAAACCCGTTGCTTGACCTTGCCACGAGATTTGACCTGTACAAGTCGCCATATGCAGTACCTGCAATCGACACCTTAATGGAACGGTTACCCGCTGCATTAAATGTGTAGATATCAAAGATATATGAATTCTCCTTAAGATTTGGAATAATCAGGTTCAAAGAATCCATTGTTGTTACGTTCGTATAATCGAATAACATGGAATCGGCACGGTTGTTCCAATAAACCTTCACCTTATTTACATTGTAGGCATTGGACAAATAACCGGATAGTTGAATCCTGTTTTTACCACCATAAGAAACCACGGAATCCAGTTTGGACAGGTAAACAATTTCACCATCTTTGATAAACTCTTTGTGAAAATCCATCATGTCTTTGCATGAGTAGATTCCTCCAAGAATTAATGTAACCAACAGAAATTTATAGAATAAAATTCTCTTCATCATCGTTATTTTTTAATTATAAACTTCAATAATATTCCCCCACCAGGTCAACTCCTGAAAGTCGACATATCCGGCGCCGTCCCAGGTTTCCCATACTACAAGGCGGAAATACCTGATTTGAGAGGGAATAGCTGTCTGGTCGATATCGTATTCATCGCCATTGATTCCGTGTAAGATGTCTTCATCGGTATTCGAACTTCCCCCCGAAGGTTTGACCGAAACACAAACATCCCTTAATTTTTGCCATTGCGTCAAATCATTAGGATCAGCAGGCATTACAGCGGCACCATAAACATCGTATTTTTTAGGGTTCCCGTGACTATAGAACCAGTAAGTATTATTCGGACCACGTTGATAGACCCTGAACCGGCTTAATTTGGTCTTAACGCCAAGGTCAATCGTAAAGATCTGTGGCCATGGGCGGTCACCCTGTGTATGGCCTGTCGTGGTGAAATTGTCATCGTATAGATTTTCGTATTTAAATCCCCATGCATCCCATTTCGTATCGCTGGATAAAACGACCTTCCGCATTTTTGTTTTGTTCAGTTTTTCCTCAAACAGCGGTGTAAGCTTACCGGAAGCAGGTCGTATCGTATCGGAGACATTGTCCCA
Organism: Prolixibacteraceae bacterium; assembly: GCA_031421065.1. Taxonomy (GTDB): domain Bacteria; phylum Bacteroidota; class Bacteroidia; order Bacteroidales; family Prolixibacteraceae; genus Aquipluma. Next base: position 9,153 of record JANONW010000426.1, read on the forward strand.
GCGGTCGCGAACTACAGCCGCAAACAAGGTTGGTACCGATTTCATATTACGGACAGAGTACCTTGACGATTTCTGTGAAGTATAGACGGTGTAAACCTTTGTCAGTTTATGCGTAATGGGGTCTTCCGCATATATTTCAATTGAAACAGCGGCTTCAGTCCAGTTGAAATAAGTAAACCTGGCACCCCCGAAATCGGCAGTGATCGCCAGCGAATCCTGGATCATTTTAACAGGACCAATAAGGGGCGAAGCCTTAACTTCGACAGCCTCGGATACGTTTCCACCCCTGTCAACAGCATAAATTTTTATTGTACGTTCAGCAGTGTCTCCAAATCCCATCACTTTCAGCGTACTTTCGAAGTACGAAACCTGCACTTCACCCTTTACGCCACCTACCAGGTCGTAGACTGCTTTTATAATCAGCAGGTCATTATCGGCAGGTTGTTTAAAGTCGATTTGAAGTCCTCCGTGAAGCGGAGTAACCGCAACGATCTCCACTTTCGCCGGTGCGATTCCATCAGAAGCCTGGGGCTTCAATGTATTCTCTTTGCAGCTCATTAGCAACGCCACGTTCAGCAGTACTAAAAACAAATAGATTTTTTTCATCTTATTATCTTTTTTTATTTATACACATTTCTGTTACCAACCAATATTCTGAACAAGGTTTGGGTTTTTCACCGTTTCATTCTCGGCAATGGGCCAAAAATATTCGCGCTCGGTAAAAGTCTGGTTATAAAGGTTCGTAACACGGTAATATTCACGCGGATCATTTTTCTGAACATTGTACCCTTGTACAGGGCTATTCAGGTATTTTTTTGCAAGCATCCACCTGCGCAAATCCCAGAACCGTTGACCTTCGAAGGAGAGTTCAATCAATCGCTCCCTTTGAATAATCTCGCGCATGCCTGATTTTGTTGTAGGTTTATCGGGTAAATTCGAATACTGCTGCCAACTTTCAATAACTCCCTTTAGTCCCGCACGTACCCTTACCAGGTCGATGTATTCATACACGGCTGCGTCTGGTGCACTTTTTATTTCATTCAAAGCCTCCGCATAATACAGGTAAAGATCAGCCAGGCGGATAACCGGGAATGGATAGCTTTCAGTATAGTAGCTATTCCCGTCGCGAACTTCATTATTGATGTTGACCAACTTCTTTGGATACATTCCGGTTACTGAGAACTGGCTGATTTCAAAAATAGAGGCAAATTCACCTCTCCGGTTACGGATGTACCAGGGTTTTTCGGTAGGTGTTGTTGGTGATCCGTTTCCAAACCATGCACCCCTGTCGAAAGAAATGCCGGCATAATAACGCAATTCACGATCGAAGTTAAGTCCGACAGTCTGTTCACCAGGTTCTACAAAAATCCACTCTTTCGCGGTTGCAGTTCTGAGGTTAAAACGCTCGGCATAATTCCATGTTTTATCTTCATTGATCGGAACGCCGTTTTTTGTATAAAACTCCTCGGCAACTTTGATTGTTGGAGAGTGGTTTGATCCTGATGGGTTGCCAAGATAGGAATACCACCTTGGGCTCGAACCGTTTTGGAGATCATTGGAGTTATTGTTGGTCCCTCCCCATATCAGCTCGGTGTTCCACCGCTCAGAGACAATACTTCTTAAGGCCGCAATTTTTTTGGTGGTATCGTTCATTGTAAATCCAGCCTGGTAATCGGATGTTTTGTAAAGACGGATACTCAGCGAGTCCGCTTTAAAAATCGCCGCCTTACATGCCGCCGCCGCTTTTTCCCATTTTTTCACATCATAAGTGGGATTAAACAATGCCAGTCCATCCTTATTTTTCAAGGTAGAATGAATCTGGTTCCCGTTAAACAACGGGCTGGCTGCGGTCATCAGCACTTCTGCTTTAATGGCCATCGCGATAGGTTTGGTAATTCGCCCCAGGCTCGTCAATGGAGTTGTCAAAACATCGGGAAGATCGAGAATTGATTTATCGAGCAAACGGACGACATAAGCAAAACAGGTATCCACCGGCTGACGGGTCACCTTGATGGAACTCGTTTCTGCCGACACCGGAAGACTTACATCCATAATCGGAATCGGTCCGTACATCCGGACCAGGTAATAATGGTAATAGGCTTTCAGACAAATAACCTCTGCAATCCATTGTTTTTTCTCATAATCATTCAGATCCCTTACTGTGACAATCTTTTCAAGAAAAGTATTGCAATCGCGAATACCCGTATAGAGCGGTTTCCCACCCCATGAACCGCGCCAGTAATCAAAAATAGGATTGGTGATGTTGAGGTATCCTTTTGCAAATTGAACACCGGCTCTCCACTGGTGATTTTCAGAATACCAGACATCATCTCCACCCACCAGTGCAGGGTTATCATTCCGCTCACCAAAGGTTGGCAGGTAAGAATAACAGGTGTAAAGGTATTTCTCGGCATTATATTTATCGGTAAATGCATTATCGATGGTTGCAACATTGTCCGGCACAACATCCAGAAAGGAGGCACAGGAATTTAAAATTCCCATAAATGCCAATGCAATAAAATAGTATATTCTTTTCATATCTTTTCTAAATTAAAATTCAACTAATACGCCCAGGTTAAATACCCGCTGAACAGGATAACCCAATCCGTTACCACCCATTTCCGGATCCCATAACTTGAATTTACTAAACGTCAGCAGGTTCGTTCCACTTGCGTAAAACCTGCATTTGGCCATCTTTAATTTGGCTGAAATATTTTTAGGAACTGTAAGTCCAACTTCCAGCGATTTTAAACGCAGGAAAGAACCATCCTGCATCATATTGGTGCTCCACTGGTTGTTATTCGACACTAACGTATTCGATAATCTTGGCCAGCGTGCATAGACATCCGGATTTTCTTCAGACCAGTAACTGTCGGCCCAAACTTTAAGCAGCTGATTGTTTCCGATTGCACTTCCACTATAGGTGTCAATAAAAGGAGCCGAGGCATAGGTGTCGATCCAGAATGACTCGTTTGTCAAACCCTGAAAAAATACAGAGAAGTCAAAGGCCTTATAACCTGTTGAGAATCCGAAACCATAGACAATTTCAGGTGAGGTTGGATACCCGATCGGAACAACATCAAGACCTGAGATCCGGTCATCACCGTTGATATCGCGGTATTTGATATCTCCGCCGCTGTATAATCCAAATGACTGGACGGGCGAATTATCTACTTCGCGCTGGTCAACAAACAAACGCTCGGCAATGTAACCGTAATTCTGGTTAATTGATTGACCTACATGTGATAACCATGGAGTTGAAGAGTAATCGGGTTCTTCGAGTTTGGTCATTTTACTTACAGCATAGGTAAAGTTGGCACGTGCCTGGATCCACCAGCCGTTTTTAAATGTTTCGTTGTAGTCGATTGAACCATCAAAACCCTGGCTCGTTGCTTCGCCGATATTGGCCCTTACTCCTGCCTGTAAACCCATGCTGGCAAGGCTGATACGATCCATCAGGATGTTTGTACGTCGTTCGTGGAATACATCAGCCTGGATTTCGAATTTATCAAATAACCCGATTTCAGTTCCTAAGTTTAACTTGTAAGATGTTTCCCATGTAATCGCCTCATTGGCATATCGCTGAATGGATACCCCAGGTTTAGTGTAGTCCATAAATTTACCAAACCGGTATGTTCTGTTACCGTCGTTCATATTGACCTGCGAGAGATAGAAGAAACGGTCGTCGGCACTTCCGATTGCATCGTTACCCACTAAACCGTAGGTTGCTTTCAGTTTAAGTTTGGTAATTGATTTTTTAAGTGGAGTCCAAAACTCTTCATTTGATACCAGGTAACCTAAACCAGCTGACGGGAAAAATCCGAAACGATTTGCCTTTGCAAATCTTTCAGAACCGTTGTACCCGAAGTTTGCTTCTGCAAAATATTTGTCAGCAAAGGCGTAGGTAAAACGTCCGGCCAAACCTAAATTCCGGTAAGGCAGCGATTTTTGAAGCGTATTTGCATTGGCGATTAATTCATTTCGCATGGTATAAACCAATAATCCGCTTATCCCGTGTTTTACATTAAATGTCCGGTTGTACGACATGGATCCCTCCAGGTAGAAGGTAGTACTCATATCTTTCGTTCCGGGCACATAATCGAGGTATTCGGTTCCGGATTCAGGATTTAATGCTGTCAGCATGTATTTCCCTGTTTCAGGGTTAACCAGTGGCAGGTAGTAATAAGGTCTGTAGGCTCTTGAAACATCAAAAAAGGAATAAATGTTACCGTAACCGATTCCTTTTACCTTTAATCCCTTTGTGATAAAATCGAGATCCTGGGCAATTTCGAATTGCGAAAGCACCCGTGATGAGCTGTATTCCTTGTAACCCCTGAGCATATCGGCGTAAGGGTTATAATAGTTGCCGGTTGTGCCATAGTTCCCGAAAAGAATATGGTTTGTGAATTGGTGTGCCTCATCAGGGGCATAAGAAGGTGCAAAATAAACCGGGTTCGTGCTCATCACATTTTTAAATACATCACCACCGCTTGTAATAGGTCCGATGTATTTATCGATGTTCGCGTTGAAAATGAATTTGGCAGTCGTTGTTTTTGTCAGGTTCAGATTCAGGTTCATGCGCATCTGGTATTTCTTCAGGTCGATGTTACTGTTGAAATTACTCTTCTGATCGACATTTAAAATACCGTTATCCTGGTTAACTGTTGCAGCAATGTAATAACGGGCAACTTTACCACCCCCGCTGACGTTGAAGTTTAACCGGTGATTGATGGCCATTTTCTTAAACATGAGGCTGTACCAGTCAGTTGCAGGATAAAGAACAGGGTCTGTTCCTGCGATTGTATTTGCAATTTTATCCGGAGAATAAGGGAGCGGTTCAAGTGGATTCCGTGTTCTGACTGCTTCGTTATGCATTTTCATATAGGTAACCGGGTCTGCAAGTTCCAGGTCGCGTGTATTACCCGAAGCCGACACTTCGTATCGGGCAGTAACGACAGGAGCTCCTTCTTTCCCTTCTTTTGTAGTCACGTAAATAACGCCGTTTGCACCCCTCGCACCGTATAATGCGGTAGCAGCGGCATCTTTCATGATGGAGAAACTGTTAATGTCGTCTGGTTGCAGGCGCGCGAGGTCGGTTGCGTTCAGTTCCATACCATCGATCAAAATAAGCGGATCCTTTTTAAATCCCATCGTTGTTACACCACGTACGAAAAACTGGGCATTGTCCTGGCCCGGTTCACCACTACGCTGGTAAGAGATAATCCCTGACATACGCCCGGCGAGCGCCGTGGTTAAATTGCTTGACGGAACCTTTAACTCAGCTGGCTTAATGGTAGTGATGGAGGCTATTACACTGCTTTTTTTCTGTTTGGCGAAGGCCACAACAGTTACGTCTTCTAACTGTTCCGTAGTTGTGCTCAGCACAACGTGGATGATCTTTTTTTTCACCTACCCTAATTTTTTGGGTAGCATAACCAATGAATGAAAAAACCAGCGTGTTTTGAGATTCTGCATTAATCGTGTAATTCCCATCCATATCAGAGATGACGCCTTTGGTCGTTCCTTCTATTGAAACGGTAGCTCCAGGAATAGGCTGACCTTTATCGTCACTTACCGTTCCTGAAATCTTTTTACCAACATTTTGTTCGGCTGGTGCCTTTTGTAAAATAACAACATCCTTGGCGATGACTTTACCCGAAAACTGCATAACCAGGATCAACAGCATAATTCCCGTTAATTTCATAATTTCAATTTAAATAGTTTCCCAATTTGATGTATTCTCACATCAGAAGTTTGACATCCTTTTTGCATGAATTTGTAAGGTTAATTTATTAATAACTAAAGTTTCCCATCATTTCCTCTCCATAAACGATTATTTATTTTTAGTTTAATTCATTATAGTTTACCCGTTTAGCACTTTTAAAAACGACCACAACGATTAAGTTGTTACTTATTTAGTTAGTTAATATTTTGTAAAAATAGTTAATTTCTGCATCAATGGCTGCAAATATCAAAAGTATTCAAGAATGCAACGCTTTATCTGTTTAAATCTTCCCTGAAAGTTGTCCGCAAAGCTTTGCGGACAACTAAACATGTTTTAAAACATGAAAATGATGAAATATATTAAAAAAATAGTTTTGTAAAGATTTTTCAATATATTCGGCTCTATAACGGATCGTGTGGGTAGATTTTGTAAACCACTTTCAAATGGTTTATGCAATGGGCAGCTGGCTATTGGCAACTTGCAGTTGGCATAATAGAGCGAACTATCTGACTCTAATCCTTTAAAAATTAAGATAATTCCCTATTTTTTTAGTAAGCGAGTCTGCCAGTTGCCGGTCACTAATTGCCAGCAGCAATCATTACATCATCCGATTACCCCGACCAAACGTCATAGAGTCACAAATTCCATTTTTCTCAATCTTGTTTTATTAAAAGTTATAATTCTACTTTACTAAATTGATTTTTACTTGTAATATCTATCTATATCTGCCTGTCGTTGTCGGTGTCTTATTCGAATATGCTCCAGGCAAAGATCAACCTCTTTTTGTGTGGCGAATGCCTTAGCTATAACTAACAATCTGGCATCCCGGACACTTAACAGAGGCATTTCTTCCTGATTTTCAAGCTTTAATGTTAACATATAAAGGCTTGCCATCATCACTAATGCCATATGATGTTGCCATCCAACCATCCTGTTACTTGATAACCTGACATTCCCAACTCATTTTTACAATCATCAAAACAGCGCCCTGCCCAATATCTGCTACATTGAAAATATGCCCATTCTTTGTTGGTGTATTTTTCTTTATCCCCATTACTGAGTGAATATTTTATCTTCGCAGATTTGGTGATAACCAATGTCCTTTTGCAGGCTTTTTC
>JANONW010000427.1:0-2024 GCA_031421065.1 Prolixibacteraceae bacterium
ACGAACTTGAGTTCCAGCGGTTGAATGATGAATCCGCCGAATCCGTGGGAGTTGTCAGCGGGCCGGTGATCACCCGATACCGCGATTCAACGCAGAACCTGCGGACCACGTTCCTGAAGATCGTGAAGCGGGCCGGGCTCAAGGCCTGGCCAAAGTTGTTTCAGAATGTCCGATCGACGCGGGAAACGGAACTGGCTGACCAGTTTCCGTTGCACGCTGTCACGGCCTGGATGGGTAACAGTCAGATTGTCGCCTCACGGCATTACCTGCAACTGCGGGACGAACATTTCGACCGGGCATCGTCCGAGATTGTCGCCAGTTCCCAGGGTGATCACTCAGACCACGTTGGTACAAAAACTGATTCGGAGGGTCAAATAGTGGGGCTCCCTTCATGCGAAACCACGAAACCTACCGACACTGTGAAAGCAAAGAACCCCGAAAAACTCAAGGTTCTTCGGGGTTCTGCTGGGTTTTTCGGTTCCCTACGGGAACAACTGATGGGCGCTGAGGGACTTGAACCCCCGACCCCCTCGGTGTAAACGAGGTGCTCTAACCAACTGAGCTAAGCGCCCGCAATCAAGGTCTGGACAGGCGGGAGTATCGGCGGTTCGGGGCTTTGTTTCAAGGGATGCTGATTTTACTGTATCGAGGATCGGAAAATTGAGACTGAAGGCCAGAAAATCCGGCATGAACGGTATGGTTCGATTTCGCGGCCTCCTGTCAGGCGTCGGAAATACCGGAGTTGAATCCGGAGAGCTTCCATCTCAGGATCGCTAAAGAGACGAATTTTCAAGAGCTACCATGTCTCGATAACGCTGCACAATTTCGGGAGTGGCGACCAAGGGCAGGTTTTTGGACAGGACGATAGTCTCCAGCGTGTTGATCAAGCGGCGAAACTTCACCTCTTTGAGTTCGCTCAGTTCCGCCTTGGCAGCCTGATCGGCTCTCTGTACGCGGCCTCGGTCAAACCCTTCATAAGCGGGAAGTTGCTGAATCTCGGCAAGCAGAGCCGCCTGATTTTCAGGTTGCAAGAGCAGAGATTTCTGCCAATTCTTGTCATCGCCAAGGTCAGGCCATTTGTCGGAAACTTCCTCAAGCAGTTCTCGACGTCCGGACCCGGAACGACGACGCGAGCCGCGCCCCGCTGCACGTCTCTCATGCTTCTGCAAATGAAACGGTCCCGTTACGATCGAGATCACAACCGGAAATCGTATCGCCCGTGCGGCTGCGTCCCGCAATGGCTCCCCAGAAGTAGCTGCTGAATTCTTCATCGTTGTCGATATCGGGGCGACAACCCGCTCAGTCCAGGGCCTGCAGGAAGCCTGCCATTTCACCAGCAGCGTGATCATTCTTTTGCTTTTTCGCTTCAGTGATGCCGGTCTGGTATGTTAACCGGGCGTCGTCCGTCCGTTCCAGTCTGGCTAATAACTGGCCAGCCATGAGGAATGCCGGTACGTAGGGCAATGCGTCACTCATCAAACTGCGAAACAGTTCGAGGCCGCGTTCGTGATCGGATTCCTTTTCCAACTCCATCGCCAGCATGTAACGCAGCATCTGGTCATTCGGTGAGGCTGCCAGCATGCCTTCCAGTTTTTGTCTTCGATTGATCGCAGCCATTGATGATCACCAGTCAGGAGTTTGCCAAATGGTTGTATCGTAACGCAAAAATCGTCATTCCGCGACAGAGGCATTCATCATGGAGCACGGATGGTACAGCCGGCACTTTCGGCAGGCATTGCTGGCCCAGCAGGACTTCGCGGCCACGCCGCGACCCGCGACGAGTCGCGGTCGAAAGGACGGCCACGCGGCGACGCGGAACGGATGTGCGACCCATAGCGGTGTGCCTTACGGCGAAGGTCCTTTCCGGCAGAAAGGACCTACCAAACACAGTCCTTTCCGGCAGAAAGGACCTACCAAACACAGTCCTTTCCGGCAGAAAGGACCTACGATGACTTGCCGATTTAGGGGCACGTCTTTGGCGAACGAATCGCAGCAGGCGATTCTTTAAGCGGCCAGAAATGAGG
>JANONW010000428.1:0-2202 GCA_031421065.1 Prolixibacteraceae bacterium
GGGTCTTCCAGCAGAATCCGCGGCTCCAGCTTCGGCCGGTTTTCCTTCCCGATCCAGGTGAGTTCGAGTTTTTGTTTTGCCATGTTTTTCAGTGATACTTGATCCGACGGTTATCGAATGCAGGTTTAGTTCCTTCGAGCACATTAACGACATGTGAATTGATTTTTGGATTCTCGATTGATCCAGATACATACTCAATCTTGCATTTCTTATTGCGGTCGAACGACGAATAGATGATTTGCTCTGCGTCGCACACGACAGCGAGATTCGGATTGTGGGTAACCATAATGATTTGTCGTTTTTTCTTCGCCTCGTTCACTACCGGCACGAGCAAGCTTACAACCGTCTCGTTGTCTAAGTTCTCTTCCGGCTGGTCCAAGATGATTGGATTGCGCCATTTGTCTACCAATAAGTAGAAAATAAGGAGAAGCGCACCTCTTTGACCGGGCGATAACTGCTCAATCTGAGTATCCTGAAATAGCAGTGAGTAACGAGGCTCCAGAAACGGTAGGCCAAAAAGCAGGTCGTAAACAGCGCTCGATGTTTTGTTCACTCGAAGAATCGACGCTATGCCGATAGCACTTTCGCTGCTGCTCTTGACGGCGACAACGATCTTCTCGTGAAGCTCACAGACAAATTTTTTGGCATCTTCCTTCTTGTTTAGGTCGAACTGTTCAGCGATTTTCCGTACCGTGGCATAACTCTCATCCTCGCCCCTAAATTCGCCTGAATTCTGCTTAATAAGCTCGAATAGCGCCGATGCAAGTGTATCCGGAGATCCACCCAAGCTAGCCTGGAACTGAAGCTTGTATCCGTCTCGAATGAGGCTGTTGCTTTGAATAACGTCTTGCACTGGCTTAAACAGTTCTTCCCGCGCTTTTCTTTGAGCATAGAGAATGTCGAAGATCTCAGAAGAGAGAGCAAGTCGCTTTGCTTGCTTTTCATTCAATAGCACGGGAAGTTGATCAAGTTGGGCGATTCTCGCCTTGATACCCTCTAGTGTGTCAGGCGCATCCGGTGTACCGGTCAGTTCTCTAAGTTTCACTTCCCAAACCTCACGCACCTTCAGGCTCTTCTCGTATCGCTGTTGCGGTTCGTTCAATTTTTCTTTGAATACTGATTGCTGAGTTAAGAGCTTCTGTTTCTCCTGCTCGTTCTGCACAGATGTATCTACGAGAGCCTTCTGCTCTTGAGGAACCGACGCTGCCAATTGGTCTAGCGCTTCTTCGCTGGCGGTAAGTGATGCCACCTTCGAGATGTCTAAACCAAGGGTCTTGAGATATTCCGCCGTCTCATCTTCGAACTGCTTGTACTGTCTCTGCAGCAAACGAAGACGGTCCCGAACCGCTTGTATCGCTTTTGCTTTGGCCGCTAACTGCGCCTCTTTGGCGATAAAAGTTTGCGACTTTTCGTCAATCGCCTTCAGTAGCCCTGCAATTCTTTCTAGTTCCGCAGATGCCTGTTGTTGCTCCGGCGTTAATTGTTCCAACGGCTTTGGCTCAATTTGACGCACAATCTTGTTGTGCTCTTCAATCTGCTTCTGCTTGAGCGTTAGCAATTCCTCAAGCGCTCGTTTAATCTCCGGCTGTAATTGCGCCTCAACCCCTTCAATTTCTTGATTGAGCCTCTTGAGCTCTTTCCTGTATTCGCCTAATTGATCTCGATAGCTACTTTCCTGCTGTTCAATGAGCTGATCGAAATCAAGCGCTTTCTGGCGAATGGACGGACTCGTATGGGAAAAAATGACCGCCCTCAACTCCTTCTCGAATACGTCTGATCGCCCAGATACATGGTCATTGCAGAGCTTTTCAAAGTGAGCTTGCGGTATGTAGCGAACAAGCTCAACCGCTTCAGCGGGTGGATTGTCGGACAGTGCACGCTTATTAGTGCTCCCATCTAGCCATTTGATTGTTCCCGTAAAGTGTTTGGCTAGTTCGCTTGGTTTCTTCCGAAATCGAGTACTCGAAAGAAACGAGAAGTGATCTTTTTGCCGCGAGTTTCCGAGCAGCGCGATAATGTCCGCAAGCGCACTTTTCCCGCTACCTTTATTACCAATAATGGCAACCAAATCAGGATTGAGAGTTAGATTGCAACCAGTTAGCCAATGGTCGGTGATTGGGCATCCCTGATTTTTCTCTACTACTAATGATTCGATGAAATATGTTTTGTTTTCTGCGACTTCAACAAGCTTCTGTGGACGTT
>JANONW010000429.1:0-1652 GCA_031421065.1 Prolixibacteraceae bacterium
CTGACCGATCTACGAAGTATAAACGCTGGGATTAAATCTAAAACCTGACGGAGTATCGGTTTTTTGTTATTTTTGCTACGCCTGTGTAATTTCATTATTTCTGTTACTTTTGTATCAAAATACAAAAATATGAGATTCTCAGGCACTTTTATTTTTAAAAGTTTCGGATAGTAGTGATTATATTGATTTAGTAGTGTTTTGTAAATTATTGATATTCAATTGATTGTCAAAACAACTTGTTCTAAGCAGATAAGCAGTTAATTTATTTAGTGTAAAATGAAAACAAAAATGTTCCTGATTGGCCTAAGTGCCTTTGTGTTAATGTCGTGTGTTAAACAAAAAGAGGATGCCTCACAGTGGCGCGGCCCTGATCGCCAGGGGATTTTTTATGAACCAGATTTATTAAAAACCTGGCCCGAAAATGGGCCGGAGTTGTTATGGAGTTTCGAAGGCCTCGGCGCCGGGCACAGCAGTCCGGGAATTGGTAATGAACAGGTTTTTATTAACGGGATGCCCGATACAGTTGGCGTGCTTTATTCGTTCGATTTGGATGGCAAACTGCTTTGGCAAAAAGAATATGGCGAAGAGTGGCATGTAAATTACACTGGTACAAGATCGACCCCACTTGTGGTGGGCAGCTTGGTTTATCTGGTAAGCGGAATGGGCGAAGTATTTTGTTTTAACACTGATAACGGCGATAAGGTTTGGTCGGTAGATCTGCTCAAAAAGTTTAATGGAAAAAATATCAGGTGGGGAATTTCGGAATCGGTGCTTATCGATGGCGACAATTTAATTTGTACGCCGGGCGGCGAAGAACACAATATTGTCGCCCTAAACCGCCATACAGGCGAAACTGTATGGAGCAGCAAGGGTTTTGGGGAAGTATCGGCTTATTGTTCACCTGTGTTATTGGTGCATAACAAAACCAGGTTGATAGTTACAATTACGGCAACATCGGTTATTGGTATAGACGCCGTTACAGGGCAACCATTTTGGAAGGCCGAACAGTTAAATACCTACAGTATCCATGCAAATTCACCTGTTTACGACAAGGGCATTATTTACTTTTCAAGTACTTCTTCCGAAAAAAATGGTGGCTTGCTGGCGTTGAAATTATCTGACGATGGAAAAAATGTGGAACAACTTTGGAGAAATGAGGGGTACAATAACCTGATGAGCGGAATCGTATTCATCGACGGAACAATTTACGGGGCGTCATATCGTTCAAAAAACTGGTTTTCCATAAATGCCCTGTCAGGAAAAGAAAAGCTGATTACACCTGATTTTGGAGGAGGTGTAATTGTTTATGCCGATAGTTTGTTTTATTGCTACAGCGAAGAGGGCGAAGTTGCCCTGGTAAATATGGCCCCTGATACTTTTAATATAGTCAGTAAATTTCCCGTTCCGCTGGGCGCCGATCAACATTGGGCACACCCGGTAATCCATAATAAACGGATGTATATCAGGCATGGCAACGCTTTGATGGTTTATGATATTTCAAAATAGTATATTAGATTTGAGAATTGAACCTAAATTTAATTAATCTTTTTACAATGAAAATAATAGCTACAATAATTCTGTTTATTACAGTTTTGGGATTACAAGCCCAAACAACAACAAAATTCACTCCGGCCGATTTGGAAAAATGGCAA
>JANONW010000430.1:0-2196 GCA_031421065.1 Prolixibacteraceae bacterium
AGCAACACGATCAATGCCACCTGCAGCACAATTATGATGGCTCCCGTAAAGTTGACACCCCGTGATTCAGCACCACCGGCGGACGCCAGTGTCAGCATCAGTGACAACACGGCACAACCGGCAATGAGCCGCAGCAACCAGTGCAGCCGACCAAACTGACGGCAGCGAAACTCTTTGACCATCACCGGATTCAGGAACAACGGAATTCCTTTTGAACGACGTTGTGGATCGACCAAATAGAGGACTCGTCGCGCAGCCCGGATGCCCAACGACTGGTCGTCGGTGATGCTTCCCTGAGAACGAGATCGATCGATCAGCGAGTGGCTCAGACGCATAATGCAGACAACGCTGCCAACCACAATCGATAATCCTGTGAACAGCAGATACCAGAACATGACCGGACGATTCTCTGTCAGCCCCGAACCTCCGATCGATCCCTGGTTCAACATCTGCATGAGCGACGGGATTGGGGAAATAAGTTTCAGCCAACCAGCCCCACGGGCGATCGGGCTGTCGCTTCCCTTCATGAAAAAATCGGGAAACGTCGGCACGATGGTGATTGCAAACGTGACGCCGTAACTCCATCGCAGAGCGGCTTCGGTGCTGCGACAGAAAGTGCCAACCAGAATTCCGACCACGATCAGTTGAGTGCAGATGAGCAGCAGAAATCCATAGAGTCGAAGCACATCTGTCAGTGTCAACCCACCCATCAAAAAACAGCAGGCCATTGCCGGCAGTGTTGCAAACAGTAGCAGCACCACAAAGCCCAGCATCGCCCCGGCCTTACCAAAGTAGATCGATGCGCGAGAGAGCGGAGAATTCAGCAGCAGTTCCAACGTTCGCCCGCGTACTTCATTGACAAGTGATGTGGACGGAAATACGGGCACGATCAGGATTGCAGCCCCCAGCATCGCATACGTCAGCCACTGCCATGTCTCGCGTGCCTGCTGTCCGTTCAGGTCGGAAATACCACTCGAGGGCCACTTCAGAATCACAACTGCGGCAAACGCAATTGCAGTAGCGACCAGAATGAGCAGCGTTCTGCGATTGCGTAACAGTCCAAGGAGTTCGCGTCCGATGATCACAAGACATCCGTTCATCGTGCCACCTCCCGAGTTGGAATTGACGGCGCTGCCGCAGACGCTGTGGCCAAGCCCGTGCGTTCCGCTTCAGCCACGCGTGCGGCCGAAACAAACGCTTCCTCTAGGTCACCAGCGACTTCACGGAACTGCGCGACCTTATCGCCCGCCACAATCAGTTGTCGCAGCACATCGGCCATTGCTTCGTCGGACGCCGATGTGCGACAGCGAATTATGAACTCTGTTTCTGACACCGTAACTTCGGCCGTCGGCTCGAGAATTTTTTTTAATTTGTCGCCGATTTGTGTCAGTCCCGCCGCTGACAGAAACTGAATCTCCATCGTTCGCAGTTGTGAAAGTTCCCGCGTAACTTCCTGCAGTGTGCCAAACGCCCGCAACTTACCACCGGCGACGATCGCAACTTTGTCACAGATTCGTGACAGCTCCGGAAGAATGTGACTGGTGACGATCAGTGTCTTCCCCTCAGACGCCAGCCTCAGCAGAATATTCCGCATTTCGATCCGCGCTTCGGGGTCCAGACCATTCGCTGGCTCATCCAGAATCAGAACTTCTGGTTTGTGCAACAGCGTGCGTGCGATCCCCACACGCTGTTGCATGCCGTGACTCAGACTTTCAACGTAGCGATCCTGCATCCATGTCGAATTGGTGAGTTCCATAACCTCGCCAATGCGGTTGCGGCGTTCTTTGCGCGGGATCCCGAAGGCCGCGCCGAAGAAATCAAGATACTCACGGACTCGCATGTTGTCATACGAACCAAACTTGTCAGGCATGTAGCCGACCAGCCGTCGCACTCTGGCAAGATCCCGCACGTAATCCGCGCCGGCAATTTTTGCGACACCGGAGGTTGGACGCGACAACCCGACCAGGATTCGGATGGTTGTCGTCTTACCGGCCCCGTTTGGCCCGATAAAGCCAAGAATACTGCCGCGATTGAGCGACAGTGACAGATTATCCAACGCCACGAACTCACCGTAGTGTTTCGAAAGGTTACGAATTTCAACGACAGGAGTCTGGTCGGTCATGGTTCGTATAAAATCTGTTGAAGGAGGCGAGGGGAACAAGGAAGTCTGCTGGATTTTTATGCTTTTGGCGAAGT
>JANONW010000431.1:0-10267 GCA_031421065.1 Prolixibacteraceae bacterium
AAATCAAACCGGAAGTTAAAAACTTCCGCACCCAAACGAAGAAAGCACCTCAGTTTCCTGAAGTGCTTTTTTTGAGCGAGAAACGAGACTCCCCGCCTGCCAAGCCACCAATACTGCAAAATAATGTGATAATCAAACAGGCGGGCAGGGAACTCGCGACCCCGACCTTGGCAAGGTCAAAAAAAACATTCAAACAAACTTCTTGAAAGATTTGGATAAAGTTACCTGATTGGCTAACTTAGCGGCATGGATGAAAAACTTGTCAGGAACATTTTTTACTACAGGAATTACTACCTGGACTTCTTTGAGGGATTAAAGCCTGAAGTAAAGAGAAAGTTCAACTGGACCCTGAAACTAATATCCACTATTGACAGGGTCCCAGCTAAGTATTTCAGCCATATGGAAGGAACAACAGGTATTTATGAGATCAGAGTGGAAGTTGGGAGTGATATTTACAGAGTTTTCAGCTTTCTGGACAAAGGGAAACTTGTAATACTGATTAACGGATTTCAGAAGAAATCGCAAAAGACACCGAAAAAAGAAATAGAATTGGCTGAAAAACTTAAAAAACAATACTTCGATGAAAAAGAAAACAAATAATAATCTTACCTCATTTGCAGATCATTTGGACGAGCAATACGGTAAACTGGGAACTGAAGAACGTGAAAAGTTCGAGGAAGGATTTGAAGCATTCAAGCTTGGGGTGATGCTCCAGGAACTGCGAAAAGAGAAAGGTTTAACCCAGGAACAACTGGCCGAAAAGTGTGGAACTACAAAAACCTACATTTCACGGATTGAAAATGATGCTTCCGACATAAGACTTTCAACCTTGATGCGAATTATCAGAGAAGGGCTTGGCGGACAACTTCGGTTAAGTGTCGACATGAAATAAGAAACCCGAATTAGTTTCCGGATCTGTCGAATACAGAATACACCTATTTTTGGGGAAGGGTTATGCGATTTTTAATCGCATTTTCTGAATCAACAAATCAAACCGGAAGTTAAAAACTTCCGCACCCAAACGAAGAAAGCACCTCAGTTTCCTGAAGTGCTTTTTTTGAGCGAGAAACGAGACTCCCCGCCTGACAAGCCCTTGGGCGGGCAGGTAACTCGCGACCCCGACCTTGGCATCCCGGGTACTCGGGACTACCAACTGTTTTAAATAGCTGAATGGAGAAAACAGCCAGATATAATTTTGAAATACAGTCAATTTTCAAATAGAATAGATAAAGACATATTTGTATTTTATTAAATAATGTATTAACTTTAGTCGATAATCATTCACAATTTAAAATGGATCAAATTATGACTACAGTAAATGCTTATGCAGCAAAAGAACCAGGTGGCAAGTTAAGTCCTTTCAAATACGAATTGCCCAACCTAGGAAGCGACCAGGTGGATATAAAGATTCTCTATTGTGGCATCTGCCACTCCGATTTAAGCATGCTAAACAACCATTGGGGAATGACACAATTTCCGTTCGTTCCAGGTCATGAAATTATTGGGAAAGTGGTAGCTGTCGGAAGTGAGGTAAAAAACATAAAGCCAAACGATCTTGTCGGTCTGGGCTGGAATTCGGCTTCATGCATGCATTGCAAACAGTGTATGGAAGGTAGCCACCACCTATGCCAAACTGCTGAAGGAACTATTGTTGGTCGTCACGGTGGCTTTGCAGACTACGTGAGATGCCACTGGTCGTGGGCAATTTTGCTTCCTGATGGAATCGATGTAAAGAAAGCCGGGCCGCTTCTTTGCGGTGGAATCACAGTATTCAACCCAATTATTTTAGCGGGTGTAAAACCCACCGATAAAGTTGGCGTGATTGGTATTGGCGGACTCGGCCATATGGCTTTAAAATTCCTGAATAAGTGGGGATGCGAAGTCGTTGCCTTTAGCTCAACCCCAGATAAAAATGACCAAATTTTAGCAATGGGCGCAACCAAAGTGATCAATTCAAGAGACCCAAAAGAGTTGGAAAGCATTGCCGGAAGTTTAAATTTTATCCTCAATACGACTAATGTAACATTGGACTGGAATTCATATTTAATGACACTTGCACCAAAAGGTAGATTTCATAATGTAGGGGCAGTACTTGAACCGATGGCCATACCTACCTTTACTCTTTTAGTAGGTGAAAAAACGGTTGGTAGTAGTCCAATAGGTAGTCCGGCATTAACGCGTACCATGCTAGAGTTTTGTGTTCGTCACGATATTTATCCAATAGTAGAGGAATTTCCTCTTGAAAAAGTAAATGAAGCCATTGATCATTTGGAATCTGGCAAGGCAAGGTATCGGATTGTATTGAAAGTATAAGTGCCTTCAGGGAGTCGGAGTGCGACTTGAAGTCGCGCCCTGACTGGACACAGTAACAGGTATTTCAAAAATATTAGCCGGGTGATGCGATTTTTAATCGCATTTTTATTCACCGCGAAAAACGGAAGTTAAAAACTTCCGCACCCAAAACGAAAAAAGCGCCCAGATTATCCGAAGTGCTTTTTTAAATGAGCGAGAAACGAGACTCGGACTCGCGACCCCGACCTTGGCAAGGTCGTGCTCTACCAACTGAGCTATTCTCGCAATAATTTAATTGAACCAGATTTTTTAAAAGTACCCGGAGCGGGACTTGAACCCGCACAACCAATGGTCACAAGATTTTAAGTCTTGCGTGTCTACCGATTCCACCATCCGGGCCTCCTTAAAATGAGCGAGAAACGAGACTCGGACTCGCGACCCCGACCTTGGCAAGGTCGTGCTCTACCAACTGAGCTATTCTCGCAAAATTTGCTGTTCCGAATCTTCATCCTGAAACAACGATGCCTTTTCCAATACTATCCTGCATTCTGGTGGAAATTGCAGTATTTTTCTGGTTTGAACGTACTGTTTAGTGCTTTCTAAAACAGCGTTGCAAATATATACCTATTTTTTATTTCTCCAAAAAAGGATTAAAACTTTACCTGTTTTCGGCGTATTATTTTTTGAAGGGCCTGTCCAGCCCTGTAATCTTCTTAATATCGTTCAGCTTATTCAAGGCTTCGAGCGGCGTAAGCTGGTTGATGTCCAGATTCTTAATCTCATCGCGTATTTGTTTTAACACCGGATCGTCGAGTTGAAAAAAACTCATCTGAAAACCTTCCCGCTTCTCTGCCATGCCCGCCAATGGCTTCGATAATCCTTCCTTTCGGTGTGTATCTTCCAGTTGAAGCAGAATTTCATCGGCACGGTGAACCACCGAAGGCGGCATTCCGGCCATTCGGGCCACATGAATCCCAAAACTATGGTTACTTCCGCCAGGCATCAGCTTCCGGAGAAAAATCACTTTGTTGCCTACTTCCTTTACGGTTACATTGAAGTTTTTCACCCTGCCAAACGATTTTTCCATCTCGTTCATCTCGTGATAATGGGTCGCAAACATGGTTTTTGCTTTCGCTTTCGGATGTTCGTGAATGTATTCAACAATCGACCATGCAATTGAAATTCCGTCGTAGGTTGAAGTTCCACGCCCCAGTTCGTCAAGTAAAATCAGGCTTCGGTCCGAAAGATTGTTCAGGATGCTGGCTGCTTCGTTCATTTCGACCATAAAAGTTGATTCGCCCAGGGAAATATTGTCGGATGCACCAACCCTTGTGAAAATTTTATCAACATAACCAATCTGGGCCGCTTCGGCTGGAACAAAGCTGCCAATCTGCGCCATCAGCACAATCAGAGCTGTTTGACGCAGCAAAGCCGACTTGCCTGCCATGTTGGGCCCGGTAATAATGATCACCTGCTGATCGTCCTGATTCAGGGTCACATTGTTCGAAATGTACGATTCGCCCATCGGAAGCTGGTGCTCGATTACCGGATGGCGGCCACCGGTGATGATGATGTCTTTCGATTCATTGATTTCGGGTCGGAAATACTTGTATTCGATGGCGGCGGTGGCAAACGACAACAGACAATCCAACTGCCCGACAATTGCAGCATTCAGTTGTATTGCCTGAATATATTCGGCCAAAGCAACCACCAATTCATTGAAAAGACGGACTTCAATGGCCAGAATTTTTTCTTCAGCGCCCAGAATTTTCGATTCGTATTCTTTCAGTTCTTCCGTGATGTATCGCTCTGCTCCAACCAAAGTTTGTTTGCGGATCCATTCAGGCGGAACTTTGTCTTTGTGTGTATTCCGTACTTCGATGTAATAGCCGAATACGTTGTTGAACGCGATTTTCAGGCTTGTGATTCCAGTTCTCTCTGATTCTCGCTCCTGCATTTTCGCGAGGTAATCTTTTCCTGAAAAGGCTAATAACCGCAATTCATCCAATTCGGGAGAAACACCAGCAGCAATTACACTTCCTTTGTTGACCAAAGTGGGCGGGTCATGGTGGATTTCCTTTTCGATGCGTATGCGGATAGATTCGCAGGGATTCAATTGCTCGGCAAATCGCTGCAAATTCGGGCTGTCGGATTGGCCGCACATTTGTTTGATGGGAACAATTGCCTGAAGTGCATTTTTAAGCTGCACCACTTCCCTCGGATTGATGCGAACAACGGCCACCTTTGAAATAATACGTTCAAGATCGCCTACCTGTCGGATATGTTCTTCCAGATTTTCCTTTAATTCCTCTTCCTTCACTAAATATTCAACCACATTAAGCCGGTTGTTGATGGCTGCGATTTCTTTTAGTGGCAGGGCAATCCAGCGTTTCAGCAAACGCGCGCCCATGGGCGAAATGGTTTTGTCGATCACCTGAACGAGCGTTTTTGCTCCTTCGTTGATCGAATTAAAAAGTTCCAGGTTACGGATGGTGAAACGGTCGAGCCAAACATATTTGTCTTCTTCAATGCGTGACAGGCTGACAATGTGTTTAGTCTGGTGATGCTGAGTCAGATCTAGGTAATGAAGAATTGCTCCGGAAGCGATGATCCCGTAATTCAGTTCGTGCACGCCAAAACCTTTGAGCGATTTTGTTTCGAAATGCCGCATCAGCCGGTCATTGGCCGCGTCTTCAGTATAAACCCAATCGTCCTGCGAAAAAGTATAGTATTTCCCTCCGAACAAGGCGGTAAAATCGGTGCCTTTCCCTTTCTGAAATAAAACTTCTTTGGGCTGAAACGAACTAAGCAACTTGTCTATGTATTCGAAAGAGCCTTCTGCAGTTAAAAATTCACCGGTTGAAATATCCAGAAAGGCAATTCCAGCCAATTTTTTATCGAAATGTACCGAAGCCAAAAAGTTGTTTTCGCGGTGTTCGAGAATGTTGTCGTTGTATGAAACTCCGGGAGTGACCAGTTCGGTGATACCGCGTTTTACGATATTTTTGGTCATCTTCGGATCTTCCAGTTGCTCACAAATAGCAACACGGGCACCTGAACGGACCAATTTTGGAAGATAGGTATCCAACGCGTGATAAGGGAAACCAGCCAGTTCAACATAGCTTGCCGATCCATTTGCACGGCGGGTGAGCGTGATACCCAGAATACCCGATGCCCGGATGGCATCTTCGCCAAAAGTTTCATAAAAATCTCCCACCCTGAACAACAGAATGGCATCAGGATGGACTGCTTTGACTGCATTATACTGCTTCATCAAAGGAGTTTCAACATATTTTGAAGTAGTGATCAATGTTCTGAATTTTTTAAAGATGAACAAAGATAAGTTTTAAAGACATGAATAAAACATCGAAGATATTTTTTGAAAACGGTAATGAAGCCTGAATTGATTAAAAATGTGGCCAAAGCATTACAGGCCTTCTCAGACCTCTTCTGAAAATTAAAAAAAGTTATCTACAAAAAGAAGTTGACCAATGGTTAAGTTCAAAATAGATTGGTCAGTTGAAGCCAGACTGGATTTATACGATCTAAAATATCATTCAACGCTGCCGGCCATATAATTTCATTTTCCATTTACCCCAATTTTCTTTCCGGTATCAAATTCACTCCAACCCTCACCAGTAAAGTAAGAACGATGAAGTAAACTGCAGGATTAAACTGCTGTCCAATCAGAAAAGAAAGTAATAAAAGTACACCGGCCAACCAGAAATAGATTCGGGTTTTGGGCCTCCATTTTTTAAACTTCCATACAAATGCAAAAAACAGGTTAAGCGGAAATGCCCACAACAGGTTGTAATTGGGGCTCATGGCCGGATGCTCAGAGTACAAAGTGAACCAGCCAATGATCAATCCGGCAAAGCCAGTCAGTCCAAACAACCAGTAATCAAGCCAATCGTTTTTTGTTTTCCTGAGGAAGCCACGAACCGAAACTCCGGCTACCAGTAGAAAAAACAAACCAAAAACAATTACCGGCCATGGCAAATCAGAAATGAGTTTAGCATTTGGATATTCAACAATGGTGCGGGTTTCAAGCACCAAAGGTTGTGCTTTTCCTTCGATAGACATTTCAGCATTGGCAAACTGATCATGCAAATATTCAGGCAAAAACATTTGTCCATAAGCAGAAGCTGGCTGTTCAGCCTTTTTCCCAACCAATAAATCAATACCCAGGTCAATCCAGCGAAATGAATGATGAAATTCTTTGATCAGGTCGCGGTAACTTTTAGTTGGATGATCATCAGTAAAACGAACAGTACCTCCGGCATTTCGTTCAATCATATCGCGAACACGGGAGGCGCAATTGTCCATGAAAAAATTGTAGCGGTATTCGCGGTTTTCGGGTTTGGCATTTTCAATCAGCGCCTCAAATAGTTTGATTTTTCCTTCCGGCGAAAGATTTAGTACCTGCTCGTAAACACTTCGCTTTTCCTCCTTGTATTCAGGTAAAAAACTATCGAATTTCTGCCCAACCATCAGGTAATCAGTCTGTCCTTTTGCAAAGCGGTAAATAAAATTGGGAGATTCGAAACTAAAAACTCCGTAATTGAACACAGCGTCAAGACCAGTAGCGGGATCATTCACCCGGATGGCAGTGTGCCCGTACATCGAATAAACATCTGTTCCCGGATTACAGGTCAGGATACTGACAGTTGCATCCGGACTCAACGATTGCGAAAACACTTTGGAATGAAAGAACAGGAATGAAAGGAAAATCAGGAAAAAAAAACGCATTTGCATAGCCGAAAATTTTGGATCTAAAGATAGCGGTTTTGCGCTTATCCTGAATTCACCATTGAAAAAACTGGGCAACGAACGTTTTGTAGGTAGCGTTCCTGAAGCGGTTGAGGCCATCGAACACACCAAACAAGCCGATGCGGGTGCAAAAATTAAAGTGTTGGAAGAGCAGATTGCGGGGTTGAGGTGAGTGTTGTATTCAGGAATGGAGCTATTTGACCAGGTTCAGAATTCCCTTTTCACTTAAGATTGCGCAATTCCTTTATCGCAAAAAGCCCCCTTCCGGCGAACCGAAAGAGGGCTTTCAAAATTATATTTATTGAAGGGTATGCCGGATATTACATCATTCCGCCCATTCCACCGCCCATTGGTGGCATTGATGGTTTTTCTTCTTTTTCGTCAACCAATACACATTCGGTAGTTAGGAACATGCCAGCAATTGAAGCTGCATTTTCCAGCGCGATACGTGTTACTTTGGCAGGATCGATTACACCAGCTTCGTAGAGGTTTTCATAAACGTCGGTACGTGCATTGTACCCGAAATCGCCTGTACCTTCCATCACTTTCTGAACAACTACTGCACCTTCTTTTCCGGCGTTGAAAACAATCTGGCGCAATGGTTCCTGAATAGCACGTTTTATAATTTCGATACCTGTGGTTTCGTCATCGTTATCGCCGGTTAAGCCTTCCAAAGCTGCGATGCTGCGGATGTAAGCGACACCACCACCAGGAACGATTCCTTCTTCAACAGCAGCGCGGGTTGCATGCAAAGCATCGTCAACGCGGCCTTTTTTCTCTTTCATTTCAACTTCCGAAGATGCGCCAACATAAAGAACAGCAACACCACCGGCCAATTTGGCCAAACGTTCCTGAAGTTTTTCTTTATCGTAATCAGAAGTAGTGGTTTCGATCTGTTTTTTGATCTGGTTGATACGCGTTTTGATGGTATCTTCAGCGCCTGCACCTGCAACAATTGTAGTTGTTTCTTTGTCAACAGTGATTTTATCAGCGTTGCCAAGCATTTCCAGGGTAGTGTCTTCAAGTTTCATGCCTTTTTCTTCGGTAATTACCACACCACCTGTCAAAACTGCAAGGTCTTCGAGCATTTCTTTACGACGGTCGCCAAATCCCGGAGCTTTTACCGCGCATACTTTCAGCGAACCACGCAAGCGGTTTACAACCAAAGTAGCCAATGCTTCGCTGTCAACATCTTCAGCAACAATTAACAATGGACGGCCAGTTTGTGCAGATTGTTCCAGAATAGGAAGCAAGTCTTTCATTGTACTGATTTTTTTGTCGTGAATCAGGATGAAAGGACGTTCCAGTTCGGCAGCCATTTTTTCGCCATCGGTAATAAAATAAGGGGAAATATAACCGCGGTCGAACTGCATGCCTTCAACAACGTCAACATAAGTTTCGGTTCCTTTGGCAGCTTCTACTGTGATCACACCTTCTTTGTTCACTTTTTCCATTGCTTCTGCAATCAGGGCGCCGATTTCGCTGTCGTTGTTGGCAGCAATTTTAGCAACCTGTTCAATTTTTTTGAAATCGTCGCCAACGTTCTGTGCTTGTTTTTTGATGCTTTCAACAACTTTGATCACGGCTTTGTCGATACCACGTTTCAAATCCATTGGATTGGCACCGGCAGCAACATTTTTTAACCCAACTGAAATGATAGATTGCGCCAAAACAGTGGCAGTTGTTGTTCCGTCACCTGCATCGTCACCTGTTTTGCTGGCTACTTCTTTCACCATTTGAGCGCCGATGTTTTCATAAGCGTTCGAGAATTCAATTTCTTTTGCAACAGTTACACCATCTTTGGTGATCTGTGGTGCACCAAATTTCTTTTCAATAACCACGTTGCGGCCTTTTGGTCCGAGGGTTACTTTTACAGCGTCAGCCAATTTGTCAACTCCTTTTTTCAGGAGGTCGCGGGCTTCGGTATTGAATTTAATTTCTTTTGCCATTTTAATTTTCTTTTAATTGTTGTTAATCAATTACTCAGCAATAAATAATACATCGGTTTGAGACATCAACAGGTAATCAGTTCCGTCAATGTTTAACTCGGTACCCGAATATTTTCCGTAGAATACCATATCGCCAACACTGATTTCCATAGGTTCGTCTTTTTTAGGAGAACCAACCAGAACCACTTTACCAACTTGTGGTTTTTCCTTTGCCGAATCAGGAATAATGATTCCACTTGCTGTTTTCTTTTCAGCTTCCTTGGGTTGTACAAGAACTTTACCTGCAAGGATTTTTCCTTTTAAATCTGCCATTTTTTAATTATTTAATTGGTTTGACTTTTAATTTTAATTTTTTTGACACCCTTTGTTAGCAGATACTATGCCAAAGCCGATAGTGCCAAAATTCATGATAGCAAATGGACATTTTTTCATTTTAATACAGAGGCGCGGAATCTGCATGCAGTTAATCACCTGAATTAAAAGGGTTTTAGCGTATTTTATACTTATGACATTTTGCGTGTCATCCTGTCAGTTGCCCACAAATCCGGTCTTCGACAGGCTCAGACAACTTCTTCGACAGGCTTAGGCAGCACCTTCGGCGAGCGTTAAAATTCAAAAGGGTTAATCTTGTTTAACAATCATTTTCTTCATTCCTTCTGAAAAGAAAACTTCATATTCGCCTTGTGGGTTGCTGTAAACAAAATAGACTTCAATATCCTGAAGTTTCGGCAACAATTCCATGCTTTTTTCAATGCCCAGCACCATAAATGCGGTGGCATAAGCATCGGCAGTCATACAATCATCGCAAACAACTGTTGCACTCAGTAGCGTATTGCGTGCAGGAAACCCGGTTTTCGTATCGATTATATGCGAATACTTCACTCCATCTTCCACAAAAAACTTTCGATAATTTCCTGAAGTGGCCAGCGATTTATTGTTGATTTCGATAATGGCCTGAAGTTCATTTCCCGGCATCATATTGTCATCCGAAGGTTTATCGATACCTATTCGCCAGAATATATCTTTTGCATTGGTGCCTTTTCCGCGCACTTCCCCGCCAATTTCAACCAGATAATTTTTTATGCCCTTGTTCCTGAAGAAATCGCAGACCACATCAACAGAATAGCCTTGTGCAATGGCGTTTACGTCAATTTTTACGCCGGGGTATTTCTTCATGACCTTTCGGCCTTCGAGTTTAACTTTGTCCATACCGACATACTGCAACAGACTGTCGATGTGCGCCGAATCGTGTTTGG
>JANONW010000432.1:0-1610 GCA_031421065.1 Prolixibacteraceae bacterium
GCCGACACGTTCCTGCACCGAACCTCGGTGCCGTGAGCGCCTAACTCTGGTTGCTGCTGACGGTTGCGCTATTGATGGCGGCCGCTACGCGGCCGCATTATGGAAGCAACCGCAGCAGAACCCAACGTTATACCGACTCGATCGGCTTCCTCCAACTCTCCACCTCACTCATCAATGCGCATCACGAAACTGCTCTCCGCGTGTACCGGCGCACTTCTGATTCTGGCGTCGTGCACCGCGGCACCGACGCCGCAGGCTGATGCGGCCGCCGCCACTGTCGAGGCCAACAAGGCCGTGGCGCGCCGCTTCTTCACCGAGGTCTGGGGCGGCGGCAGTGAAGCCGTCGCGCAGGAGTTGCTCGCGGACGCGTACGTCGGCCACATGACCGGCAATCCGACCCCATTGGATCGCGACGGGTGGTTGACCTTCTTCCGCGACTTCCGCGTCGCCTTTCCCGACGCGCAGTTCACCATCGAGGACATCGTCGCGGAAGGCGATCGCGTCGTGCTACGGCTGACGATGCGCGGCACGCATCAAGGGCCGTTCAACGGAATTCCAGCGACGGGCAAGCCGGTGGTGGTCGTCGGCACCAGCATCGAGCGCATCGTGGATGGCCGCATCGTCGAGGGCTGGGTCACCAACGATGCACTCGGAATGCTCCAGCAGCTCGGCGTGATTCCCGGCCCGCCAGCACCCTAGCGCGCAGCCAGCGGAGTCCGGCGCGCGCGGTATAACGACGCTTGCTGCCGACGAGCGCAGGGCGGTAGCGGTTGTGGGGCCGCTGCTTCACTTTATGTGAAGGTCTGCCGCGGCCCCACAACCGCATTTTATGGGAGCGCTCGCAGCAGAAGCACACGTTATGCCCATGCCCATCCACTGATGCCAAAGAGAGTCCCTTCCTTTCATGTTGGCGTCGCTGCCGAGGCCATTGCGGCCGCGCAGTGTGCGCGCCTCGGGTGGGACGTGTCCGTGCAGTATGGAGCGAACCAGCGTGAGTACGACCTCATGATTGCTCGTGGCGGCAAGGTGATGAAGGTCTCCGTAAAGGGGAGCCAAGACGGCAGCTGGGGGCTCACGCAATCCCACCTGCGGTCCGCGAACTACCATAAGGCCGTCGATTCGTGGCTGAGCGATCATAGCGCGCTCACGATCTTCTGCTTCGTCCAGTTCAAGGGCATCGCACTCGACGCACTGCCTCGTGTCTATCTGGCCACGCCCGCCGAAGTAGCGGAGCGCTTGAAGGCCTCCGCTGGTGGCAGAGGAGACACCATTCTCTACGAGGAGCACACGTGGACTGCGAGAGCAGCCGGTCGAGGAACCATCGACCGTATTCCGGAGTCTTGGCGCTTCTCCGATGCGCGGCTACTCGATCTGAGCAGCAGGGCATAACATCGGTTGGTGCTGACGACCGCGCTATTGAGGCGGCCGCTTCGCGGCCGCATTATTGAAGCGGTCGCAGCACAACCCAACGTTAGACCACCACAACTCGCGTCGAACCGAGACTGATTGATGATGACGCTGCATTATACGGAGAGCGGCCAGTCTCTCGGGACCATCAACGCGCATCTGCAGGGCCCGAGCGAGAGAAACGCCGGGCGGCGTAAGACCAG
>JANONW010000433.1:0-1798 GCA_031421065.1 Prolixibacteraceae bacterium
AGTTTGTCGAGAGGTGGTGTCAACGCAACCAAACGCAAATCTATTTCATGGCGGGCGAGTGGTGCCGTGAGCGCATGCTCCAGGGACTCAGCCAGGGCCACGATTTCGTCGGCACCGATATTGCCCGATACCCCTTTGAGGGTATGCGCGTATCTCTCGGCGGTGACATTGTCGCCTTCATCCAAAGCCAAGCGAATCTTTTGCGATGCCATGCGCTGTCCGGCTGCAAACTTGCGCAGCATCGACAAGTACAAACTCTGCTTGCCGCGGACTCGACGCATGCCGGCAACCATGTCCAGTCCATCGATGGTACCTGCGGGCGGCGCGTGGGATGCAATACTCGGGATGGCTGCCGTGAACGAATGACGCGGTGGTATCCATTTGAGCAATGCTGTCCAAAGCATATCCAGTTCTATCGGCTTGCTGACATGGTCATTCATGCCAGCGTCCAGACACCGCTCGCGATCTGCCTGCATCGCGTTAGCCGTCAAGGCAATAATAGGCAGCGCGGCGAACTGCGGAAGTTGGCGAATCGATTTTGTGGCCGCAATGCCGTCCATGACGGGCATTTGCATGTCCATCAACACGGCGTCATAGGCAACACTTTTGACCATCGAAATAGCGATCCAGCCGTTTTCCGCGAGGTCGACCACGAACCCAGCATCGAGCAACATTTCAGTGGCCACTTGCTGATTCAGGTCATTGTCCTCCACCAACAAAATGCGCGCGCCTTTTATGCTCGCCAGTTGTTCTTCGAGTAACGATGGCGCATTTACAGTTTTCGGCTGTTCCGTCTTGACATCGCCGAGCACACGCACCACCGTATCGAACAGAATGGCTGGATTGACCGGTTTATAGAGAACCTCCTCAAGCTGCACACTTGCCGCTTGGGCGACCACCTCCGCGCGGCCATAAGCGGTTACGAGTATCAGTCGAGGCGACTTGGGCAGAGCCAGATCGTGAAGTAATTTAGCCGTTTCAATGCCGTCCATTTCCGGCATTTGCCAGTCAAGAAAAACGATTTCGTAGGGTCTTCCCGCAGCCGCGGCGCGGCTTACTTCGGCAATCGCCGCCGATCCCGATCCAGCCTCGGTTACACGGAAATGCATACGGCTCAGCATCTTGTTGAGTATCGTTCGGGCAGCATCGTTGTCATCGACGACCAGCACCGGTCTGTCACGAAGATCAATTGGTAACAGAAAGGCGCGCGGCGACAATTGACTCTCGGCCATCTTTAAGGAAAACCAAAATGTGCTGCCTACGCCGCTGATGCTCTCGACGCCGAACTCACCCCCCATCAGCTCAATCAGGTGCTTTGAAATCGCCAGCCCCAAACCTGTTCCGCCATATTTGCGGGTGGTAGAAGAATCGGCTTGCTGAAAAGACTGGAACAAGCGCTTGATTTGCCCCGCCGTCAGGCCGATGCCACTGTCGGTCACCGCGAAATAGAGTTGTACGCCATCGTCGGCTTTTTCGCGCACGCGGATGACAATGCCGATTTCGCCGGACGCCGTGAACTTGACGGCGTTCTGCGCGAAATTGATCAACACTTGCCCAAGTCTGAACGGATCGCCCTTGAGTGTGCGCGGCACGTCGGCGGCTACGTCGAAAAGTAGTTCCAGTCCTTTTTCCGCCGCCTTTTCGCCAAGCAGATTTGACAGATTATCAAGCAAGGTATCGAGTTCAAAATCGATGTACTCAATCGTTAACTTGCCAGCTTCGATCTTGGAAAAATCCAGTATGTCGTTAATGATTCCAAGTAGATGCTGGCTCGATTGTTGTATCTTTTTAACGTAGT
>JANONW010000434.1:0-1505 GCA_031421065.1 Prolixibacteraceae bacterium
TCGTCGCGGTCGGTCACGATCACCACTCGCGCGTTGGGCTTGTTCTCCAGGATCCACTTGGCCAGCAGCACCATCACGATGCTCTTGCCGCTGCCCTGGGTGTGCCACAGGATGCCGCCTTGGCGGGCGCTGACGCGCTGCTGCGCCGCCTTGATACCGAAGTACTGGTGCACGCGCGGCAGCTTCTTCACACCGCCGTCGAAGAGCACAAAGTCGTGCATCAGTTCAAGCAGCCGGGCCTTGGCGCACATCTTCAGCAGGTACTTGTCAAGCTTGAAGCGGCTGTTGTCGGCCTCGTCTTCCTTCCACTTCAGGAAGTACTTCTCCGGCGTGCCGATGGCGCCGTACTGCAGCCCCTCGGAATCGTTGCCCGCAAAGACAAACTGCACCGTGCTGAAGAACCAGGCATTGAACTCTGGCGACTGGTTCGACAGGTTCTGCCGGATGCCGTGGCCGATGGACGTGCGGCTGTTCTTCAGCTCGACCACGCCCACCGCGATGCCGTTGACGTACAGCACCAGGTCGGGCCGCCGCTCGTGCCCGCCCAGGCCCTTGGTCCCATCACGAAGCGTCACTTCCTCGGCGACGGCAAAGTCATTGGCCAGCGGCAGCGCCCAGTCGATGAGCTTGACCGTTTCGGTCACCTTGCCGGCCTCGATCTTCACCGGCACGCCGTAGCGCAGCAGGCTGTAGACCGCCTTGTTGTTGTCGTACAGGCTGCGGTTGGGGTTGTCGGCCTCGGTGCGCAGCAGGTAGAGCGCGCGGCTGATTTGGTCCGGTGTGTGGCCCGCCTTGCCCAGCCAGGCGGTGAGCAGGCCCTCGTCGATGTTGCTGTTGCCGGCCCGGTCGGTCCAGTCGCCCAGGGTGCGATAGCCCAGTTCGTCGCGGAACAGGGCGAGCACGCGGTTCTGCGTGGCGCGCTCGGGGGTGCCGACGGTGCTCATGTCAGTCTTGCTCCCTGTTCCAGACCGCCCGCCGGTCGATTTCGATGAATCGTCGGTCGATTGTCGGTCGATTCCTCATCGGTCGAATTCAGCTGCCGGCCGGTCGCGCGCCGAACACCAGCCAGGCCGCGGCTGTGACCTGAAACCCCTTGGCGGCCGGAACACGCACCGCCAGTCCGCGGGCGTGCAGGGCCTCGCCTGCCGACCGGAAAGCCGGCGCCCCTGCAGCGGCCGAACTGAGGCGGCTGCCGATGCCGTTCACTTCAAGACATCCCATCGCCCTGTCCTCTTGGCGCCCACATGTTTGATTCGCCCCTCGTCGACCAGCCTGGCGCTCGCGCGTTCGACCGCGCGGGCTGACTTGCCGATGGCCACCGCAATCTCAGACAGGCTCATCGCAGGGTGCCGGGCCATCAGCGCGATGATCTTCCCCGGCGTTCCTACCGGCGTCTCTACCCGCGTTTCTACCGGCGTTTCTACCGGCGTGTATACCGGCGCCCCGCCGGCCGTGTCGCCCGCACCAGCGGCAAAAGCGAACTCCACCCACAAGCCCGCCCGCGC
>JANONW010000435.1:0-2238 GCA_031421065.1 Prolixibacteraceae bacterium
CGAAACTCAGGCGGGTATGGCGGTGGTGGTGCGGACTTCTTCTGCATCGTGTAACCCTCCGACCCCAATGGTCAGGTGTCCACGAAACCGGGGGCGGTCTCATGCGGTCATCGCACCAACGCGGGAAAACGCTTCTGAAGGTGTCATCCATCCCAGTGTCTGTCGAGGTCGTCCGTTGAGCTCGGCGGCGATCGCATCCAATTGCTTCTGGTTGTACACCGCCAAGTCGGTGCCTTTGGGAAAATACTGACGCAACAGACCATTGCTGTTTTCGTTCGTCGCCCGTTGCCAAGGACTGCGCGGATCGCAGAAGTAAACCTGCACTCCGGTAGCGACGGTGAATCGAACGTGCTCGCCCATCTCCTTGCCGCGATCCCAAGTCAATGAACGTCGCAGCTGCTCGGGGAGATCACGGACCTTGTCTGCCAACGCATTCCTGACGTGTACGGCAAGCCGACCCTTACTGAGATTCATTAGCATGACGAACCGGGTCTGTCGTTCCACCAGCGTCCCGATTGCCGACTTTCCATTCTTGCCGACGATGAGGTCACCCTCCCAGTGACCGGGCACTGCCCGGTCTGCGACCTCAGCGGGTCGATCGCTGATCAACACCATGTCCGTCAAATGGCCACCGCCGATGGCGCGTCCACGTGTGCGTCGTTGCGCTCGTCCCGTACGCAGACACCGAGTGAGTTCCTTGCGTAAGGCCCCGCGGCCCTGCACAAACAGGGATCGATAGATCGTCTCGTGCGACACGCGCATCTCCAGATCGTCGGGGTAGTCGAGGACCAACCTCGCGGCGATCTGTTGAGGCGACCACCGCAATGCGAGCCACCGTTCCACCTCACCTCGAAGTCTAGGCGACGCCGCCAGTTTGGCGGTCTTCGGTCGGCGCATTCGCCGGCGAGCGCGCTCCTCAGCCCGCCAAGCCCGGTACCGATCTCGACGACCCCCGGCCACGACTTCGCGAGATACGGTCGATGGCGACCGGCCGAGCTGAGCAGCGATGCGGCGGCAAGACTCGCCAGCAAGTAGGCCGCGCGAAATCTCCTCACGCTCCGAACACGACAGACGCAGCGCCGACTGTGGCGTCACCCTCGGCATCAACCCTCCCGTCTTCACCAGAAGGCGCTGCACCGACTTCGCGGAACACCCCACGGCCGCAGCAGCAGACTGGTGGGTCTCACCGGACCTCACTCGGCGCTGCAATTCCAGCCGCTCAGCACACGTCAGGCGGTGCCCCGTACCTGATCCCTGGCCCATCTTGCCACCTCCTCAGGACGATTCGGATGATGCTTAATCGCCACGAGTGGTGCGTGGACCACTAGAGAACGCCGGGCGCGGTACATTCTCGATCAAGGGCACCACCTGGTGACGCGCGTCCACCGCAACACCGTCGCCTTCGAGACGCCGACGCAGCCGCTCAAGCGGGGTCGTGGCCGACCTCGCTCCTACGGACCCAAGCGGTACCTCAAGGACCGCTGGAACGATCGCGACTGTCTCCGCTCGGCCCCAAGCCCGATTCCGGGCGAGAGCCGTGTCCGAATCCGTTATCACTCCGAGGATCTTCTCTGGCGTCCTGTCGGCCGCCTCGTGCGTTTCGTGTGGATCGATCATCCCCGGAGGGGGCGTCTGCTCCTCATGACCACAGACCTGACGCTCGATCCGCTGCAAGTGCTCGCACTTTACAGCTACCGTTTCCGCATCGAAGTCAGCTTCAAGCAGGCGCTACACACGCTCGGCACGTATGCGTACCACTTCTGGATGATGGACATGATTCCGCGGCGCCGTGGGGCTGGCAATCAGTACCTCCATCGCACCTCGGACGACTACCGCCGCCTCGTGCGCCGCAAGATCGACGCTTACCACCGAGCGATCCAGCTCGGTTGCATCGCACAGGGACTCCTCCAGCACCTCGCATTGAACCGACGCCGGGAGGTTTGGGCTCACTTCCGAAGCTGGATGCGGACGATGAATCCCGCGGCGCCACCCTCCGAAGCCGTCGTCGCGGAAGCCCTGCGTGGCTCGCTCCAGGATTTTCTCCTGCGCGCGCCGAACTCTCATACCCTCAAGAAATTCGTCCTCGAAAACGCAGACCAAGAACGGTGCCCTGCCCTACAATCGGTGGCGTAGGGAGAACTTCGCACTGTCCAGTCAAGTCACGGAGCCTGGGAAATCGAGCCCTATATGAAAAGTGATGTGTGGTCATGACGATGGGAATTCGCCGCGCTCATGCAG
>JANONW010000436.1:0-7633 GCA_031421065.1 Prolixibacteraceae bacterium
GCCACGCAACAGCGCTACGGCCGCTGTGTCGTGGCCGTCTCCGAGGGCATCCACGATGCCTCGGGCCGGCCGATCCTGGCGCAACTGGCCAAGCAGGTCGAACACGATGCGCATGGCAACGTGCAGCTCTCGGGCAGCGGCGCCCTGGCCGATCTGCTGTGCGAAGAAATCAAGGCCAAGCTCGGCTTGAAGCGCGTGCGCGGCGACACCTTCGGCTACTTGCAGCGCAGCTTCATCGGCTGCGTCAGCGACGTCGACGCGCGCGAGGCACGCGAGGTGGGCGAGAAGGCCGTGCAGTACGCGATGTGGGGCCAGCGCGATGGCTCGGTGACCATCAAGCGAACGGGCTGCTACTCGGCCGACTACGAACTGGTGCCCTTGACCGACGTGGCCGGCAAGACACGCGTGATGGAAGACACCTTCATCGCCGACAACGGCACCGACATCACCGACGCCTTCCGCATGTACCTGCGCCCACTGCTCGGCTCGAACATGCCCGACGCCTACCGGCTGCGGCCGGCGCCGGTGGAGAAGGTGTTGAATTTGAAGCGCTGAGCGCCCCGTCTCTAGAATCGCCCGCAAGGGCCGTTAGCTCAGTTGGTTAGAGCAGAGGACTCATAATCCTTTGGTCGCTGGTTCGAGCCCAGCACGGCCTACCAGTTCAATCTACCGCGTGGCCTGTACCGATGTACGGCCGCAGGCGGCGTCCGTTGGATTACGGCGCAAACATGGCCTGCAAGGTCTGTAGCGTCACGGCCAGCGTGGCCACACGGACGGCACCCATTCGCTTGACCAATCGAGCACGGTCCAGCGTGCGTATCTGGTCGAGCACGATCAGCCCTTGCTTGCCCTGGAATGTGAGTGCAATTCGAAAGCGCGCGGGTCGCGAGCGCGTGGTCATCGGCGCCACGACGACGGTGTGCAAGTGCGCGTTCATGTCGTTGGGCGAGATCACGACGCAGGGTCGGGTCTTCTGGATTTCACTGCCCACGGTCGGGTCGAGCTGGGCCAACCAGATGTCGCCAGTTTTCATCACCAGACCAGCTCATCGTCGCCCTCGTTGGCGACCTCCGGCCAGACCAGCGCATCGCCGCTTTGCTCTGCCAGACGGCGCGCGTCGTCGGCCCAGCCTTCACGCGGGTTGCGTCGGACAGCGCGAATCTCGATCACACCGTTGCGCACTTGCATGTCGGCGGTTCCATCCAGGCCAACCTGGGCCAGGATGGGTTTCGGAATCAAAACTCCCTGCGAGTTCCCCATCTTGCGGATGGCGACCTCCATGGTGTACTCCTGTTGACACAATGTAAGCACAATGGTAGCACGGCGCAAATCACTGGGCCACCCCCCGAGACCGAAAGCGAAGTTGTATCGGGCTCTGGTCCTGGCCCTGTGCCGTGGCATTTGTTTGCTTCCACCGGGGCACCCGCACGCCCAGCAGCCATCTCGATGCGCCCCTTGCAGCACCCTTGGTCGCCCCACCAGCCAGGGTGCTGGGCGCTGTCGGCATCAGCGGTCCAACCTCGCACTACGACGAGACTGCGGCGCTTGCGGGTATTGAATCGGTGCGCTTGATGGGCGACGCGGCGACGCGCCAAGGGTGAGTCGTGAGAACCCCCTGAATAAGGGGTCGGGTAGTCACTGAGTGTGAGTATTTGTGACCATGGAACACTTTGATGACAACGCGACCTGCGGGACGGGTGTCTTCGTCCATTCCTCGAGTCGCGCTGTACTGGTTCAAGCCGGCACTTCCTGAAGTCGGCTGGACGCGGGGCGCAGCAGCCCGCCAGGTCAGGTCTGAACGCCACGCCAAGGTCTTGCCATGCAATGGTTTCGCCAACTCGCCTCCCGACTGACCCAAGCCCAGGTTGCACGGCGAAAGTCAGTGGAAAGATTGCGGCGTCGCGAGCCTTTGCAGCTTGAGGCGATGGAGCCGCGGATTTTGTTGTCGGCGGATCCGTCAGTTTTCATTGCAGCAGGCAACTACACGGTCAACTTCGGTAACACAGATGACGCGGTCACGGTGGAGTACGTTGCGGATGCGACCGACCCGCTTAACGGCGTCATCGTCGATCTGACCTACATCGACGAAGCGTCGGTACTCACCAAGGTGACGTTGGGCAATGCGCTGCAGGGTGTGACCTCGCTCATCATCAACGGGCTTGGCGGGTCGGACCGCTTCACCGTCGGCACTCTCGGCGTAAACGTGACGATCGACGGCGGCGACGGCGTCGACACGCTGCTGGGCCCCGACGTTGATACGTCATGGACCATTAGCGGGGCCGGCAGTGGCTCGGCCACCGGCATCACCGGCTTCGTCAGCATCGAGAACCTGACCGGCCGCAGCGGCATCGACACCTTCACTCTTGCCACGGCCGGCTCGATCAGCGGCACCATTGACGGCGGCAATGGCAACGACCAGTTGATCGGTCCCGTGGTCCCGACCTTCCCGGTCACCGCCCCCCCCACCCTGGTCCCGCCGAACGCTTGGCTCGTGACCGGCACCGATGCCGGCACCTTGAACGCAGGCGCCAGCGCCGGCTTCGCGAACTTCGTCGCAATGGAGAAAATCAGCGGCGGCAGCGGCGACGACGTGTTCACGCTCACCAGCGCGGATTCTGTCAGCCTCGAGATTGCAGGCGGCGGCGGCGCCGGCACCGACACGCTGGTCGGCTTCGATGCCGACAACAAGTGGATCGTGTCGGGCGCCGGGGCGGGCTCGCTGAACGTCATCGCCGGCAGCGCGCGCGCGTTCGTCGGCATGGAGAACCTGACCGGCGGCAGCCAGGACGACGAGTTCAAGGTCGGTCCGACCGGAACGCTCACCGGCGTGCTCGACGGCGGCGTGTTCGACATCGAGGACCCGACCGTCAACAGCCTCGACTACTCGACCCGCAGCACGGTCGTCAGCGTCAACCTCCAGACCGGCGCCGCGACGGGGCTCACGCTTCCGTTCGCGCGCATCACCAAGGTCGTTGGCGGCAGCGACAGCGACACCCTGATCGGCCCGCTGCCTAGCTTCGACCAGACGCTGTGGCGGGTCACCGGCACCAATGCCGGCACCGTCGACGACACCGTCTTCGCGAGCTTCGAGAACCTGACCGGGCAGGACGGCACCAACGATGCATTCCTCATCTCCGGCAGCGTCAGCGGAACGATCCGCGGCGGCGCTGGCGGGCTCGACGGGTTTGCGGTCGGATCGAGCAGTCTCGTGGCGTACCAGCCGGGAGCCGCTTTGGGCACGTTCAGCGGCGTGAATTTTGCCGGGATGGAGCCGTACGATCCGCGCAGCGGCAACGACGTCGACCGAGTCATCACCGGCACGCTGTTCGACCGCGACATGATCGTCGGCACGGCTGGTGCCGGCCTGACGGTGAGCTTCGCCAATCTGACCTTCAGCGACGGCATCAACAGTTTTGACTTCGCGATCCCGACGGGCTCGCTGACGCTCGCGACCGGCACCGGCGCCGACGAGATCCTCGCCACCTTGCCGGCCTCGTTCGCCGGCGCGCTGCTGACCTACGACGACGGCGAGCTGATCGGCACACTGACCGGTGGCATCGACACCGTCGTCGTCGCCAAGACCGGCGTGGCCAGCGACGACGGCCTGCTGATCACGCTCACCCTGAACGGCGTTTCGCATGCGTTCGGCAGCCCCGCCGCAGGCGTCAGCAGCATCACGCTCGACGGCCTGGCGGGTGCCGACAGCTTCAGCCTCGACGAGGTGCTGCTGATCGACAAGGTCGCCATCGTCGGCGGCGCCGACAACGACACCCTGGTCGGCGCCAACCTCGGCATGCAGTGGGACGTCACCGGCGCCGACAGCGGCACCTTCAGCGGCCTGGACGGCGGTATCAGCTCGTTCGCCGGCATCGAGAACCTGATCGGCCGCGCCGGAGCCGACCGCTTCAACATCCGTGGCGATGCGCTGCTGGGCACCGGCTCGATCAGCGGGCAGATCGACGGTGGCACGGGCATCGACACGCTGATCGGCGCTGACGTGAACAACGTCTGGCGTCTCACCGGCGCCAACATCGGCTACCTCGACGCAACTGTCGACACCGACTTCATCCGCATTCAGAGCCTGACGGGGGGCAGTGCGGCCGACGACTTCAAGGTGATCGGCGTGAACGCGTCGCTGACTGGCCTGCTCGACGGCGGGCTCAGCAAGGCGGTGGTTGCAAACGGAACCGTCGCGGCCGTCGACACCCTCGACTTCTCGGCGCGCGGCGCGGCCGTCAGCGTCAACCTGGCGCTCGCGAGCGCCACCACGCTGGCCAGCGCCGCCGTGATCGCTGCGTTCGCGCGCATCGACGCTATCGTCGGCAGCGCGCTCACGGGCGACACGCTCGCCGGCCCCGACGTCGGCGAGGTGATCAACTCGGCGACTTCGCCGCCGGTGCCGGCGCTGTCTCCCGGCATGCGCGTGCTCGTCACCGCCGCCGGCAGCCAGAACATCTACGAGTACATCGGCGAGGAGCAGACCGACAGCAACCCGGTCACCCCGCTGGTCGCCGATCCGTTCAACCTCGCATCGCAGGACTACACCATCACCCCGCTGTGGAAGCGGCTGGACGACCACATCAACTGGTCGATCACGGCGGCCAATTCCGGCGAGGTTGAAGGCACGGCGTTCTCGAATTTCGAGAACCTGACCGGCCACGGCGCGACCAGCGACTACTTCCTGTTCGGTGCCCTGGGCAGCCTGAGCGGCACGCTGGCCGGCGGCATCCAGCCAGGCTTTGACACGGCCGATGGCTTTGCGGTCTTCGATGGCGCGACGAGCATCACCGACGTGTTCAACCCGACACTGCCGGAGCAGGCCGGCACGATCACGCTCGCCGGCCGGACCATCCACTACACCGGCATGGACCCGAGCGCGTTCCTCGAAGGCGACGACGCGGAGCGACAGATCAACGGTTCGGTGTTCGACGACAAGTTCATCCTCGAGGACGCCAATACCGCCACCCAGGGCCAGATGAAGATCACCTTCGACGGCTGGCGCTTCACCAGCAACGGCACGACCTACACCAGCAGCCTTACGTTCAACACGCCGACCACCTCGCTGACGATCGAAGCCGGCAGCGGCGCAGACACCATCACCGTCAAGTCGCTCGACGCGGGTTTCGCGGCCGATTTGCTGCTCTACGGCAACAAATCCGGCGCACCGACGATCGAGCCCGACGCCGGGCACGACAAGGTCCGCTTCCAGGGCAACACCTTCACCGGCGGCGGCTTCCTCGAAGTCTTCGCCGACGAGATCAAGGTCGATGCTGGCGTCACGCTGTCGACGCTGACCGATCAGGCCGATCTCTCCACTGGCGACGACATCGTCTTCCGCGCCCGGCGCATCGGCACCACCGAGATCGAGAACTTCCTGCCTTCCGGCTACCTGTCGAAGACGGTCGACATCGACATCGGCGCCAACGCCAAGCTGCGCGCGGGCAACATCTACCTGGTCGCCCAGGCGGAAGACCGCGCGCTGGCCAACCTCCTCGGCCTGAGCACGCTCGAGTCGCAGTTCATCATCGATCCGGCGCTCAACTTCCTGCAGGACCTGGTGTCGCTGCCGATCAAGGTGCTGGTCAAGGCCTCCGAGGCCACGGTCACGATCCGTCAGGGCGCGCAGATCGAGGCCGACAACGTGATCGGCATCTACGCCACCGCGGCGGCCGACGCCAGCGCGCAGGCCAAGAGCCAGCTCTTCAGCATCGGCTATTCGCAGGCCGACGCCGACGCCACGATCACGATCGAAGGCGGCGTGCTGATCGAAGGCGGCGGCCCGGTCAACGTGACCTCGGCGGCGAACGCCACCGCGTCGATGACGACCGAA
The DNA here is from genome assembly GCA_031421065.1 of Prolixibacteraceae bacterium. Classification (GTDB taxonomy): domain Bacteria; phylum Bacteroidota; class Bacteroidia; order Bacteroidales; family Prolixibacteraceae; genus Aquipluma. Next base: position 5,831 of record JANONW010000436.1, read on the forward strand.
ACCTCGCGCGAGGAGCAGGGCAGCGTGCCCGGCAAAAAGTCGACCGGCTTCGCGGCCTCGATCGCGGTGTCCTGGGCGCGGCTGAATTCCACCGTCACCGTGGCCGACGACGCCTTCATCCATGGCGGCCGCACGGTCAACGTTCGCGCGCTCGGCAACGTCACGTCCGTGGCCGAGGCCGAGTCCAGTCTGTACGCCGACGGCAGCGCCGCGCTCGCGCTCGGCCTGCAGTTCTCGACCGCCAATGTGCTGAGCGAGGTGTCGGGCAAGGTCCAGGCCGACATGAATACGAACGGCGGCGAAGTCGTCAAGTTCGAGTTCGACCCGACCGTTCCCGCGGCGGGATTGAAGAGCAACCAGACCAGCACGCGGCTGGTCGCGGGAGACACGGTCCAGGTGCTGGTCGAGGTGCCCGTCGTGAGTGTCGGCGACAAGCTAATGCCGGCGAAGACCGTGTTCCGCTACGTCGGACCGGATGTCGCGGGCCTGGTCAACCTGTCGATCGCCAGCCAGAACTACCGCGACCCGAGCAAGTGGCAGGTGACCTCCGAGCCCTGGGGTTACGTGGACACCGACAACAACCGGATCTCGGTCCATAACACGGGCAACGAAGCCAACAACTGGGTCGTCGTCACCGAGGACACGGCCGACTACTCGCCGCGCGGTGGCAACAGCATCGGCGGGCTGGACCGCGGCCGGACCTATGTCGTGATCGCGCTCGAGGACGACCCGGCGACCGCGGTCGACGAGAGCCACTACGTCCAGCTCGCGCGCACCGAGCAGCAGGCGATCGACGGAAAAGCGATCAATCTGTTCAACGATCTTACGGCACCGATCAAGTCCAACAGCCGCCACTTCGATGCGGCCGCCGTGGTCGGCGACACCATCACGCTCACCCAGACGGCAACCGAGTTCAACCCGTTCGAGCTCGGCCAGGCGGTCAACTACTACGAGCCGGGCCACGATGCCAACGATGTGCTGGTCGAAGGCAGCGACGGCAAGCTCTACTGGCGCGACCCTGACAACAAAGGCGCAGACGGCATCGTCCGCACGGACGCCGACGTCATCGACGGCAAGCTCTACACGCCGCTGATCGAAGGCCTGGAGCACGGCGGCCTGTACTACACGATGGTCGGCGTCGACCAGTTCAACCTGATCGGCGACCAGCGGATGGTCGACAAGCAGGTGCTGCAACTCGGCGCGCTCGAGAACGAGACGCGCGGGGGCGTTGCGCGGATCGACATCGGCGCCGTGAAGCCCGGTTTCAGCGGCTTCGAATTGCGCGCGACGCAGATCCTCGACTCGACCTTCCTCACCTTCGGCATCGGCACGCTGCTCAACGCGACCGACACCGCCTCGGCCACCGCCGGCTTCGAGGCGGAAGACGTGAGCGGCAAGAAGAAGGACGACGACGGCGGCTTCAAGTATGGCGACACCGCGTTCAACAAGATCTTCGACAAGCTCGCCGGCGCCGCCAGCGCGACCCAGAGCACCGGCGCCGACAAGGCGGCCGTGCAACTTGCTGGCGCGTTCGCGTTCTCGTACACCGACCACGACGCCAAGACGCTGATCAAGAGCACCGCCGACCTGAACTCCAACGACGACATGGAGCTGACCTCGGGCGTCGTCGAGAAGCTCAAGCTCACGGCCGAAAGCACCGGCGAAGCCCAGCCGGGCAAGAAGGACGCGTCGACCAAGGTCACGATCGGCTCGCACCGCGCGCCGAAGACGGTGCAGAACACCTCGGCCGACACGGCGGTCAGCGCGGCCATCATCGTCAGCATCCAGAACAACAGCTCGCAA
>JANONW010000437.1:0-25978 GCA_031421065.1 Prolixibacteraceae bacterium
CATAATGGCTAACCCAGCCAATCAGAGCAAACACAAAAAACCTTGATAAATACATAGAATTATGAAGGCGCTGCATGGGGATTACGTGCAACCCAGACTTCATGCTGGGTCGTACCGACCACATGAAGTCCTATTTATTATCGGCGGTGCAACTGTAGGTATTTTAGTCGGAAATCTGGTCAGCCACCGCTCTTCAAATTCGAAACTAACTTTTATTCCCTTTGGAAATAGTAATTATCAGGGTGTGAAATTGGCTTATATTTGGTGATTAAATTATTGGTTTCCATTTCTGTTTGGTCGTCAATAATAGCCCCATCGTATGACTGCTCGATGGTCCATGACCAATTTTATAGATTTCCCTGATTGATTCCATGTTTAAAATTTTGATGCAAAATAAGTCCCGGCATTTCAGGTCAAAGGTAACATTTGTCACGTTTTCATTTTTGCTTATTCTTCAATTTCGCTGTCCTTGGAAAGTAGAGTCGAAAAATCAACTAAAAGATAAACTATCCTGAATTTTTTCGTTTTATATTTTAAATTATCAATAGTTTTAAACAATCAAAAAAATGAAAAAATGAAACGTTTAAATAATCTATCTCCACAACCATTGTGGAATTATTTCGAAGAAATTTGCCAGGTTCCGCGCCCATCAAAAAAAGAAGGAAAGATCATCCGGTTTTTGCTCGATTTTGCCGAAAAGAATGGGTTGAAAGCCTGTCAGGATGAAATCGGCAATGTTTTGATCAAAAAACCGGCAAGTGCCGGGCGAGAAAACGATCAGACGGTTATTCTGCAGTCGCATGTTGACATGGTTTGCGAAAAAAACAGTAAAACACAACACAATTTTGAAACCGACAATATAAAACCTTTTATCGACGATGGATGGGTTAGAGCTGAAGGCACAACCTTAGGATCAGACGATGGAATTGGCGTCGCAGCTCAAATGGCTGTGCTAACTGCTAATGATTTATCGCACGGGCCCATTGAATGTTTGTTCACTGTTGACGAAGAAACCGGTCTTTCAGGAGCATTTGCCCTGCAGCCCGGATTTTTGAGCGGCAATATTCTGCTCAACCTCGATTCGGAAGATGAGGGCGAGTTGTTTATCGGTTGTGCCGGAGGAATTGATACTATTGGGACCTTAAATTTTACCCCGGAAGAATTGCCGGTCGCTTCGTTTGCTGCAAAACTGGAAGTTAAAGGTTTACTGGGTGGCCATTCAGGCGACGACATCAATAAAAACAGGGGAAATGCCATTAAAATCCTGAACCGGTTTTTAATGGACGCTGATAAAAAAATCGATTTGCACATTGCCGGTTTTAATGGTGGAAACCTTCGGAATGCCATTGCCCGTGAGGCGTATGCCGTGGTGGTGGTTCCTCATTCGCAAAAGGAAAACCTTATTGTAGAGTGGAATGTTTTTGCTTCGGAAATGGAATTTGAATTTGAATGTTCGGAACCCAAACTCACCTTACAGCATAAATCGGTTGATTTGCCCGGTTTCGTGATTGGTTCGGATACAAAAGCCCGATTGCTGAAATTGATTGCAGCATGTCCGCATGGCGTTTTGGAAATGAGCAGCCGGATGATTGGCATGGTGGAAACATCGACCAACCTGGCATCGGTGAAATTTACCGGAAACAATGAAATTATACTGACTACCAGCCAACGGAGCGAAATTGACAGCCGAAAATACATGGCTGCCGATATGGTCGGGTCGGTGATGAAATTAGCAGGCGCACTTGTACTGCATTCAGATGGATATCCCGGATGGACACCTAATCCGGATTCATCTGTTGTAAAAATTGCCGCTGTTTCATATAAAAAACTTTTTGGCAACGATCCGCTTATTAAATCAATTCATGCCGGTCTGGAATGTGGGTTGTTCCTCGAAAAATACCCGGAACTAGATATGGTTTCCTTTGGCCCGACTATTCGCGGGGCCCATTCTCCTGATGAACGGATCAATACTGAAACCGTAGATAAATTCTGGAAATTACTGGTCGATGTACTCGAAAATATCAGGTAGGTTGCTGCCATTGATCCGATGACTCCGAGTCATCGGATCAATTATCTTTTCAAAGCGTTTCTAATCCAATCTGGTAACTTTTTTTTTAGCACCTTGATCCGATGACGGAAAACCACAAAATCAACTAAACCATGAAAACCGCTTTGCTAACCAAACTGAGTTGTATAGTTTTTCTATCCATAAACTTTCCCGCCCAGGCCCAGGAAAACTGGACGCATCTTCGCGGAAGTCAACTCGACGGGCATTCATTGAGCACAAACGCTCCGGTAAGCTGGAGCGAAACCAGCAATATATTGTGGAAAACCGAAATTCGGGGAGTGGCATGGTCGTCGCCGGTTGTTTTTGGTGATCAGATTTGGACCAGTTCGGCCACACAGGACGGCGAAGAATTGTTTGCCGTTTGTACCGATTTCAATTCCGGTAAAATCCTGAAAGAATTGATGCTTTTCAAACCCGATTCGGTTCAGCACATTCATCCTACCAACAGTTATGCAACTTCAACTCCGTGCATCGAAGATGGTTTCGTTTATGTCCATTTCGGAACTTATGGAACTGCCTGCATCGATACCCGAAATTTCGGGATCGTCTGGACACGCACCGACCTGAATTGCGAGCACATGCAGGGAGCGGCTTCTTCACCCATTCTTTATAAAAATTTGCTGATTCTGCACATTGAAGGAACGGATGTTCAGTACCTGATTGCGTTGGACAAACACACAGGGGAAACCATCTGGAAAACCGAGCGTCCGCAGGAGTTATACAAAAATGTGGAACCGGTTTACCGAAAAGCTTATTGTACCCCAATTATAGTTGAAGTCAATGGCAAAGATCAGTTGGTAAGCAATGGCGCTCAACTTTGTATCGCTTATGAGCCTGAAACCGGAAAGGAAATCTGGCAGGTTTTTTACGGCGACGATTCAACTGTTGCTATGAATTTAAGTTACAACGGAATGGTCTATGTCAATTCGGGCTGGATGTTTCCTGAAGGTGGGACTTTTTATGTCCGCATGTTGGCAGTCGATCCAACCGGTACCGGAGATGTGACCAAAACGCATGTTCCATGGGAAATTTCAGAAGATGTCCCACAAATTTCAACTCCGGTAATTGTCGATAGCCTGATTTACATGGTTCACGAGCGTGGCGACCTGACTTGCCTGAATGCCCGGAATGGTGCTGTTATCTGGAAAGCCAAGCTGAAAGATCAGTTTAACGCATCGGTTTTGTATGCCTCCGGAAACATTTATTTGTTCAGTGTAAAAGGCAAAACATACGTGATTAAACCGGGACTTACATTTCAACCGATTGCTGAAAATCTACTGGAAGGACAAATAAAAGCCACTCCGGCGATTGTGAGGGATAATATCATTTTCAGGACGGATAAGTTTTTGTACCGGATAGGGAAATAGTGATGCTTCGTGTTCACAAAACTTTTAATGCCAAACAGTTCGGTTATAGCCTGAATAATTCATAAACTTCAAAAAGGCGAATATTTTGATTTTTTCAGCCTTGAAATTTAGGTAATCATATCCTGAAATGAAAATTTGTTGGCTTCGGTTATTTTCGATTGTCCATTTTAGTGGTTTTCTATTTAGTTTTAGTCCAAAAATCGTATGTTTTTTCACCATCAGACATAAGTATCCCATCTTGTGCTTTTCAAGCAGTTCAGCTTGCGGGCATGAAGCTGGAAATTCCACTTTTATTTTTGTTTTCATTTCCCTGACTGCCTGAGCATAAATGGGCAACAAGCCTTTTGAGTATTAGTTTGGTTGTCCAAAGTTTTTTTGATAATTTTATTTTCTGAAAAGCTCATAGGGATACGGTTGTAAACTTATAAACTTTGTATTTTTGTTGGCTGTTCAACCTAAAACCACAAAATAATGATGAAACGTACAGTTCTTTTTTTCCTGATTTCGGGAATACTGATTTCGGGATTTGCTCAAAAACCATGTCCGGAGATGAAGAAAAAGAATCTTTCAGGAAACCCGATTTTTGAAGGCTGGTACGCCGATCCGGAAGGAACCATTTACAACAACGAATACTGGGTATATCCAACACTTTCGGATGTTTACGGCGACTGCACACCCATTGACGAAAAGTCGTTAACGCCACGTCAGAAACTTGCCATCAACAAGGATTACCTGAAGCAGACTTACCTGGATGCCTTCTCTTCAAAAGATTTGGTGACCTGGAAAAAACACTCACGAATATTGGACATCAAGGATATTTCGTGGGCTGCATTTGCAATTTGGGCACCTGCAACCATTCATGCCAACGGTAAATACTATTTATTTTTTGGGGCGAACGACATTCAAAGCGACAAAGAGTACGGCGGCATTGGCGTGGCTGTTGCCGACCGCCCCGAAGGACCGTTTAAAGATGCATTGGGGAAACCTTTGATCGACAAGTTTTACAACGGAGCACAACCCATCGACCAGTTTGTCTTCCGCGACGATGACGGGCAATTTTACATGTATTACGGTGGCTGGCGGCATTGCAACATAGTAAAGTTAAGCAGTGATTTACTCAGTACAGTCCCGTTTCCCGATGGAACCATGTTTAAAGAAATCACTCCTGAAAATTATGTGGAAGGTCCGTTTCTGATCAAACGCAACAGAAAGTACTATTTCATGTGGTCGGAAGGCGGCTGGACCGGCCCAGACTATAGCGTGGCTTATGCCATGTCCGACTCGCCTTTTGGACCATTCAGGCGAATTGGAAAAATCCTTCAGCAAGACCCGAAAGTAGCCACCGGCGCCGGACACCATTCGGTCATTAACATTCCAAAAACCGACGAATGGATCATTGTTTACCACCGCCGTCCATTGGGCGAAACCAATGGCAACCACCGCGAAACCTGCATGGACAAACTCATTTTTAATCCAGATGGAACCATTCATCCAGTTGAGGTAACTTTTGAAGGAGTTGCGAAAAGGAAACTCAGGAAGTGAAAATTTAAAAAGACAGAACCGGTAATTTTCACCTTGAAAAAATCAATTGATTTCCTTCCATTTTAGCCTCAGCATGTAATCGTAAATCGGTCCTGAAAACGTGATAGCTTCGCCATCCACTTTTGCGCGCGCAATTAAGGCCAACTGCTTCCCAGTATCCTGCTTGTTTTTAGGATGGATATCGGGAAGCGGTTGCGCCAGTCGGCAATCAGTGTTTCCATCAGTTCTGCATACACATTTGCCGTTCCTCCGTTCGATTCGCCCTGATTATTTACAAAGTTTATAAACTTCGCTTCCGGCCAGAAGAAAGCATCCCAATCCGTAATCTTCAAAGTCGGGCATACTGGTGTATGTTACCGGCTGTCCATCCGAGGGTTGTTTGCCGGTGCCTTGGGCATATCCTAAAAATCCATTGGTATGGACAGATTCGTTTGCCATCGCATTCCAGCCTTTGGTAATGGCGGGCATGTATTTTTTAGCGCTTAGCAATCCATTGTTCACGCCCCAGGCCATTCCGTAAACAAACAGTGCGGTTCCGGTAGTTTCTTTTCCGCCAAAGTTGGCCGGGTCGTGCAAACTGACATCCCAGAAACCATCTTCACGCTGAATGGGCAACAAAGCCTTCATCATTTCAAGATAAGTTTTCTTGTATTCCTTGTAATACGGGTCGTTGGGCGTAATTTCCATCACACGAACCAATGCGGCCACTACCCAACCGTTTCCGCGCGACCAGTAACAATCTTCTCCATTCGGTTCTTTGTACGGAGGCAGAAAATCCTTATCGCGCCACCACAGTTTGTCTTTTTTATTGTACAGACCCTGAGTGACTTTGCAATCCATGTACATTTCGTACATACGTTCCGAATACCGTTTGTCGCCGGTAATTTTGTGCAATTGCGCAAACACCGGCATGGCCATTTGCAGCGCGTCAATCCAGTCCCAGTCGTTGATCCGGTCGCTGTTCAGCATCAAATCAATGGACGCTTTAATGTCTTTGATACGCTCCGGTTTTTTGTCGATCTCGTACAAATCAATGTAGGTTTGACCGCAGCACTGATTGTCGGCATTGCGGGTTTTGATACCATCGCGCAATCCCCATTTGTGCGCTTCGCCCCACGAAACAGTGTAATCATAATAAGTCCTATCCGGGTTTAGGCCATACAAAGCCATCAACCCTTCGTAATAAACGGCGCGTGTCCAGATGTTGCTGGGGCGTTCGCGGTTGGTGATGATACTTTTGCCGGTATCGGGCCATTTCTGCATGAAATAGGCATTGGTCAGCACCATTTTGTCCATCACTTCCTTTTTCGCCTGAAGTTGCTGTGCGCTGGCTGAACTGAAAATCGTAGCCAGAAGTAGAAAAAGAATTGAAATTTTTGTTGTGTTCATCGTATTTGAAATTTGAAATTGATTTTAAAATAAAGTGCGTGGGGCAGAGAGCAGAGAGCGTGGGGCTGGGAGCTTGTTTCCCCCATGCTCCATGCCCCATGCTATTCATACAGCATCAGCGCGCTGTCGTTAATTTCTATTTTGTGCGTTTTTACCAGTTGAATCATTTCAGCTCCTGCCAGCAAAACCGGACCATAGCCGTGAGCCGCATAAACATTGATCGGGCGATAGTAATAAAAAGCCGGATCGAAACCCATGCCGGTTCCTACGCAGGTACCTTCCACCTGGCCTTTTTCGTTCACCTGTGTGGCCACAGCATTCCAGGCCAGACAAACCATCGGGCCATAAACGGCAGCATCCACGTATCCGCGATTGATCGCACGGGCAATGGAATAGGTGTAAATGGCAGTCGCCGAGGTTTCGAGGTACGAATCGTTGCGATCAATCAACTGGTGCCAGAAGCCTTTGCCCGACTGGTAATTGGCCAGTCCACGAATGTGTTTGCGCAGTAAATCCAGCACTTTGGCGCGGCCTTCGTGGTTCGCCGGAAGCACTTCGAGCAGTTCAACCATCGTCATCACCGCCCAGCCATTGGCGCGCGCCCAGTGAAACTGCGGATGTTCGTTCATTCCCATCACCCAACCGTGCATAAACAGCCCGTTATCGTGATTGAACATGCGGTCGGCGAACTGAAGCACCTGTTTCACCGCATCGTCAAAGTATTTCTTTTCTCCTGAATATTTACCCATTTGCGCCAAGGCAGGAACGCTCATAAACAGATCGTCGAGCCAAAGCGAATTAGGCAGCGGCCTGTTTCGTGCCAGTGTTCCGTCGGCAAACCGGAATTCTTTGGTGCTGATGTAATCGGCAAACGTGTTGATCATCGGTTTCAGGTCTCCATCAAAACTGGGTAGTTGCTGTGTTTTGATCATGGCTGCACACATCGCACCGCAATCGTCGAGCGCATGAGGATTCAGCACACGGGCAAACGCGTGTCGCGAGTTGGGCTGTTTCTGCTCCAGTTTTGCAAACCAGGGATGAATCTCCGCCAGAAATTTCAGGCGGCTTTTGGTGTACGACGCGTATTTCGGGTCGCCGGTTGTTTCCGAAGCCAGCAACATTCCGGCGTAGGTAACCCCCCATTCGTAACTGTTCAGGCGAAAATCACCGGGCTTAAAAATGGTCTTTTCATTAATCTTCGAATAGTCTGTCACTTCGACCTGCGTGTCTTTGTTGATCAGCGCCATGTAAGTCGTTTGATCCAGGTAATTGTACACACGATCTAAAACTTCGGCAATGCTTTTCACTTCAGGTTTTCCGTAAGGTGTGTCGTAATCGGGCTTCATCAGGTGAAGCGGCGATGTATAGTCGTTTAATTTTTGTGCCTGCAGATTCCAGCAGACCGAAAGAATTAAAAGGAATAAAAATGTTTGGTTCATATTTTGAATGTTTGGTTTTCAATACACAATTAAATTCTGATCAGATATTTTATATTTGATTGAACCCACTTCGGGGTTCCATTTTCACTCTACTCATATTCCTCCGGTTTTACCGGAGGTTATTCAAATTCAAGTCCTTCGGACTTTTCTCTGCAATTTCTGTGGTTTTATTATTAGTTTCCGTCTGGTTTTATCAAATTTACTGAAGGGCTTTCGTACCAACGAAATTCATTCACATGATCAGGCTGTGACGGATTAAATTCATTCCAATCTTTCCGTATGTATTTTGCCAGTTCAGGAATGCTTTTCCGAATTCCTTCAGTCAAACATTTCGCCAGTTCGTAAGCGCCGTAAGGGTTAAAATGGGTATCATCGGCCAGTGGTTCGTCCTGCCCCGGATAAGTATTGGCCGGATAATGCACAAATGCTTTTTTCGAGATTTCGGATCCCAATGCTTCGTAAAAGGCTTTGCTCATCGCATTCAAATCAATCAGCGGAACATTTTCTTCTTTGGCCAGTTGCCGCATGGCTTCGGGATATTCTTCCAAAGTGTTAATAATTTTTCCATTTTCATCGAACCGGCGGCGGTTGGTAGAAGTTACCAGCACCGGTTTCCCTCCCTTTTTACGGGCTTCGGTCATGAAATATTTCAGTTCATCTTTGTAAGTCGTCATGGCATCCAAATGGTTGCCTCCGGGTTTCTGGTCATTGTGGGCAAATTCCATAAACAGGTAATCGCCGGGTTTCATTTGGCTTAAAATTTTCTGCAAGCGTTTTTCGCGTTTAAAGGCCAGCAAGGTTTCTCCGGATTCGGCATAATTGGCAACCACAATTTCCGGTTTCAGAAAATTCGGAAACATTTGTCCCCACGAAGCCCAGGGCTCGTTTTCCTGATCGGTCACGGTTGAATTTCCGGCGAGAAAAATGGTTGGCAAATGGTCTGCTTTTTTAATCTCAATCGCCGCCACACACGGGTGTTCGCCGTTAAATTCGAGTGTCAGTTTGTTGTCCCAGTTCAGGTAATTCAGTTCGCGTTCTTTCAGTTTAATTTGTTCCTGATCGTTGATTTTCGGGGTGCGAACATCTACAACTATCGTTTTTTGAACGGTTTTTCCGGAAGCCGTTTTCACATTTTCGAGCATCAACCTGCGCGATTCGGCTTTGACCGTAGTTGATGAACCTTCAGATGATCCGCCTAAAGTCAGAATCACCTGATAATGCCCTTCAGGAAGGTTTACCACGAAATAAAACGGTTTTTCACTTTCGATAAAATCACCTTTCAAAGCGTCTTTCCGGTGACTGATTCCAGCTTTTATTTCTCCGGAAGGAATCAGGCCAAATCCTTTTTCCACAGAATAAACGGTTGTCGGTGATACTTGAGTCCAGCCTTTCTTTGCTTTTTCTGAACCGAAATCGAACCGGGAAACGGTTGATTTTTCTTTGGCAAACCCTAAAGTCCAAATAATCAAAACAATTAACAACAATGCTGTTCGTTTCATCTCAATTTTAGATTTATGCTATTCCGTCCAAAGCAAATTATTTCTTTGAAAATCTGTTTCGCGCGGACGGTTTTGTTTATAGCCTTTATGTCCGTTGACTTCGGCGTGAGCTCAGTCGAACGCCTAAAGGCAAACGGCAAAGGATAGCGCTTCGAATAAGCAGCTTCGATGATTAGAGCATTATCCTTTGCCGTCACATTCATTTGACGGATAGTAATCTCAACCACCAAGTCCAGAGTGCCGTACCTGCCCGACAAGCCTTGGCAGGCGGGGGCACGAAATATATCGGTTTTAAAATTCATCAACTATTTTCTATTCAATTAGAGGTTGTATGCCAACTTACCGAGGGCCTATTTTCTATGTGTTCTATTTAATCTTTATCAGTTTCAAATTCGGCTTTACCGGCTTGGCCATTTCATTGCCAATGTAAAAACCTGGATGGGGCGGCTGATTGTATGCTACATTTTGCCAGGCAATTCCCAACCGGTAAATGGGGTCTTGCATCAGAGTTACAAAGCGATGTTTCGTTGGAATTGTCGTGGTGAAAATGCGCAATGATTTATTGTCTGCGGTGCGCAAAATCAATTCTTCACGCCAGTCGCCAAACAAATCGGCGCTCAAAACCGGCGTGCCTTTGGTTCCGTTGTTGCTCATACAATCAGTTGCAACCAGCAACGGAACTACTTTTTCAGCTTTCCAGTCCCATTTCATCACCTGGTTTTTATCGAGCAACTCACGAAGCAAATCGCCGTCCCACCAAACCGCAAAGTTGCAAGTAGTTGGGGTGGTTTCTGATATTTTTTTGCCTTGTGCATTCCACATGCCATTTAACTGCGCGCCAAATACCCAGCATTCGTTGCCCACATTGCGCGGATCGACATTAAAAGAAACCCCACGCCCGGGGCCTTCGCCTCTGTCGCCGCCCGATTCGTCCGCTTTGAGCGAAGCAACGCGCCAAAGTATTTCACCAGTTTTGGCATCTCTAAAATTCAGTCCGGCATCACTAAACCGCTCCTGAATGTTGAAAACTTCAAGACCAGGACGCGATGGATCCAAATCAGAAAAATGCAACGCGTCGGCATGTCCCAATCCGGTTGAATAAAGTCCTTTTCCGTCATTGTCAATCACTGCTGCGCCATAGATAATCTCATCGCAGCCATCTCCATCTACATCGCCCACACTCACGCTGTGGTTGCCCTGCCCGCGATAATCACGGTTTCCAGGAGTACCATCGTCACTATCGAACATCCAGCGATTGGAAAGTTTTCCGTCACGAAAATCGTAGGCCGCCAACGCTGCACGGGTGTAATAACCGCGGCACATCACGATTGAAGGATGAATTCCATCCAGATAAGCCACACAAGCCAGGTAACGTTCGGAGCGGTTGGCATTTCCATCGCCCCAAATTTCTTTCATTTCCTCCTGACTTGGATTTTCTTTGGATGGATGGCGACCTGGCAGATAGTTTACAGTTGACAAAGCCGCGCCGGTCAACCCATCAAAAACAGTTAGAAATTCAGGGCCTTTCATGATATGCCCGTCCTTATCGCGATGATCGGCATTTGCATCACCAATCACTTTTCCTTTGCCGTCAATGGTTCCGTCAGCAGTTTTCATAGCTATTTCGGCACGTCCGTCGCCATCAAAATCATACACCAAAAATTGTGTATAATGAGCTCCTTCGCGAATATTTTTACCCAGATTAATGCTCCACAAAAGTGTTCCGTCCAGTTTATAGGCATGAAAAATGGGTTCATCGGTCAATCCGTCGTGACTGTTGTCGTGCGCTTTTCCGGTCATGTGCACCACCAACTCATAGTCGCCATCGCCATCCAGATCACCGGACGACGCATCGCCGGGCGTATATTTATCGGGAGTTTGAAGCGGAATGTCGAACCACGGATTGTCATTCTCTTTTTTATCCAGAACGAAAAATCCTTCATCTCCACCTTTTACCGGTTTTACGGTATAAGTATATTTTCCATTGGCCAAAGGCGACACGTCCATCATCGAAGTTGCGTCAATCAAAGGTTTTGAATTTAGTTTTACCGGTTTTGAATTTCCGGACTGCCGATAGACATTGAATGCAACATTATCCGCATCAGAATAGAGCAACCGCCAGCTTACAAACACACTGTCGCTTCCAGCCTGAACGGCCACCACTCCGCGGGTCAGGTATTCCATCTGGCGCTGCGCCTGAAGGGTAAAGCCCGAAAAAATGATAAAAAACAATATTAAATACTTCATTTTATGTGTTTTAAATTTTTCACCAATCGACATAAACTCTTATTCAGAGCAAGTTATCCTTTGCCGTTGCCTTCAGGCAACGGACATTCTATTCCTTCAAATAAGCTTTCAATTCACAATTTTTCAACTCCTTAATACTCATAACAACCGTTTCTGCATTCAGCTTTGCTCCTGCCAGATTGGTATGCGTATGATCGCCGGGGAAAAAAGCTTTGACTTGTTCGGCACCCATTTCTTCATACTTTTCAGCTACCAATTCATTCAGATCAATAAAAAATGCGCCGCTTGATCCTGCAACTTCTTTTGCCCACTTTCCATACATTTCCGAAGCACGTTCTACCTTTCCGTCCTTCCAGATATTGCGCGGAATCATTGAAAGGACAACCGGAACCGCTCCTTTAGCTTGTGTTTCCTGAATGTATTTTTTCATGTACCAGCCATAAGTATGAACCGTTTCTTTGGAGCCGTCGGGTTTGGTTATTTCCTGTGTTTCTTCTCCAATGCCGCGAATCGATCCGCGAAATTTTTCGGCATCAGGACGAGCGCCATCATTGTGGCCAAACTGCATCAATACGAAATCGCCTTTTTTGAGTTCTTTCAAAACTTCATTCCACAAGCCTTTGGTTTGGTAGGTGCGACTACTGGTACCGCCCAGCGCATGGTTTTTCACTGCAACTTTGGTGGTATCGAAATATTGGGCAATAGGGTCGCCCCAACCCCACAAACCTCCGGCACCGTTTCCCTGGCCATTTTTTACCGTAGAGTCACCAATTGTAAAAACGGCTGGCTTTTGTTTTGCCTGAAGGTTGACTTGGAAGATCAGGCCAAGCAGAAGGATGAGTAATTTTATTTGGTTCATATTTTATTTTGCTTTATTCAGCGGGTGACTTGGAGTCACCCGCTGAAATAGTTGAATATTATTTCTCTTTTACTTTAAAAACAAAAGCCGTCGAGGTCATGTATTTTCCACCTTGCGATGCCACAAACAAATGCATCGGATGCCCATTCTGCATTAGGATTTGAGGACGTTCAAACCGACCGTATTTCTTCAGATGCGATGGTGCCGGCGGTTGCTGCAAATAATGGCTATACCCAAAATAGCTGATCTTCGGCTCCGACCAATGAATGCCATCTTCTGATTCCAGAATGATCCCCACTTCATGATCGAACCGGCCCATGTCGCGCGCCAGCATGTAATACCGATCATTCTCCGTAAACACATTGCCATCTTCCAGTTGCCGGTTATTTCCGAATTTCGAATAATCCAAAATCGGGTTGCCTGAATATTTCACATACGGACCTTCCAGTTTTTCGGCAATGGCCAGTCCATATTTACGGTTACCTCGAATGGCAGGATCAACCGGATGCTCATACTCTTCCGTGTTCCACGATTTATAATACAGCCAGTATTGCCCATTCGGATGTTTCAGAAAAGCAGGGTTCGAGGTACAATGATCGTCCCATGAACCAGTTTCTCCTACTTCCAATAAAGGTTTGTCAGGTCGTTTCCATGGCCCATTGAGTGAATCAGCCGTGGCAAGTCCAATCCGCTTGGTATCGGTTTTTCTGTTCGAATTGCCGATGTAAAACAGGAAATATTTTCCGTCAACAAACTGAATGTGTGGATTGTGACAAGTCGTTCCATCGAAATAACCTTCGCCACGTGGAGCCAGAATCGTTTCAATTTCGGAATATGGACCTTCGGGTTTATCTGCCACGGCATGGGCAATCTCCGAACCGTTGAGCCAGCCACCCATTCCTTTTTTGGCATCCCAACGCGAAAAGAATACGTGAATTTTTCCGTCCGACGCCACAATCGGACTGGTTCCCCAAACGTAGTACCCTTCCAGTTCCAGAATACGTCCAAGCGGTTTCAAGCGTTTGGCGAATCGGGAAATGTCGCGTTTCGAGTAGGATTTATCCTGCATAGCAGCAAAACCAGTCAATCCTGAAGCAAAAAGTGCGCTTCCGGCCAGTATGGTTTGTTGGATAAATTTCCGTCGTGTTGAATATGAAGCCCCCTCTAACTCCCCCGGAAGGGGGAGGACACGGTCGCTTTGTTTTTTTGCAATATTGAAATTTCGATTTTCAATCATTTTTTTGCTTCACTTTTGAATATTAATTTTCTCATGCGGCGCATACATCTTGTATGTTTCAAACATCATTTGCAGATGCGCCTTTGTGTTTTTTTTCCTTTTTACCCCGGGTTTCGTGTCACTACACTCAGGGCTATTATTATTTTACCCCATTCGGGGTTAATTCAGTAATCCGAAATAAAAATACAGGATCCTCTTTACCGGTTTGTCCATTTTATTTAATTCGCCCATTGGCCCGAGGTTCCAGGTGTCGTTGCTGATGCCCATTGCCAGTTTGGTGCCAATAGGCGGGATGCCATCGAGGAACGAAATGTCGCCTTTTGGCAAAGCCGGGTAGTTTTTCGGGCCTGAAATTCCGTAGAAATTAAACAGGCGGACAAACATATCGTCTTCCTGAGCAACCACGGTGAATTTGCCATCAACGGTATTGAATTCCATCCACGAAACTTCGGGATAATAGCCTTTGAATTGCGGCAATCCCCAACTATTGTCGCCTGGCAAACGGTTGTTGTACATGCGCTGATACACATCGAGCACACCGCCAGCCGTGCGGTTTTTCCACACATG
Organism: Prolixibacteraceae bacterium; assembly: GCA_031421065.1. Taxonomy (GTDB): domain Bacteria; phylum Bacteroidota; class Bacteroidia; order Bacteroidales; family Prolixibacteraceae; genus Aquipluma. The sequence goes on from JANONW010000437.1 coordinate 14,215, forward strand.
TGAGGGACCTTTGCCCAACCATTTGGCGCCAATAACATCCGACTCCGGAAAATCGAAACTAATACCTGTAAACATTTGCCCGCCAGTTACTTGATATTCATAGTCCATCGCCAGCCAGCCGCTGCTAAACATGGTCCAGATCACTTTTTTCAGGTCGCCTGAATAAGTCATTTCCAGCGAATAACTTTTGTCGGTTTTTACCGGTTTGATACTTTCCAGCCTGGCGTTTCCACTAACCAAAACCGGTCCATTATTGAAAGGAACAGGCAATCCAAGGTCGTTGGAAACCTTACTGATTTTGCCATCTTTTTTACTAAAAGTCACTTCTATTCCCGAAGCTTTCAAGGTATAAAGGCTATCGTTTTCTGTCAGTTCGGCAACTCCTTTTTCATTGGACAAATCGCCAGATTGTTGTTCGATAGGCAGTATATTATCTGCCTCAATTCCGGCTGCCTTTAGTTTCTCGCGTTGTTGCTTTTCCTGTTCGCTGATGTCCATTTTCACCAGTTGCAAAACAGCACGCAGGTTTCCACCTATCTTCCAACTATAGCAGTATATCTCTTCTCCTGAACGGTCAAAAACTTTCAGATAAAGGGCATCGTATTTTTTGTAGTCGGAAGGAAGACCGGAGGCCGAAGACCGAAGTCCGAAGTCTAAAATTCCATGTTCCAGAGGTTTGATGTCAGGGCTGGTAAGGATACCGCTTTTCATCACATTGTGAGAAGCCTGGCGATCAGCAACCGTGCTGAAATTCACCAGTTGCCATTCGAAACGGCAATCTTTCAGGTTGGTAAAATGATAACGGTTTTCAACCGGGATCGTTCCATCAAATTGCTCCGGAAGTTTTTTCATGCTGATTTTTACCGGACAATAAATTTCGCGGATGGCATAAAAACTACCTTCCTTTTCTCGGTGTGGACCAACTACGCCATCCGGAGCATTCACCCGGTTGACATCTATAAATCCGTTGAGATCGGTGCGAACGATTCCTTCATCGCCCAACACCCAGAGAAAACCACCTGCTGCATTCGGCGTACTCCAAAAAAGTTCCCAAAAATCTTCCAAAGCTGCACCCCCGCCTCCGTCATCCTGTGAGTGTAAGAACTCGGTAGGCATAAATATTTTGCCTTCCTCAAATATTTTTTTTGAGCTGGAATAAGTTTCATAGTGGTTACAGTCGATTCCGCTAAAATCGTTGCCCGGCCTGTGGTGCGGATGGATGACAGGGCGATTTGATTTGTCGTAAACAGCAAAATATTTGTCCAGGTCCTTGTTGGTTCCGCCTTCGTTGCCATTGGCCCAAAAAATAATAGAAGGATGGTTCAAATCGCGGATCACCATTTCTTTCACCAGCTTTTTGCCCGGGGCGGTAGAGTATGCATTTTGCCAGCCTGCCAGTTCGTCGAGAACGTACAAACCGAGAGAATCGCAGTAATCCAGGAAAATCTGATCGGGAGGATAATGCGAACAGCGCACAGCGTTCATGTTCATTGCTTTCATCAACTTCACATCATCGAGGTTAATCTGATTATTCAGACAACGCCCGGTTTCGGGCCAAAAGGCGTGGCGGTTGATGCCTTTCATCTTGATTTTGGTTCCGTTCAGGTAAATGCCGTCGCCCTGCCGTATTTCGATGGTGCGGAAGCCAAACTTTTCGGCAGTACTGTAGAGTTCGTTTTTGCCTTCTTTCAGCGAAACGCGAACAGAATAGCGATTGGGCGTTTCGGCAGTCCAAAGAGCTGGATTAGCAACTTTGCAGTTTAAAATAACGAGCGAATCGGCACTGTTTACAACTGAATTACAGGTGGCAACTACCTTATTTTGTGTATCCAACAATTCGGCTAAAACAGTTCGTTTCCCTTTCAGGTTTTTCGGGAAAACATCCATGGTAAATGTGCCATCGGCTTTGGCATCAATGGCCACCCGCTCAATGTGTTCCTCCGGAAAAGCTTCAAGATAAACAGGGCGGAAAATGCCACCAAAAACCCAGTAATCGGCAAAACGCTCGGCATTGTTAACCGACTTATCGGCTGACATTTTGCTGACGGTAGCTTCGAGCAAATTTTCCTGACCAAATTTCAGTTTATCGGTTATATCGTACCTGAATTGGTAAAACGCACCCTGATGAATGTCGCCAGCCAGTTGGCCATTGATTTTCACTTCTGTATCAGTCATCGAACCTTCAAAGACAATAAAAACCTTTCGGTTTTTCCAGTCAGCCGGAACCTTAAAGGCGTATTTGTACATCCCTTTTTCGTCGGCAAACTTGAACTTTTTGCCATAGGTGCGGTAATCGCGGCCATAATCGTATTCGCCAAAACCCTGCTGCTCCCAATGCGACGGAACTTCAATTTTTGACCAAACGCCACTGTTTCGTCCAGAGGTGCAGAAAAACTCCCATGTTTTGGTGTGGGTGTTGTCAGTTCCGGAAAGGAAAAGGGTTTGCTTTTGGGTTGGAGCTGCGAAGGAGGAAAAGCTAAAAAAAATAAGAAAAAAGACCCCCACTAACTCCCCCACAAGGGGGAGAACACGGGTGAGAAGGATTTTTGTCATGATATAGTTTTTTGTCATTTCTGTAATCATTTTAACTTTGATTTTCACATGCGGCGCATACAGCTTTTATTTTTCAAACTTCATTATTGGATGCGCCTTGTTTTTCTTCGCTTCATTATCCACGGGTTACGCTTCGCTTCACCAGCGGTTATTGATATTTTACCCTTTCAGGGTACGGCTTTATCGCGTAGCGATTTTAGTATTGTAGAAATAATCATCAAGGTAAATTTTTACCGCGTAGCGGTTAAACATCTATCATTTGATTTCTACATGTAGCGCATACAGCTTTCGTGTTTCAAACATCATTGCAGTTGCGCCTTGTTCTTGACTAGCCTATTCATCCCTGGGTTTCGTTTCACTGCACCCGGGGCTACAAATATTTGACTCCTCTGGAGTCTCGCTTGCGGTTACATTCTTTTTTTAAATACTCATGAAAAAGAAATCGATCATATCTTTCACAGCCCAAACTCCCTTCCCTATTTGGGGAAGGGCTGGGGCTCATGAGGACCAAAATCTTTCGTCAGGCCTTCCCATTTCACGTTCCATTTGCCATCTTTCGGGAAGCCGGGGTTTTCGGTGGTGCAGCCTTCCCATCCGGCACACATCAGCGAAATGGCTTTCAGGAAACCACCGTTGCCGGGCAAATAAATGCGCAAACGTTCGCTTTGGTAATTGTGCCCGTTTTTCAGATAGGTATTTTTCTGGACATCTTTCAACAGGGCTTCCAAAGCAATTTCAGGTTCATTCAAACGGGTAGCGCACATGGCAACCATCGGGTAATCCCAGCCCCAGGTTGATGGCCAGTCCCATTTTTGCATGACCACTTTCAGCGTGTTGCGCATCACTTCCGGATCAATTTTGTCCCACAAAGGCAAGATCCCAAGTATTCCGGTTACCATCGGATGATCTTTCATGGCTTCCGGATTGGTATATGAATCAGGCGCATTGGCGATTCCGAGGTACAAACCGTTTTCCTGAACCGGGGCTGCAATTTTGGTTCGCACCTCTTCCCAAACTGGTTCGGGCTGCATGTTCAATCGATTGCGCCACTGTTGCGCAACAGTCAGTCCCCAATACCAGTATGCCAGTTCGAAAGGCGGGTTCATGGTGGTTTCGCGTTTCCAGTGTTCCTGTGCCGGAATAAGCGGAGGCAGCAGATTATATACTTGTCCGGTTGAATCGGGCACGGCGAAATCGGCCATAAACCCGGCAGTGGCAAAAATCAGGTCTTTGTATTTGTTCAGGATTTCAGGCGACGGGTTGCAGCGGTACAACTGCTCGGCCATATAAATGAAATGTGGCTGCTGCCAAATGAGGTAACTGCCCACGCCCGACGGGCTGTTCTGTCCTTCAGGCCCAACCATTTTGGGCCAGCGAATACCTTTAAAGCCTTGAATTTCGGCAGTTTCGAGCGCTTTGTGGTAGATAGTATGGTACCAATCCAATTGCTTTTCCAAATATTCCGGGTGGTTCCAGTTTGCAAAGTGCGCCGAATGCCACCAGTGCATTTCGAGGTGAAATTTGCCGTACCAACTGCTATAGACCAATCCGGTTTCCTGTGGCGGCAACGAACCGGAGTTTTGAATTTTGGTCAGATATTGAGATAAAACAAACCGACGTTCGAGTTCAGGGGCGCGCGAATCAGTACATTCAGAGAAATCAACCATACCGCTGGTTTCCCAGAAGGTTTTCCATGTTTCGAGGTTGTTGGTTTCAGTTTCTGCAAAAGTTGGCAAGACTTCCGTTTTTGTTTCAGGAGCAAACAAGCAGCTAAACGAAATGGTATTTCCTGATTTGGCCGAAAGTACAAAATGATGTTTTTCGGTTTCATCCAAAGCAGCCTGTCCTTCCCAATCCAGTTTCACCTGGTATTGGTCGCTGTCTAATGTCCGGAGTATTTTTGCGCTGTTCTCTCCTACCTTTTCCAATTGCGACACATGTTTATCCGGAGAGGCAAAATCGTAACCTGAATGCGTATTGACTGGCACTGCGTACGGAAAAATCCATTCCACTTTTAACTGGCCATTTTCAACCAGCGGGGAACTGATTTTTGCCGAAATCATGTCTTTTCCCTGATGGCAGAAAACTTCCACCTTTACCGGCTGACCTTCCACCGAAAACTCACTGCTGATGCGGCCTTCCCAAAGAGTTAACTTATGTCTTGGACTTTGAATATCGGCCAGTTTTACTTCAGTTCCATCCGCCTTTTTCAGGAGTAAACGAATTACGCCCAATTGCAGGCGTTGCGGATTTTCGCGGAAATAGTTGGCTGCTTTTGCATCGCGTCCATCGCCAGGGAACTGCGCCAGATAAGGCACTTTTCGTCCACGGTAATCGGAATATTTGGCGCTTTCCATCACCTGATAATTTTCGGTATTCGGGAAAGAGTGCCAGCCCCAGTTCGACTGGGTTCCAAGCGTCACGCCGTTTTCGTACTCTTTATAAAAGGTTTGAAGGCCGGTAACATCGGTCGTGAAAGCAAATTCGCCGTTTCCGACCGACAAACTGGCAAGCGTGTCAGGTTGTTCAACCACTACATTGTTGCGGGTCACCAGTGCCAACCGATCGATTTTCGAAGGCTTCTGGGTAGATTTGCAACCAACAAAAGCCAGCGCAATCAGGAATAGTTTTATTTTTGAACCACATAGAAACATAGAACTCATAGATTTCAGTTTTAAGAATTGTTGCGCGTTGCGGGTTTTAAGCCTCCCCTTGAGGGGGAGGTTTGGAGGGGGCTTTATCTAATTTGCTGAAGCGGAGTTAAAGTTACCGGACCAATTAATCCGGATTCCTGTGGTTCCCATCCCAAAGTGGTAAACAGCCCATCGGCGCCCCGATTGGATGCTTTGTATGCCGGAAAATTGATATTGTAGAAAATTTTATACGGTTCACCTTTTCGCTCCATGTCGGCCATGCGATTGCCCATCAGGTTGGTCACCGAGATTTCCAGCGTGTTTTTTTCCGTCAGTTCAGTTACAGGAATATTCACCGAATACGGAGAGCTGATCAATGTAGCCAATTTTTTCCCATTCAGAATGATACGTGCGCTGTGGGCAACTTTTCCCAAATCGAGCTGCCACGATGGTGCGTTTCCTGATGGTTTTGCAAAGCTTGTTTTGTAAACTGCCGTTCCTGAAAAAGCTTTGTAGGCGCTGCCTTCCAATTCTGTCCATGAGCCTAATTCCGAAATTTTCACCGGTTGCGGAAGTTCGGGACCTCCGTTCATAAAAGTCAATAACCAGTCTGAATTCAGGTTTATTTTATCTCCTGAAGGTTTCAGGCAAGCATATTCAGGAGCATTGGTTTTACCCGTAAAAACCTGGACAAGACAGCTTTCGCCGGGTTTTAACTGAAGGTAAACCATGTTGGTTTTGCCTGAAACTTTTGTAATTGCCTGTCCAAAACTGCCATTCATCGGATTGTACAAAAAAGCAGAACCGATGGCCGTTTCCAGCGGAACAAGCCCGTCAATGGTTTCGGCACCGCGATTGGCGATAAAATAAGTCATGGTATTCCCATCGATCCGGCGAATACATTGAAGGTTGCGATCGAACATCGTTTCACGACGGATTTTTGCATGAACAAGCATATCAGACAAATTGCCAACCAAAATCCGGCCTTTGCCAACTTTGGCAATTTTCGCAGTTCCGGTGGCCGAAACAAATTGCAGGGAGTTTTTCAATTCCTTCAGTCTGACCTGCCGATTTTCCAGATTGCCAAGACCGGGCACGTCCAAAGGAAGTTCTTCCATTAAAACAATTGCCCCGTTCCTGGCCAGATTGATTACTTTTTCAAACGTTTCAACAGGCATCAGTTTCACCGGAGGAAGTAAAATGGTTTGATAACTTGTTCCGCCCGTCAGGATTTTGCCTGATTTAGTTTCGAGTTGGGCAATCTGCCGGTCGGAAATATAGTCGAATGCAAATCCTTTTTCGAAAAGGTATTCAGCCGATTTTCGAACCGCCGAGCCTTTTGCCGCGCCATCAAAATGCAGCAACATCGATTTTCCGCGAACTGCATATTCATCAGAAATCGGATAATACAGCAACACGTCATTATTTGGCTTTCCTGCCTGTAGAAACGATTGAGAACGGGCTATGTAATTATTCAAAGTTCCGAAATCGTTCCAGAACGAATTGGTTGGCCCAAAATGTACGGCGGCATAAAACATCCAGCCAGGCCATGAAACATCTTGAGGCGAAAAGGTGGTTCCGTGGTAAAAAACATGGTTGATGCCAGCCAGAAAGAAAAGGTCAACCGCATGTTTTACATCTGACAACGATGCTTCAAAATGGTCTTTCAGCCAGGTGGCCGACTCAGACGACGCCAGTTTTTTGCCCATTACATGCGCCACCGACGAAGCGGTTTTCACCTTCACAATGTCTTCGCCTTCGGTTTCAGGAATATCGGCAGCAGCATACAAATCGAGGATATTGGCCGGAGCACCGTGAGCCTGGTTGCGAATGATTTTTCCGCCTTTTGCAGCCCAATCGTGCCAGCGTTTGGTGTAATTTTCAAGAATCAGGTCAGAAACGGTTTCGCGGTAGTCGCACAAAACTCGGTGATTGTATTCAGGAGTATCAAGTCCCAGTAATGCCGGGAGGTATTCGCGGAGGTTGTAACCGCGCCGTTTTTGAAATTCATCGAACATCAGCGGTGTAAAATTGGCTTCGCCACGCGCATCGTCCACTTCATACGAGTCGTTGAAATATGAACGCAATCCGCTAATATCGTGCCCCTTAAATGCATTTGTAAAATGTCCGAGATAATTGTCAATGGCTTTGGCCGAAAAATGATCGATCACATCGCCTTCACCGCCAGGTCCGGCGCGTTCGACCATTTTGCCATGCCAACCTTCGAAAACAGCGAACAATTTCCACAAACCTGCAGGAGCTGTCCAATTGAGTTTTCCTTCAGAATCAACTTTTGAAGTAATATTCAGGATGTCACCTTTATTGGAATAGGCCATCAGTGCCTGAAGCGGCATTGGATTGGGGTACCGCACCTGATCGATGGCCCAGTTTTGCAGGCTGTCGGCATTGGCGCTGACCGGATATTTCAGTTGAGAAATCTCCAGATTTTTGCGACTGATCGTGCGAAGCATTGGCTCCTGAACCATTTCAACTTTCTCCTGAAGTTGTTCGCCTTCCTGCAATGAATATGATTCCACAGCCATGTATTTGCAGGCATCTTCGGGCGTAACCCATAAACCACCAAAAGGCCAGCCTGAAGCCATTGCCAGGTCGATTCCCATATCCAAACGTTTGCCTTCCTGAAGCGTGTATTTCAGATGATCAATCCATTCAGGAGAAAGGAACTTGATGAATTTGTCTTCATAACCATGAACTCCATAAATCGGGGTGATTTCCAATCCACCCAATCCGGCTTTGGAATAGGCTTCCATCGCGGTTTTCAGATCGGAAGGATTGACACTGTTCCCCATCCACCACCAGCGGCTCCAGGGTTTTGTTTCTTTGGTAATTTGCGGCCAACCGGGTTGCTGGCTTTTTTCCTGACTTTGGCAAGGCGAATAAGTCAGCATCAACAATGCCAATAGAATCCCTGCAAACATTGGATTTTTTGAGTGTTTATTCATGGTTCGTTTTGAAAAGTTGGTTTATTATTTTTTGATTGAGTTAAAAAAGTTTGACCTATGGATGATCTATATTTCCGATTTCTTCACTTCCACCGCGTAAACATTGGCTTCGCCTTCGAAGTTTGCCCGAAAGATAATCCATTTATCATCGGGACTAAAATGAACATTTGGTTCCAGTTTATAATGGTGATGTTTCATATTTACCAGTTTTTCTGAGCTGAATTTATCACCGTCGGGTGTAAATAAATAGATCCATTGCCCATCGGGCGCCTTGGCCACAGCACCTGGGTCGCCGCCATCGCCGGCAAATAATGTTTCAGTAGAGTTGGAATTGTAATGTACACTCCATTCATTGCGAAGCAAGCTGTATTTTATTTCTTTGCCTGAAGCGACATCATAGCCACCTACAAAAAATGTTTCACCTCTTGGTTGTTGCAGATCAAACCAGATTGTCTTTCCGCTTTTGCCAAACCATTCATGTCCCCATATTTCTCTATCAATTGTGCGGCGATGAATCTGAGTAACCTGTTTTGTATTCACATCGATCGTCCAGACCCTGTCAACCTTATGCCAGGGCCCTTCGTGGCAAAACATCAGTAAGGCAGGATTTACAGAAGAAAATTGCACGTGATTGAGCCATGCACTATCGGTAAATATTTTATTAAGCTGACCAGTTTTTATTTCGATGGCAAATAAAGTTTTAGGCAGTTTTGCTTCATAAATTAAATTGAAGAAATCGCTCTTCTGAGGGTTATTTTTCAGAATTTGTTTTTCGTCATCAGTAGCCCTTGAACCAGCTAACAATGTGCCATCAGCATTTACTGTGGTAATAGATGCTTTAAAATCTTCAGGAAAAACATAAACCAGTTTTGCTTCTTTTGTTGAAAGTTGAAGTGAAAAGACACTGTCTTTTATTTGGTAGAAAACTGTTTTGGTTTTTTCGGAAACAATTTCACCATTCATTGGTGAGGAACTAAATGTTAGCTGACTGATTTTTTTCGTGGTTAGATTGATACTGTAAAGCTGTTTGTTTTTTACATTCGTATTGTATGTCTCTTCTTTTTTCATATCAGTAACTTCATCGGGATTTTGTTTGCTGCTGTTATAAAAAACCATTTCGTCGCCAATAAACGGATTGTTGTGGAAGTAAAAACTAAGGCTGTTGCCTTCCATCCGAGCAGTTAACTTTACTACCTTATGATTGGTATCTTTATCGATCCATTCATCTGGCATTGGGGTAATTGAACCAGTTTCGATGACTGGCAGTTTTTTTGCCTGACAAGCTCCGGTAAGAATAAAAATCAGAAATAGATACAAGTAGGTTTTCATTTGTCTGTTAGTTTGTTGGTTTTTCATAAAGCATTAATAAAAGTGATACATGTACCACCTAAACATAGTTCACCAAGCTATTAAATTGGTAAATTTTTCAGTGCCATAAAGTCCACCGTTCATTAAGGCTAGTCTCCACCGTTCAATATATTCCTCTCCATCCATCCAGTCGGTAAGCGATTTGTAGGAGTCGAGCGAAACGGTACCATCATAACTGATTGTTACCTTTCCCTTTTTCCCCTCTTTTCGTAGTAATCAGGATAACACCATTGGCACCGCGTGAACCGTAAATAGCTGTTGCCGATGCATCCTTTAGTATTTCCACCGATGCTATATCGTTTGGATTAATATCGGCCACATTACCCGCAGCGAACGGAATACCATCGATTACATAAAGAGGTGCATTGGACGCTGAAATTGAGCGGTTACCGCGAATGGTAATTTGCGGAAGCTCGCCAGGTTTGATATTCGAGGTAATGTCGATACCGGCTGCTTTTCCCTGCATGGCCTGCAGTATGTTGTTCACAGGCCTTTCTTTCAGTGTCTCTTCCGAAATACGGGTCACAGCCCCGGTAACATCACTTTTCTTTACCGTTCCGTAACCAATGGCGACCACTTCATCCAACCCAAACGATTCCTCAGTCATGGTCAGATTAATAACTGTTTTATTGCCAACTAAAATCTCTTCTGTTTTCATTCCCACAAACGAGAAAACGATGGTGCTGTTTGCCGGAGCATTTGACAAAGAATAGCCCCCATCAATATTGGTAATGGTTCCGGTTGTTGTGCCTTTCACAACTATCGAAACTCCCGGAAGCGGCCCACCAGATGAGTCAGTTACTTTACCGGTAACTTTGCTGGTTTGCTGACTGGGAAATAGATTGTCAGATTCTCCCGGTTTGTGGATAACTATCAATTTGTTGTTAACGGTATAAGTTAATCCTGAACCAGTTAGAATTTCGTCCAGAATTTTACTTACCAACTGATTATCAGCGGAAATATTGATCCGTTTCGACAGATCAATCTGATTCGCGTTGAAGAAAAACGAGAAATTGGACTGTTTTTCAATCCGGTCAAGGATATCGCCAATACTCAGGTTTTGACCAACAATCGTAAGCTTGGTGGTTTGAGAGTAAGTTGCGGCTGCAACATGCATCACCGCAACAAATAGAAAAAGTGTTACTAATTTCATAATTCTCACAATTAGAGGGACGTCAATGCAAGACTTGCCCCTCGGTTGAATCCATTTTTTTTTCATAGATTTGAAGTGTTTAGACAATTAATAATAATTGATTGTTTCGGAAGGCGAAATGTTGTGGCGACAAATCGTCTTCCTTTTTTAATTATTTCATTTTTAAAGGTTTATAAATAATTTCAAATTCCCTGAATGTAGTTTTCCGGTAATCAATTGGAGATGTAAGCTTTAGGGCATCGAGTACTTGCCAGATAGTTTCCTGATTTTTAAACCGTCCGGTAAAAGTATAATTTTGCAGTTCAGCGCCCGAATAATTGAGTTTAACATCGTACCAGCGTTCAAGCCGTTGCACCAAATCGGGGAAAGGTATTTTTCTGAAAATAAATTCTCCGTCCTTCCAAGCTATTTCAGATTCGATAACAGCATTTTCCAAAGTATATTTTCGTGTTTTCCGGTCGAGTTCAAATTTATCGCCGGGATTAATTTCAAAGCTTTGATTTGTGCCATTCATTTTCAGTTCAATTTTTCCTTCAACTAGCGCTGCACTCAAATTTTTATTTTCAGGATAGGCACAAACATTGAACCGTGTGCCCGTAACTTTTACATCGAAGTCACTGGTTTTTACCAGAAACGGATGTTCTTTGTCAGATTTTACCTCAAAAAATCCTTCGCCGGTTAATTGCACCACCCTGTTGCCTGCTGAAAAATTGGAAGAATATTTTAGTTCACTTCCTGAATTCAGGCTGACCTCGGTACCATCGGCAAGTAAAACTTTGGAACGTGAACCAAGCGGCACCGAAAATACCTGAAAACTTTCCGTCTGGTTGGTGCTTTTTTGGGGTATCAAAACTGAAATTGCCAATGCAATCAACAGAATTGCTGCAACAGCTGATGAATACTGTATCCACCGTATTCGTGATTTCCTTGCTTTTTCGTATTGATTTTTGTAAAAAATGGAAAGTTGTTCTTCTGTATTTTCTCTGGGCGATTTAGATGCATCCCAAATATCTTTAATTGAAAGGTATTCCTTTTTATTTTCAGGAGATGTTTCGGATCACATGACATTGTTGTGGGGAACGGTATAAAATTGG
>JANONW010000438.1:0-15598 GCA_031421065.1 Prolixibacteraceae bacterium
CTTGAAATGTTCGACGAAATGAAAGAATTTATTTCAGGGATTGAACGGTTTCTTAATCGGGAATAAGCCATGATCGTGAGTAGATTAAAACTATCCATACTTCCCATACTCCTTGCCGGGCTTTTTGCCTGCGCCCAACCCGCCCCAAAAATCAAATTGCAATCAGGCGATATCTTGTTTCGGGAAAAGTCAACTGAAAACATTTCGGAAGCCATCGATAAAGTGACACAGACATTTGCCGAAACCCATTTTTCGCATGTGGGTTTGGTCGAAGTTTCGGATACCGGGATTGTTGTGTTGCATGCCAGTCCGGTTGGCGGAACCTGTGTGATTTCGCTCGAAGAGTTTCTGCATCCCGAAGGCAATTCGGTAACTGTGATTGCCTACCGGTTAAAAGCGGAATGGCAAAAAACGGTTCCGGCCGCACTTACCAAGGCGAAACAACTGCTGGGAAAACCCTACAATTTCAGCTACATCCTATCCGACACCGCTCATTATTGCTCCGAATTTGTGTATTTGGCCTTTGCAACCGATTTGGTCTTTGAACTCAATCCGATGACTTTTAAGGATCCGAAAACCAGTGAGTTTTTCCCAACTTGGGTAGAATATTACCAAAAAATGGGACTTGAGGTTCCGGAAGGTCAGCCGGGCTGCAACCCAAATGGAATGGCGGCTTCCGAGAAATTTGAGCGATTAGGCAAAATCGAATAAGCTGATTCAGGCCTAAAGCCCATGATCTTCTCCCAATGTACTTAAACTTCACTTGATATACTCAGCTCTTCAAGTTAGTCAACTCCACTTACGGTATGCAAGAAACCGTATCTTTAGGTAAAAATTTAATCAATGGAATTTACACACGAACAAAATATTGCCTACGACAAAGCAGCTGTATTGTGCAGCAGATCAGAGAAATGTATTTCTGAAATTTCGGAGAAACTTAAACTCTACGGACTTTCTTCAGAAGAATCTGAACCGGTTATCGAAAAGCTGATTGATGAAAAATATCTTGATGACGAGCGTTTTGCAAGAGCGTATGTAAAAGACAAATTCAGGTTTAACCATTGGGGAAAGCAGAAAATAGAACACATGCTTCGGTCGAAAAAAATAAATCAGGAAATTCTGGATCTGGCTTTTGAAGAAATTGAAGACGAAGGTTATGCCAATGAACTACTGAAGTTATTGGCAGACAAAGCTAAAACTCTTAAATCGAAAGATCAGTACGACAAGCGCAACAAACTAATGCGGTTTGCCATGGGGCGGGGATTTGAATCAGGAAAAATTTATACGGCGTTGAAGGAACTGGGGATTTGACCTTCGGTTAAAACGAATCCACTTCCCGGTATGCCTTTAAGAAAGCAACTTCGCCTTCTTTGCCTTTGATGCTTTTGCCGTGTTCGCAGCACAAAGTACCATTGTATCCTTTGCTGTGAATGTGTTTAAACACATTTTTATAGTTGATTTCGCCGGTTGTTGGTTCGTTTCGTCCCGGATTGTCGCCAATGTGGAACGCTGCGATGTTATTCCATGCTTTGTTGATATTTGGTATCAGGTTGCCTTCTGTAATTTGTTGGTGATATAGGTCGTTCACCAACTTGCATGATGGATGATTAACAGCTTCACAAATCATATGGGTCTGCGGAATTTTGGTCAGGAACAAACCCGGGTGATTGGTCCATGCGTTGAGAGGCTCCATGACCAAAATCAATCCACTCTTTTCAACCACTTCGCAGCACATTTTCATGTTGTCAATTACATTGGCAGTCTGGTAATCCCATTCCAAACCTTCATCGAAACGGCCGGGCACAACCAATGCCCATTTGGCACCGGTACGTTTGGCACATTCCACGCCTTCCACCATTTTCTTTTTCAGCATGTCTTTGATGGCTGGATCCTGAGTTACCATTGATTTCACTGCGAAGTCGGCATACAATACAAACGGTCCCAAATCCATGTTCCGGCGGGCAAGTTCGGCAGCAATTTTTTCCTGAACTGCAGTTTCCTTGTTCATCAGGCCATTATCGAAAATGGCGCGGAAGCCCTGATCGCTCATAAATTTGATCTGATCGAACAAATCCTCGCCGGCATGTTCCTTGAAAGTGCCAAAGCTGGGGGCATATTTTAATTTGAACTGGGCTTCGTTTGAAACTATTTCTTCAGAAGCAAAGGCCTTTGTTGATCCTGCAAGGCCAATGGCAGCGATCGTTCCTGCTGCATTGCGTAAAAATAATCGTCTTTCCATATTGGTATAGTTTAGTAATTTGCACCAAAGATAAGAATCTGATTAACCTTTACCAAAATTTGGGCATAAAAATTAACCATCCTGGTCTGGTTGGTTTTTGACCATTTAACAGCTTCATCTAAAAAAGTTTTCTAATTTTATCCGTCCAAAAAACCGGGCACATAATTTATAAACCAATTAAATTTAACCAATATGATGAATCGCAAATTACGTATGGGAATGGTCGGTGGCGGTAGTGATGCCTTTATCGGTGCCATTCACCGCATTGCAGCTTTTATGGACGGACAAATCGAGCTGGCCTGTGGCTGCTTCAGTATCAATCCTGAAATTTCCCTTTCCTCCGGAAAATCCTATTATCTTCCGGAAAACCGGGTATATAAAACCTATCAGGAAATGTTTGAAAATGAAGTAAAGTTGCCCGAAGGCGACCGGATGGATTTTGTAACCATCGTTACCCCCAACTTTGCCCATTTCGGCCCGGCCATGATGGCGCTCGAAAATGGCTTCAACGTGGTGATTGACAAACCAATCACTTTCACTCTTGACGAAGCGTTGCAACTTCGGGCTAAATTGCAGGAAACAGGTTTATTGCTTGCATTGACCCACACTTACTCGGGATACCCCGCGGTCAAACAGGCCAAACAAATGGTTGCAGAAGGTCAGTTGGGCAAAATCCGCAAAATATTTGTTGAATATCCTCAGGGATGGTTGTCTTCAAAACTTGAAGATACCGGAAATCCGCAGGCATCATGGAGGACAGACCCGAAACGCTCAGGAAAAGCCGGTGCCATGGGCGATATTGGTACTCATGCACATCATTTAGCAGAATATATTACAGGTTTAAAAACGACCTCACTGTGTGCCGAACTGAATGTGTTTGTTCCCGGCCGTTTGTTGGATGATGATGGCGCCGTTCTGCTCCGTTTCGACAATGGGGCCAAAGGTGTTTTGATTGCCACACAAATTGCTGCAGGAGAAGAAAATGCTTTGAAAATACGTGTTTACGGCGACAAAGGCGGATTGGAATGGGCACAGATGGAACCAAATACTTTGATTGCCAAATGGACTGGCAAACCTACCGAAATATTGCGTGTTGGCACTTCTATGGGAGCTGCTGCCAATGCCAATACCCGCACTCCGGGAGGCCATCCGGAAGGTTATCTGGAAGCTTTCGCAAATATTTACCGCAATTTCTCTTTGACACTTCGGGCTAAAATAAACAGCGAACAACCAAAACCCGAATGGCTCGATTATCCGGGCGTTGAAGATGGTATCCGCGGAATGCAGTTCATTGATGCGGTAGTTGAAGCGGGATACAATGACAATGTAAAATGGGTTCCCTTCGGGTAGTTCCAAGTATTCTGATCCGATGACTGGAGTTCATCGGGCCAGTTGTATTTAATTGAACGATTTTTAAAAATTAGAAACACCGAGTAGAAAATATGAAACATCAAAGTATCCGTTCCTTATTTCTTATTTCTCGTTCCTTATTCGATATTATTAACCAATAAACTTTCAAAAACAAAAATATTATGGGCAGACCAGTAACATTATTTACCGGACAATGGGCCGACCTTCCCTTTGAAACAATTTGTGAAAAGGCGCTTGAGTTTGGCTACGATGGCCTCGAACTTTGCACCTGGGGCGATCATATTGAAATCGACAAAGCCGATCAGGCTTATTGCGATGAGCGCAAAGAAACACTCGCCAAATACGACCTTCAGTTATTTGCTATTTCAACACATTTGGTTGGACAATGCGTGTGCGATTTGATTGACGAACGTCACAAAAGTATTTTACCGAATTATATTTGGGGCGATGGCGATCCTGAAGGTGTGCGCCAACGCGCTGCTGCCGAGGTGATAAAAACCGGGAAAGTAGCCAAAATGCTGGGACTCGACACGGTAATTGGCTTCACCGGAAGTTCAATTTGGCACATGCTTTACGCGTTTCCACCTGTTAATCAGGACATGCTGAACAAGGGCTACGAAGATTTTGCCAAACGCTGGATCCCAATCCTGGACGAATACCAGAAGATGGGCATCAAATTCGCGCTCGAAGTACATCCTTCGGAAATCGCTTTCGACATCGCGACTGCCCGCCGCGCGCTGAAAGCGGTGAACAACCATCCAGCATTCGGGTTCAACTTCGATCCAAGCCATCTTGGTTATCAGGGCGTTGACTACGTGAAATTCATCTACGAATTTTCCGACCGAATTTTCCATGTTCACATGAAAGATGCATACTGGAGCGAGCACCCTATGGATATTGGCGTTTTCGGCGGACATACCGATTTTGGAGACAACCGCCGCTACTGGAATTTCCGGAGCTTGGGCCGTGGAAAAGTTGATTTCGAAAACATTATCCGCGCGCTTAACGACATTAAATACACCGGCCCACTTTCCGTAGAATGGGAAGACAGCGGAATGAACCGTGAAGCCGGAGCTGTTGAGGCCTGCGATTTTGTTCGATACAGCGACTTCGATCCTTCGGATGTGGCGTTCGACGATGCCATGCAGAAATAATAGAAGTTCCAGGTTTCAAGTTGGAGCTTTTATTTTGGTTTCTGGTTCTATCATCTAATGTTTAATATCTAATAATCTTAAAATGACCAATAGACGAAATTTTCTGAAAAGTACAACAACAGCAGCAGTCGGGCTCAGTCTTGCTGCTACAATGCCTATCCCGGTAAGTTCCTGCGTAGGTGCCAACGATAAATTGCGCTGCGGCGCTATTGGTATTAACGGAATGGGTTTTGCAAATCTGGCAGCCTTCCTTCGTCAAAAGAATACTGAATGTGTGGCCATTTGCGATGTCGATAGCAATGTGATGAACAAACGTGCTGCCGAAACTGAAAAGGCTCAAGGTTTTAAACCCAAATTGTACAGCGATTACCGAAGATTGCTGGAAGACAAAGATGTGGATGTGGTAATCATCGGTACTCCCGACCACTGGCATTGTTTGCCGATGGTGGAAGCCTGTCAGGCCGGAAAAGATGTTTATTGCGAAAAACCGCTGGGCAATTCCATCGAAGAAATCAATATCATGGAACGCGCGGCCAACAAATACAAAACTGTGGTTCAGGTGGGCATGTGGCAACGGAGCGACCCGCACTGGATGGCAGCCGTTGATTTTGTCAAATCAGGAAAACTTGGTAAAATCCGTACAGTGCGCACCTGGGCTTACCAGGGATGGATGGAACCAGTTCCGGTAAAACCAGATGGTGAAGCTCCGGAAGGAGTTGATTATGATTTCTGGCTCGGGCCAGCGAAGAAACGTCCGTTCAATCCTAATCGTTTTCATTTCAACTTCCGCTGGTATTACGATTATGCCGGCGGATTAATGACCGATTGGGGTGTTCACATCATCGATTACGGACTGTTCGGTATGGGTGATCCATCGCCGAAATCAATCATGTCGATGGGTGGCAAATATGCTTATCCTGACGATGCTTCCGAAACTCCAGACACCTTGCAGGCTTTGTTCGAGTTCGATGGACACACCATGCTTTGGGATCACGGAACAGGTATTGATGGTGGTTATTACGGACGAAATCACGGTGTCGGCTATGTCGGAAACAATGGAACCTTGGTTGTTGACCGCGATGGCTGGGAAGTAATTCCGGAGAGAAAGAAAGATAAAGACCTGATTGAACGTGTTCCATTGCAAAAAGGAACCGGCAAAGGACTTGACTATCACATGGCCAACTTTATTGAAGGCGTAAAAGACCGCAACCGCAACCTCAACGCCAGCATTGCCATCGCTGCCAATACAGCCCGCGTTGCTCATTTGGGAAATATTGCACTCCGCACCGGACGTCGCTTATATTGGGATACTGAAAAACGACAGTTCATTAACGATGATGAAGCCAATAAATTTTTGGTTCCGGAATACAGGGAACCGTGGGTGTTGCCTAAGATATAATTCTACAAATTTGAGATATGAAAAACCCGGTTTGCAGCTGGGTTTTTCATATTTTCATAATCTATATCATATTTTGGCGAATTGAAGGATCTTTAATGTAAGTATTTGACTATCACAGGTAAGCAAGGCGCACTTATATTGTTTTGCTTTCCATAGAACGGTTCGGTCAGGGAACGACTTGTTAGACCGGAAAAGTTTCATAGCGCGGATTTCATCTTCTTCATCAGGTGTTATCCTTATAATATGAAGCTTTTTACTTCGTTCAAAAATGGCAAATTCGCTTTTTTGCACTGAGTTTGTTATTTCGTTATATACAAAATCTGTAGTGTGAATTTCAAGTTCCAAAGCGAAAAACTCTGGAAGTACCGGTAAATGGTACAAGTCGAAAAACACACTGACACCTGTTATAACGATCTTCATACCAATTGATTCATTTGTGACCTGAGAGTCCATGAAGAAATGCCTGCAAAATAGGCAGCTTCATTAATTGTCAAAACTTCTTTGGCTAAACCTACATAAACCAACCGCTCCATTCGCACAGGCCTTTCTTTTCCCGGGAAACGTCCCGGTTCATTATTCGGCTCATGGTATTTTCGTGACCGATAACCTATATTGAATCTTTTATAAACATTGCTATTGATAATTCCCAATTGCAATGCACGGCTAAAAGTTGCTGAAAATGAAATACCCCATCTTTCCTTGATAAGTTGAAGCTCATTTTGGTAGAAATGAAACCTTTCTTTTTGCATCTCTTTTCGAGCCATCTCGGCTGGATATAACAATGCACTGGCAAAAGAATGACAAAGCTTTTCTTCTTCTTTTTCGCTAATATTCTCAGGAAATTTCAAAGCATGATGGGCTAATTCCTGTAACGCTATAAACCTTTTTCGTACAATATCATCATCAGGATTGGTTTTGCGAAGTACGATTACTTTTTTTTCACCAACATCAGCTTTAAATCCATCAAAAGAATCTGGCGCATCAACTTCAATTACTTTATATCCTTTATCTTCAAGCATTTCAGTAACATTTGGGATAGGGTCATATCCTAAATTCCAAATTTTACGAAGTTCAATCGCAGCATTTTCAGCATCTTCAGTAGTACTTATAATTTTGTCACACACAAAATACTGATATTCATCTTCCACATTTAAAAGATTATCTAATTCGAAATATCTTTACGGAATAGTACCGCACTCTCTCCAAAGTCGATGAATTGTTTGCCCTATGCGATGCAATAAAAGAGTGTCCCTGCGAATCCTAGACCCTGCAAAATAATTTGGGGCTGCGGTTTGGTGCAGAGATTTTTATCTCCGTTTAAAACTCGGTTACAAACCCGAACTGCCGTCAGTCAGGCGCATTGCCCGAATCCCATAAAAACAGCAACGCTCGAAAACCCGGTTAACAACCGGGTTTTTTGTTGATTATTAGTGACCTGAGGAATAAAAAATATGTCAATAAACACTTCTTGTTGCAAATACAATAAGAATATCTCATTTTTGGCTTTTATTTCAGATTTATCTAACTACTAAAAACCAACACTTGTGGAAAAAACCTTAAAAGAAAAAATCGGGTATGCACTTGGCGATGGTGCAGCTAATATTGCATGGCGGGGCGTGCCCACTTTTCTATTTATTTTTTACACCGATGTTTTTGGATTGAATCCAGCTATAGTCGGATTACTCTTGTTAATCGCAATGTTCAGTGATGGGATTAGCGATATTGCCATGTTTTCGTGGTCAGATTCTACAATGAACGAAACTGTCAATATGCCTACGCAAGGGAAAAGTTTTTCGATGGAAACAATAAAAAAATTATTCTTTTATTGTTTCAGGAGAAGGAAACATTGAAGCAAAAGACATAACCATTATTGACCAGAATTAAACACCAGAAGAGCCGACGAATTAGCTCAACAAAATTGAAATTGCAGAAAACAAAATTGAGTCTGCTCCGAAAAGTCTAAAAGCACGTCATTGCGAGGCACGAAGCAATCTCATATCATTGGTAATATGTATGTTGAGATTGCTTCACTTCGTTCGCAATGACGAAAAACCTCTTTTCGGACTGGACTCAAATTTATAACTTTTTTTAATTCTAAAACTTATGACAGTAGAAAAAGGAATTATTGACAAGGAAAGAAATCCATTTTGGTGCAAATGGTTTGAGGATCACGATTATGGGCTTACTAATAATCCCAAAAAGGAGATAACCCGAAAGGATATGTTAGTGGACAAATTCGGTCGGACGATTTCAAATAATGAACCTAATTTGGGTTAAACGAGACTGCTCCTAATGCAACTCTATTTTTTATCCAACACAAAAGTGCGTCACAGTGGCAAAACCAGCAACCCCTCTTTTCTGAGACAGCGTAAACAAGGTACAGTGTGTTTTAACACTTGCAAAAATTAATCTGTGGCAATCTGTGTAATCAGTGGTAGAATTACAGTATTTTCTGAAACATCAATTCATTTTTCCAGCCATCCATGGTGTTTCGCCAGTCTTTTTTGGTGCCGCAAAGTTCAAATCCGTTGTTTTTGAATAACTGTATGCTTGCCAGATTATCAGCGGTAATATTGGCAAACAGTTGGTGAAGCCTGAGATAATTGGCGGCATAGCTGCAAAGTAATTGAAGTGCATCATTGGCATAGCCCAATTTCCGGTCTTTTTCATCATGGATCAGAATACCAACACCGGCCCTTAAATGGAATGGATCAAAATCGAACAGGTCGATGGCGCCTACTGCTTTCCCGTCAAGCGTCTCAATAATCATTCGTAGTTCCTTGCTTTCGTAAATATCGCGCTGCGATTCCTTGATGTATTTGGACAGGATAAACTTTGAGAATGGCTCATAAGTGTTGCTCACATCCCATATTTCTGCATCATTTTCCCATTCGTATAACAATTCGATGTCGTTGGGTTCCAATGCCCTGAAACGAATTTTCCCAAATTCAAGTTGGTGGTGATTCATGATTTCCCGATATTTCTCCAGGCTTTCATTACAATTTCAAAATCGTAAAGTAGCTTGTAGTCTTTGGCGTAAACAATGTTAAGTTCATCTTTCTTTTTCTCCTGAATGGTTTCAGGATAAAGTGAAGCAGGGGAGAGGATGCCTTTTTTAATCGGCGGTAAATGATTTTTAGTTCCGGTGCAGTAGCCAACCCAACTTTTTCTTCCGGTGCAAACTTCAAAAATACTAATGAAGAAACCTGTCTTGGTATGCATGAACCAAATTATGAATGGAGAGAAAATAACTAGGAAAATTGCTATTGAAAAGTCGAAAGCACGTTTGTTTTGTTTGTTGTTTTCCTTTGCAATTGAGTTGATGTGAACCACATACAAATCGCCGGCAGTCGAAATTGAGTTGCTGCCAATAATTGAAAGGCTTTCTGGAGGTGCAATCTTGTAGTCGATGTTCAGATCGCTCAAATCGAGCATGGTCCGGATAATTTCCTGTGAAGGAATATCACCGGCAGAAAAAATCAGTTCGTCAATTTTATTGATCCTGATAATTTCTGGCAATTGATGAATATTTCCCAGATAAAATTGTTGGTGCACCGAATCGTCGGGCGAAACAAAACCAACCGTATCAATATTTAAACCTGACTGGGCGATAAGTTCCGATATTCGTTTTGATTCTTCAAGAGCAGCAACCACAGCAATACGTTTTTGCTGGTCGAGTTCAAGTTCCAGCCCGGTCATTCGTAGTTTGTATAACAAATACCGGTAGGCGGGCAGTGCTAAAAATGCCCAGCCCGAGCCCAAAAGTATCAATGCCCTCGAATAGCGCATACTTTCGTCAACAAGCGAATAAAAAATAAGAATGGAAAGTGTGCCCCAAAGCAAACCTTTAAAGATTCGCCCGAACCGAATGTTTTTCCGGTATCCTCCGTTAAACCAGATGCAACAAATCCAAATCAGTATATAAATTGGAACAGCAAAGTTCAAATATTCAGGAGGATAGTAACCTCGTTCATATTTGTAAGCTTCCCAATTGGGCAATAAAATGGCGAATCCAACGTAAATTGTCAGTGCATCAACCGCTGGTAAAAAAGTTGATTTAATGAACTGTCCGGCCAGGGTCAAAATGGCCCGAAAGTAAATTGCCAGATTGATTAAAATTGCATATTGGCGGGCGTTTCCTTTCGAGAAGTGTTTCTTTGCAAAGATGATCATCGCGTTGTAAAACATTTTCACGTAATTGATACTGCCCTTTTTGGTGCTTTCGCCTTTATAGTGAATAATGGTCGTTTCCGGGAAATAATAGTTTTTATAACCACCCTTTGTGATACGGTACGAAAGGTCGATGTCTTCGCCATACATAAAATAATCTTCATCGAGCAAGCCAACTTTATCGAGTGTTTTGCGGCGAAGGAGCATAAAAGCACCTGCCAGCACTTCAACTTCGTGAATATGGTCGTTGTCGAGGTAGCCCAAGTGATATCGGCCAAATCGTTTTGAATAAGGGAAAAGGCTTGAAAATCCGAACATTTTCCAGAAGGCAACTTCAGGAGTTGGCAAGCCGCGTTTCGATTCGGGCAGAAACTTGCCTTTGCCATCGATCATTTTTACACCCAATCCTCCGGCATCAGGAGTTTTGTCCATGAATCGAACAATTTTAAAGAAACAGTCTTCATCAACCACTGTATCCGGGTTCAGGAGTAAAATGTATTCACCCTTTGCAATCCTGATGGCCTGGTTGTTGGCTTTCGAAAAACCCACATTTTCTTTGTTGGCAATTAGTGTCACCTCCGGAAATTTTTCGGTAACCATCTGGCAAGAGCCATCAACCGAATCGTTGTCAACCACAATAATTTCTGAACTTAACTTCGATGCAGCTTTGAAAGCGGCATAAAGACACTGTTCCAGAAAATATTTAACGTTGTAATTGACAATGACGATGGATAGTTTCATTCAGTATTTGTTGTGTTTACCTTTTTACTTTTACCGTGATTTTATTGAATTATTGAATCCTCAAAGTTCATCCGGTTAACGATCGAGCGTCCCAGTGTAACTTCGTCGGTATATTCCAGCTCGTCGCCAATTGAAACGCCACGGGCGAGGGTCGATATTTTTACATTCAGGTTTTTAAGCTTTTTGAAAATGAAAAAGTTGGTGGTATCTCCTTCCATCGTGGTGCTCAGGGCTAAAATAACCTCATCAATCCCACCTGCATTTACGCGGCCAACCAGCGAGTCAACTTCAAGGTCAGAAGGGCCGATTCCATCCATTGGCGAGATAATTCCGCCCAAAACGTGGTACAATCCGTTAAATTGATGGGTATTTTCAATGGCCATCACGTCTTTTATATTTTCGACCACGCAGATAAACGAAGTATTTCGCGATGGATTTGAGCAGATATTGCAAACATCGGTATCCGAAATGTTGTGGCAAACACGGCAATGTTTTACTTCGGAGCGCAACTGGATGAGGCTGTTGGTGAATATCTCAACTTCATGAACTTCTTGTTTCAGCATGTGGAGAACCAATCGCAGCGCCGATTTTCGGCCAATACCCGGAAGTTTGGCGAATTCGTTCACTGCATTTTCCAATAATCTGGAGGGAAACCGGTCGAGGTGCATATTCCATTTCTTTTGTAAGCCTCAAATTTAATCAGCGAATTTTAATAAAAAGAACCTACACCCAATATTAAGGATTATTTGTTCAGGTATTTGGCAACAGTGGTCAATACATCATCCATTCTGATGGGTTTTACAAGCACATCGTTACATCCCGAATCAAAACATTTCTGTTTATCGTCGGCCATCGCATATGCTGTTTGGGCGATGATCGGTATTGCCATATCTTTCAGCCTGATTTGTGAAGTCGCTTAGTAAGTTTCATCAATTTGCAGAATATTCAGGAAGTATAGGAACAACAACAGCTCCGGTAATGCTGGCTGCAAAAAAAGCAATTCCCCATTGTGGCATATTCAGGCTTAGTATGGCAACTTTATCGCCTTTTTTAATCACATTTTATTTGATGGTCATCCAATTTTTTTTCGAATTCCTGAATATTTCCGCCAATATCGCCATTCATCAGAATTTAACGCGATATTTTTAGTGTTGGCATCAAAAATAACTCATGCTGAATGGCATCGGTTAAAAGTTGTTTTTTGTTTTATGAATGGTGAATAAAATTCTGAATGTTAGTGAAAAATAGCCTTTAAATAATATAAATTTGGAAAGAAATGGATAGACCGGAAATCATACAGTCAACAGCAACTTTTATTGCATACGAATTTGCTTCTGAAGGCAGTGGCCACGACTGGTTTCATGTTGATCGTGTGCGTAGGTTGGCGCTCGGAATTGCTAAAACCGAAGGAGGCGACCTTTTTATTATGGCAAAGCAAAGACATCTTTATATGGAGAATTTTCTTCAACATTTTTTTGATGAATGGGAGGCTCAATGATAATTAATTAAACAAATTAACTATTCTTACCATGATGATGAAAATTGAACACATTGCCATTTGGGCCCGCGATCTGGAAGGAATGCGCAACTTCTATACTCATTATTTTGATGCGATATCGGGTTCCTGTTACTACAATCATTCCAAGGAATTCAGGTCATATTTCCTTTCATTCGAAGGCGATTGCCGACTCGAACTCATGGAGATGCCCACAGTTTCAGGTAATAAAAACGACTTCAGAAAACATTGTTTTGGGATTACCCATTTTGCTTTTAAAGTTGGCACACGTGTAAAAGTGGACGAAATTACCGACAAATTGAGAACCGACGGGTACGAAATTATTAGTCCGGGCAGAATGACAGGAGACGGGTATTATGAAAGTGCTGCCTTTGATCCGGAAAAAAACCGGATTGAAATTGTTGCGTAGTGGAAAAAGTTTCAAATTCCAAATTCCAAATTTGCTGTTAAGTACGTTGGCTGGATTTGGAACTTTCTTGTTTCTTATTTCTTGTTCAATATTCGATATTGGATACTGAATATTTATTTTGTTTTTATTTTTGCCCCGGGTAGTTCCCGGCTGCATAGCTCAACTGTTCGTACCATTCCTCACCATATTTTCGGATCAGCGGTTCTTTAAGAAAAACATACAATGGCAGTTTTTCGCTTTTCCCGCACTGGCGACCGGGTTTGCAAATGTCGATTTGCTGATAATTTACTGCATCAAAACGTTTGTACTTAGTAATTCGGATTGGGAAAAGATGGCATGAAACCGGCTTGCGAAATTTGGTTTTGCCATCCAGAAAAGCTTTTTCGATGCCACATTTGAGGATTCCTTTTTCCTCGTATGTATAGGCACACTGCCGATTGTTTACCAAAGGAGTTGTCAGATCGCCATCAAGGTCAATTACGGCAAAACCCTGTTTGCTTATTTCATCACGATGGGCTTGCAAAATATACGATTGAACTTCAGGAAAAGCCTCTTTGATGGCTTCAACTTCTTCAGGAGTAACAGGAGCGCCCGAATCGCCTTCAACGCAACACGCACCTTTGCATTTCAGTAAATCGCAAAGGAATTGTTTCTCTATAATATCGAGGCTTACAATGGTGCTGCCAATTTCGAGCATAACAAGGGAAAGTTCAAAGTTCAAAGTTCAATGTATAAGGTTAAAAGCCGGTATTCAGCGTTAAACATTGAACTTTAAACCACTTCTTAATTATTTTTCTATTAAAACGTTTCCGGTCATTTCTGAAGGAATTTCCAAACCCATAATTGATAGCAGGGTTGGAGCTACATCGGCCAGAATACCGTTTTTTATTTTCGCATTTTTATTTTCGGAAACATAGATACAAGGAACTGGGTTCAGCGAATGGGCTGTGTTGGCCGATCCGTCATCGTTTAAAGCATTGTCGGCATTTCCGTGGTCGGCAATAATAATTATCTCGTAACCACTTTTTTGAGCGGCTTCAACCACTGCTTTCGCGCAACTGTCAACAGCCGAAACTGCCTTTACAATGGCTTCGTAAACGCCGGTATGCCCAACCATATCTCCATTTGCAAAGTTCAGGCAAACGAAATCAGCGGTTTGGTTCAGCAATTCAGGAACAATGAGGTCGCGTACCAGAGGTGCCGACATTTCTGGTTGAAAATCGTAAGTCGGAACCTTGGGCGATGGAGCCATCAGCCGTTTTTCACCTGCAAACTCTTCTTCGCGGCCACCGCTGAAAAAGAAAGTGACGTGCGCGTATTTTTCGGTTTCGGCAATGCGGATTTGTTTCAATCCGGCTTTCGAAACAATTTCGCCCATCGTGTTGTTCAGGTTTGGTTTGTCGAAAATTACATTAACATTTTTGAAGTCGGCTTTGTAGTTGGTCATGGTGTACCATTGCAAAGGCATGGTTTTCATTCCAAATCCAGGAAGGTCTTTCTGTGTAAATGCTATGGTGGTTTGGCGAAGGCGGTCGGTACGAAAGTTAAAACAGATGACCACATCATTTTCCTGAATGGTATCAAGCGGTTTTCCGTTTTCATCAACCATCACAATTGGTTTCATAAATTCATCGGTCACTCCGGCTTCATAAGATTCCTTAACTGTTTTCAGCAAGTCTGTTGATGGAGTTCCTTTTCCTTCGGTATAAAGATTGTATGCCAATTTCAGACGGTCGTAGTTTTTATCGCGGTCCATTCCGAAATAGCGGCCAATCAGCGAAGCAAATTTTCCGTTTGTTCCTTCCAGGTTTTTCAAGTCTTCTTCCAGAAATCCCAAACCCGAGCGAGGATCGGTGTCGCGGCCATCTGTCAGTCCGTGGATGAAAGTGTTTTTCAGACCCATATCGGTTCCGATCTGGCAAAGTGCAACCATGTGGGCACTCAATGCATGAACACCACCGGGCCCAATTAAACCAATCAGGTGAACGTTTTTATTATTTTCTTTTGCGTACGTGAAAGCTTTCACAATCTGTGGTTCGTTCCAAAGCGATTTGTCGCGGATAGATTTGGTTATTTTAACCATGTCCTGGTACATCACACGACCTGCGCCAATGTTGAGGTGACCCACTTCAGAGTTTCCCATTTGTCCATCGGGCAAACCAACATTTTCGCCGCTGGTAAGCAATTGCGAGTGTGGATATGTAGCAGTCAGGTAATCAATGAAAGGTGTTGGTGCAGTTGAAATCACGTCTTTTTCCGATCCGTCACCAATTCCCCAACCGTCGAGGATCATTAAAAGTGCTTTTTTGTACGTTGCCATAATTTATAATCGTTTTAAATAAGATACAGTTTTCAGGTCACAAAAGTAAGCTTTTTTTTTCAACAGGATTGAAATTAATACCCGTGCTCCCACGGCTGTTCAATTCTACAAAAAAGTGTTGATAACTAATTAGCGGCACTAAGAAAACTACCCATTTTTTCGATGGCTGTACATAATTATTTATGATAGGCTGACTTTTTTGGTTACCATCAATAAATTTTAATCCTATTGATCAGTTGACGTGATTTTCACTACCTAAAATTGAGTTTTGGTTCGATC
>JANONW010000439.1:0-2971 GCA_031421065.1 Prolixibacteraceae bacterium
GATCGAACCAAAACTCAATTTTAGGTAGTGAAAATCACGTCAACTGATCAATAGGATTAAAATTTATTGATGGTAACCAAAAAAGTCAGCCTATCATAAATAATTATGTACAGCCATCGAAAAAATGGGTAGTTTTCTTAGGGCCACTATGGCAATGAAGCAAAGACAGCCCAAGACCCTCCGGTTCTATATAACCTGAATGTTGATCCATCTGAAAAGTACAATATTGCTGAAAAACATCCTGAAGTTATTGAGGAAATGAAGAAGATATTGGAAAAGCATTTATCAACACTGGCCCCTGTTGAAAATCAACTTGAAAAATGATTTTTTATAAGAAATGTTAAAGCAAATTAAGCAGTTAGTGCTTGCCCATAAATAACTTTTGCATTAATGGTTTATTGCAATGAATAATTTCATATCTTTGAGGTATGGAAAAACTTAAAATTGCAATAGCAGAAATGTTGCCTCACCTTGATGAAAGGCAAAAACGACTTTATTTAGGCTCTGAAGCAAAGAAGTTAGGGCATGGGGGCAATAGTATTATATCCAGGCTGTCAAGTGTTTCAAGACCAACAATAATACAAGGCAGAAAAGAATTAGAATCAACTTTAGGGAAATCGAAAAATAATTTAGGGAAAATAAGGGTACAGGGTGGGGGAAGGAAAAAGAGCACTTTCAAAGACAACACGCTTATGGATGCGTTAGAAGCCTTAATAGAACCAGTTGCCCGGGGCGATCCCGAATCGCCTTTGCGATGGACATGTAAAAGCACAAGAACCTTAGAGTTGGAGCTTAAAACGCAAGGCCATATAGTTGGCAGAACCGTTATTGGGGAACTATTAAATGAGCTTGGGTATAGTTTGCAGTCGAATTCAAAGTTGCTGGAAGGGATTCAACACGTTGACAGGAATGAACAATTTGAGTATATTAATAAGTTGGCCACCCAATTTATAGACAAGGGGCTACCTGTAATATCAGTTGACACAAAAAAGAAAGAATTGATTGGCAATTACAAAAATGCCGGAAAAGAGTATCGTCCTAAAAAAGACCCAAGAAAAGTGGAAGGACATGATTTTGGGACACAAAGAGCTGCGCCTTATGGAGTGTATGATATAGGAGAAAATGTAGGTTATGTAAATATTGGGACTAATTGTGATACAGGAGAATTCGCTGTGGCCAGTATTCGCAGATGGTGGGAATGCATGGGCAAGGCAACATATCCAAAAGGACGGAAGTTGCTGATAAATGCGGATGGGGGAGGCAGTAATGGGCATAGATTAAAGTTATGGAAAAAAGAGTTGCAAAATTTTTCTAACGAAACAAACATGCAAATAACCGTTTGTCATTTCCCGCCTGGAACAAGCAAGTGGAATAAAATTGAACACCGTTTGTTTTCTCAAATTTCATTGAATTGGAAAGGAGCTCCATTAGAGAGTTATGAAGCCGTTGTATCTCTTATCGGTGCGGTAAAAACAAAAACCGGATTAGTAGTAAAAGCGGAACTTGATGAAAATATATATGAAAAAGGCATCAAAGTATCAGATGAAGAAATACAGGAAATTAAGATAAAAAGACATGAATTTCATGGGGAATGGAATTACACAATTATGTCTAATTGTAAATATTAATTATGGGCAGTTACTTAATGAAACAGGAGGTGCAGAAAAAGCACTTGCTCAAATAAACCGTATCCGAACACGTGCTTTTGGCAATGCTGGCGGAAATCTTCTACCCATGTCAAAAGATGACTTTAGAAAAGCGGTGATCAATGAACGAAGATTGGAATTTGTGCATGAAGGAAATCTCTGGTTTGACTTGTCCCGGACTGGAACTTTCGTTCAGCGAATGAAAGAACACAGTGCCTACGAAGCAAATGTTGCTGAAAAGAATAAAACAGAGATAGCAGCCAACGTAAAAAATGCACATTTGTCAATCAAAAGATAACCATCAGGTTAGTAAACCGAATATAGTATTGATATTTGTTGATGATATGGGATACGGTGATTTAAGTTGCTATGGGGCAAGTCAGTACAAAACGCCTAGTCTGGACCGGATGGCTGCCCAGGGCATTCGATTTACCAGTTTTCTTTCTGCCCAAGCGGTTTGCAGCGCTTCGCGTGCCGGAATTTTAACCGGGTGTTATCCAAACCGGGTAGGTATTTCCGGAGCATTGATGCCTGATGCCAAAATCGGATTAAACCCTTCAGAAGAAATTATTCCGGAGGTTTTAAAAAAACGAAACTACAAACAATACGCTGGTCATTTTTACTTCGGACAATGGCCCCTGGCTTAATTTTGGCAATCATGCCGGATCAACAGGTGGTTTGCGCGAAGGCAAAGGGAACAGTTTCGAAGGTGGCCAGCGTGTGCCTTGCATCATGAAGTGGCCCGGTCATATTTCTGAAGGAACGATTTGCAACAAACTGGCTTCGACCATCGATATCCTTCCAACTTTGGCTGCAATTACCAATTCTCCACTTCCGAAGAAAAAAATCGATGGGGTAAATATTTTGTCGCTCTTGCTTGGCGACGAAAAGGCCAATCCCCGCGAAACCTTTTTGTATTATTACCGGAAAAACAGTCTGGAAGCCGTTCGCAAAGGCAAAAGCTTATTAAACACTGTTTAAATAATAACGATTAACAACTTAAAAACCAATTAGATGTTAAAAACTAATTTAATTGCAACTCTTGGCCTTTGTTCGGCAGCAATTCTGCCGGCTTGCGAAGGGCAAGCTCCCAAGCAACAGTGTCCAAACATTATTTACATCATGAGCGACGACCATGCATATCAGGCCATCAGCGCTTATGTGGGTTTTGCCCGGGCAAGGCCAATACTACAATCCTGATTTTTTGATCAATGGAGTAAACAACGGGTTGAGGGTTACTGTACCGAAATTACCACCGAATATGCCCTGAAATGGTTGGGTGAAATGCGTGATAAAACCAAGCCTTTCTGTTTGTTGTACCACCA
>JANONW010000440.1:0-2892 GCA_031421065.1 Prolixibacteraceae bacterium
GACCCTCGGCTTATGCTGAAGCCTAATGATATATAGCGGCATCCTTATTGTATTCCGCGTCGTAAGGCCCTGCGGGTAGTCCATACCCAGCTGGCTTGTGATACTTTTCTGGGTAAACTGCATGCGCATTTGCTTGCTGGGCTAAAGGAATGTAGTTTGGGGATCCCTTTTCAATAGCGGCAGCAATCATGTTCCCTATTAAACCAGCTAGGCCATTATTGTTGTTTCCCTGAGGGGTATAAACAATTACTTGATGATTTTTCCAGAGTAATTCTCCAGTCTTGGCGCTTTTCAAAATATAGGATAATTCAACTGTAGTGGTGGTTGCAAACACGGCATATTTTGCGTCCCATCGCTCAATCGTGATATACAAAATTGAATCCGCATTAAATAGCTTTCCCAATCGAATCGGATCATTTTGATGAACCATATCAGCATCATTTAGTCCGTTTTCTTCCATAGAAGATTGCACTAAACGGACTGGAAAAACGTAATATCCGCGCTCAACAATCGGGACAGTAATCGTTGATAACAAAAAATCTGGCGCATTTACATCAACACTTCTATTAACGGCAGGGACGATTAAAACTGAACGAGGGTTTTCAGTCCTGAATTGAGAGTAGTTTGGTTTTTCAGAAGGAGTCGCGCATCCACCCAACACAATAGAAAGTCCAACAAGCATTACAAAATAAATTTTAGCTCTCATGCATCTTCTCCTATTTATTCGTAACGATACGGGATTTTGAGGCTAATTGAATCATCGAGTTCATGAATGCGGTTGATTCAGGCCAGTATTTTTTTTCTTTTTCAAAATAGGGAATTGCTTCGCTTGATTTACCTTGCTGGTGCAACATATATCCGTATTCGGCATAAATCCCAGGTGCAACTGGTTTATTAGTATTCTCTGAGGTTTGTATTACTTCAGCAAGAGAGGCAGATAACTCAGCAGACTTAGATGGATCTTTGTAAGAAGCATACATCGAGCTTTCATATTTTCCCCAATAGTATTTATTTGATGAAGCGCAGCCTGTCAACACAGAAGCCAACATAAACCCAAATAAAAAATTTAAGCGCATTACTTCCCCCCCGCATTTATGATAATTTTTTTGGATTCCCCATTACTCACAAAAGTTTTCTCAGTATGTATTACCAAGTTACCTTTCCGGATTTCAACAATATGCGCGCCCTCCTCAACAACAAGCACTTTTGGATTGCCGTCATACATATTTGCTGAGCCGACTCGCAGTCCATCAACATATATATCTGCACCATCAACATTTCCTTCCAGGTAAATAGTTGGCCTTGGCGATCCAGTATGTACACCAGTTTCAGGTAGTACGCATCCGACCAATAGCAAGGAAATTAGAATCATAATATTAGTTTTCATAATCTTATTCCTTAGCCTCACTAATAAAAACAACGGCACCATCTGATGATTTAGCTACACCAGATATAATTTCTGCGATAGAGCCTTCATTGCTCTCATTGTCACCAAAAAGACTTATCACTTTCGCTTGACCTATAGCATCTGGGGGAAGTGTAATAGAGAAACCTGTTTGACCACTTTTTACTGTTTCCCCTTGCATCATTACTGTCAATTTATCCCCAACTTTTATGCCTTGACGCAGCCCACCAGAAATATATATTTTATTTCCTGAAACTTTCAAAATATCTGTTCGCCATGGACGCTCTTCAAGTTTTGCCATCAATGCAGCTTGAAGGTCTGATATGGCAGCACCTATTGCCCTGTCATTCAGAGAGCCATCATAGTCAGCTTTACTACCATATCCAGCTATCTCACCTGATTGAGTGGATGCCTCACCAGTCCCAGTTGCCGAAAAAAATGAAAAACCAGTTCTTGCATCAACTAATCTAACTTCAACCTTGGCTCGTGCATTTTGAATTTTTGTAGAGCTTAAAAATCCAGCTTTCCCTGTTGTGCTCCGTCCGAATTCAGTAACAGAACCAAGAATTAACGTATCGACACCAATAAGCTCACCTTCTTTTAGAATCGCTTGCTCAGCTTTTAGCTTATTAATATCGGCCCGCTCGAACACAAGGAATTTATTTGAGGACACTAACCGACTTGCCAACATGTCTGAAGCCTGCTTCCCCAGAGGGTCAGAATTAGCATCAACCTGAAAAGTCTTTCCATAGCTTGTTTCATTGGAGAAACGGCCAATTGCTAATTTTCGTTTTAAAGTTTTCACTTCAACTTTGAGTGCTTGTTTCTGAGCTTCAAGTTGCTGCTGACGTGAAGCAGTCG
Organism: Prolixibacteraceae bacterium; assembly: GCA_031421065.1. Classification (GTDB taxonomy): domain Bacteria; phylum Bacteroidota; class Bacteroidia; order Bacteroidales; family Prolixibacteraceae; genus Aquipluma. The sequence goes on from JANONW010000440.1 coordinate 2,267, forward strand.
CCTCAACCTCTTGCTTCTTTGTGTCAGTGACAGCGCAGCCAGACAACAAACCAAACACACATAAGGGAATGAAAAGCCAATTTCTTAAATTACTTATTCTTTTATTGCAGACCATATATTGAGTCCCAAGTTAAGTGTTTTGCTGAATATAATTTTCACACTACAATTGAAGCTGATAATCTAGATATTGCCTTAAACCCATATTTTCGTACACATCACGCACCTCCCCGAACAATTCTTCCCACCGTCGTGAAGTGTATCCCAAAATAATCAGCGAGCTGTGGGTAACATCGCATTAAGGGCTCGCCCCCTTAAGCTCGGACAGCACAAAAAAACTGATCACACCCTATTTCCCAAAATCTACCAGCTTGTTTCCCCATTCGCCGAGAGAGCGTAACCCATCCCCGCCTGAATGAATCAAGAAACGGTCAATGCTGAGTAGCCGCGCAAACCAGTAAGAAAAAGTGTGGCGGATTCAACTCTACCCAAGAACGTCACCTCTTCGCCGCCATCTTGTAAACCGCATTGCGCTCGCGCTTGCCAACCGCCACGACCACGACAATAACTTCCTTGTCGCGAACTTCATACACCAGCCGGTAGCCCACGTTGCGCAACTTGATTTTATA
>JANONW010000441.1:0-2813 GCA_031421065.1 Prolixibacteraceae bacterium
CGGCGACCGGCTTCCCCTTGCCCTTCCCCTTGGCGGCAAGCACCACTGCCGCGGCCTCATCGCGCAGCGGGCGCTCCACCGTGATGGTCCGGTACCCGAATGCCTCGTTGGGGAAGATGCGGCTGATCGGCACCCCGTCCTTGCTCGCCTCCGCGGCCTCGCCGAAGAGCCGTGTGATCTCGTCGATGTGCGCGTCGCTCAGTTCGCGCCGCTTGCTGCCGAGGCTCTTCCGCATCTTCTGCCAGAAACCGCTCGCATCGACCAACTGCACCGTCCCCTTGCGATTGGCCGGCTTCCGGTTGCTCACAATCCAGACGTACGTCGCGATGCCGGTGTTGTAGAACATGTCCGTCGGCAGCGCGATGATCGCCTCCACCAGGTCGTTCTCGAGCATGTAGCGACGGATCTCGCTCTCCCCCGAGCCCGCCCCGCCCGTGAAGAGCGGCGACCCGTTGAGCACGATGCCGAACCGGCTCCCGCCGTCCACCGCCGCCCGCATCCGTGCCACCAAGTGCAGCAGGAAGAGCAGCGACCCGTCGCTCACCCGCGGCACCCCGGGCCCGAAACGCCCATTGAAGCCCTGCTCGTCGGCCTCCTTCCGGATCTCCTTCTCGATCTTCTTCCACTCCACCCCGAACGGCGGGTTGGACAGCATGTAGTCGTAGCGCTTCCCCGGCAGCCCGTCTGCCGAGAGCGTGTTGCCGAAGACGATGTTGGCGATGTCCTGCCCCTTGATGAGCATGTCCGCCTTGCAGATGGCGTATGACTCGGGGTTCAGCTCCTGGCCGAGCATCACCAGCTGGGCCTTGGGATTGAGTGCCGCCAGATGTTCGCCGGCCACGCTGAGCATGCCGCCCGTCCCCGCCGTCGGGTCGTAGAGCGTGCGGACCACGCCCGGCTTGGTGAGCACGTCATCGTCCTCGAGGAAGATGAGGTTCACCATCAGCCGGATCACCTCGCGCGGGGTGAAGTGCTCGCCCGCGGTCTCGTTGGAGAGTTCGGCGAACTTCCGGATGAGCTCCTCGAACACCGCCCCCATCTTCGCGTTGCTTACCACGTCGGGGTGCAGGTCAACGTTCGCGAACTTCTCGGTCACCAGGTACAGCAAGCCGGACTTGGCCAGCCGGTCGATCTGCGCGTGAAAGTCGAAGTGCACGAAGATGTCGCGCACCGCCGGCGAGAACGCCTGGACGTAGCTCCGGAGGTTCTCCCCGATGTGGTCCTGGTCGCCCATCAGCTTCTTCAGGTCGAGCGGCGACGTGTTGTAGAAGAGCTGGCCGGACTTCTTGAGGAGGAACGGTTCGGGGTTGAGGCCAGCCTTCTCGCGAAGCTTGAGCTCGGCGAGGACGGCGGGCTTGGTGGGGTCGAGGACGCAGTCGAGGCGGCGGAGGACTGTGAACGGCAGGATGACTTTGCCGTACTCGGACTGGCGATAGTCGCCGCGGAGGAGGTCGGCGACGGACCAGATGAAGGAGGAGAGGTTGGGGTCGGTCATGCGATCGGCTCCGGCGTGGCGCGGAGCGGATCAATAGTAGGTCTCATCCCCTAAGAAAACGGCCGCGCGGGTACTGCGCCAGAGGAGACGTGAGTCAAGTTCGTTAAGCAAGCCCGCTGGTCTACCGAGCGTGCTGTCCGAAGAACCGGGGCCACCTCTGCCATCTGAGCCATCGGAAGGGGCTCACGCTCGGCACATCTGCCACCAGCACACCTTCCACTCTTGGGCTCGACGAGACTCGGGTTCGAGGTCTAGCGGCCCCGCTGGAAGAGGTCATCGATTGCGGCGCTGCTGTCATCGCCCGCGCTCACATACTCTGCTGAGCCTGCTAGATCTTCGTTGTCGCGCATCAACACTTCCAAGTTGCGTTCCAGCGCTCCATCAATGTCAGCTTGCGCAACGACGGCTTCGATGTCTGATGGCGACAGTTCGACACCAAGTTCAGAGAAAGTCTCTGCAACGAAGTCGTGTACTGCCGAGCGCGCCGCGGCGCGGTGCTCCTCAAGGTACATGCCCGACAGTATGTCACCTTCACGTACCTCTGTGTCGATGCCAGCTGCCCAGGACTCCATCATTGCAGTCTTCATCCACTCAGCGAACGTCGCCGCTTGCACCTCACATGCGACACCCAGAGCCCGCCTAAACACGTTCTGATCCCCGTGCGGCAAGTCTGCAGCGCTGAGCTCGCCGGCGAGGCGGTCGAGCGATGTCCGCAACTCGCTGCTGTCCAACACGCTTTCAGCCTCACCGAGTAGCCGAAACACGTCAGAGTTGCTGTAAGCGCTGAGCTCGCTCCCCTTGAGGCTGAGCCACGCGCGAACCCGAGATGCGATCGCGTCTGACCGGATTCCACACTCCACTAGCACTCGGATTGCCCGGAGCCCTTCAGCATCAAATCGGGCCGTCGAACCACACTCACGCTCCTCAACCACGCGGAGCACGGACAGGCAGTCTGCGTCAGTCAACTGTCGCCCCTCTCGCAACGACTCGAAATGAGACAGCGCGCCGATTGATCTGAGCTGACTGTAATAGTGACTCCACAGTCTGGATCGCCGGAGCTGACCTAGCACATAGTCCGCAACTGATGGATTGAACAGCCGAATCCAGGGATCTCCACCATAGGACTGCACAGTCCGCACCAACACCGACTCCGAAAGGTGCTTCATCGCAACCCAGTAGCGTTGCTCCGCAAGTCCTGCGTCTACCTTCGCTTCGTGCAGGAGACCGAGGAATGCGTTCCGAAGCTCGCTCTCATTGACGCCGCCGCCACTGAGAACCGCAAGGCATGTGATATCGCGACCGTCCTGATTCAGCTGCG
>JANONW010000442.1:0-26544 GCA_031421065.1 Prolixibacteraceae bacterium
TAGGGACCATAAATAAAAAAATTATAGAATAATCTTTTAAATTACTGATTTATAAGGTCTTATCCAAATTATATCACTATTATTTTTCGTTTATTTTATTGACAATCAAATATTTACACTAAAATTTACCGAACCATTAAACAATGAGACGACTAATAAATTTGTCGCGAGTCTTACTTTTTGCAGGAATCATTTTATTCCAAACTGCAAGTCTGCTTGCTCAGGGAGTTAAATTTATGCGCGACATTTCTCCAGCAGAAGGAATGGTGAAACCGCAGGAAAAACCTTTTCGGCAGGAAATCTGCCTGAACGGAAGCTGGGATTTTCAGCCGGTTGCTGTTCCGAAAGATTGGAAACCAGGGAACGGTGTGCCTCCTGAATTGACGGCGCCATTGGAAGGTAAATGGGAACAAACGAAAATTAAAATTCCTTCCCCCTGGAATGTAAACGGATGGGGTGGTGGCAGCAAGGTTGGCAAAGGAACCGATTCACCATATTCTCCTTCTTCGGTTTATTACCCCAGTTATCCGCAAAGTTGGGAAAGTGTAAAAATGGGCTGGTTGCGCCGCAATTTCGAAGTTCCCCAAGCATGGAAAGGTGAACGAATCATTTTACATTTCGAGGCCGTAATGGGAGATTTTGTTGTTCTGATCAACGGTCAGCGGGTTGCAGAAAATTTTGGAGATTATTTGCCGTTTGATGCGGACATCACCGATTTTGTGAAAATCAATACGCCCAATGAACTGATGGTCGGCGTGCGTCATCGCCGGCTTTTCGATAAAACCAGTGAAAAATACAAGTATTTCCGCTCCACTTATCCTCCCGGATCAAACACTGATAACCTAGCCGGAATCTGGCAGGACGTTTTTCTGTGGGCTGTTCCACCAGTCCGTATCACAAATATTTTCGTAAAACCCTGGGTCGACAAAGACGAACTGGAATTTGAGGTGGAACTAATCAACCAAACGCAAAAGTCTCAAACTGTTTCACTTTCCGGGATTATTAACGAGTGGCTGAATAAAGCAGGAAAAGATGTTCTTTCGGCTCCTGAAATTAACTGGAAACTTGGACGAAAAGCCATGGCACTTCCGGCAAATGAACTTACTTTAATCTCCGGTGAATCAAAGAAAATAAGCCTTAAATCTAAAGTTCAGGGAAAGCTGAAACTTTGGAATCCCGGTAACCCAAATCTATATACCGTTGAACTACAGTTGACAAGAGAAAAAAATACTATTGATTGTAAAACCGAACGGTTTGGCTGGCGACAGTTTGTGGTAAAAGGGAAAGATTTTTACCTGAATGGAACCCGGATTCAGTGTTTTGCCGATATTCAACATCCATTTGGCGCCTATGTTTGCTCCCGTCGTTTTGCCTGGGCATGGTATAAAATGATTCAGGATTTTGGAGGAAACTCTGTCCGGCCTCATGCACAGCCCTGGCCACGGTTGTATTACGATCTGGCCGATGAAATGGGTTTGATGGTGTTGGACGAAGGCGCTCTTTTTGGAAGTTCACTTTCACTGAATTTCGAGGAAGAAATTACCTGGAAACGCACTGCCGAGCATCTTGATGCGTTGGTGATGCGCGACCGAAATCATCCGTCGGTGATAGGCTGGAGCGCCGGAAATGAATTGTTTGCCATTTCGATGTACAATAAACCGGCACCTGAACTGGCGAAAGTGTGGGACGACAAAATTGTTGAATTGGCTCAACGTCCCGCTTTGCTTGATCCGACAAGAAATTTTATTACAGCTGACGGCGACGAAGATATGAAAGGGAATTTGGCCGTCTGGAGCAAACATTTTGGACATGGACTGAGTATCGATCGTTTGCCAAAAGATTTGAATAAACCGCTGGTTGTAGGCGAGTCGGGCGCGACTTATTACGGGAAACCCAAAGATCTTTATCAGTTTGTGGGTGAAAAAGCCTATGAATCATACTACGGAAGGAACGAAGCGCTGGCAATCGATGTGTATCAGAATGTGGTAAAAATGGCGCGCCCATTGCTTGCTTATTTCTCACCTTCTGAAGTTTGCTGGTTCGGCATCGAACACATGAACCTGGGTTACCACGATTATTCTCGCCTACCCGATCCGAATGATGGTATTTTTGCCGGACAGCCTTATGAAGAAGGTAAACCAGGTTATCAAATTGAGCGAATTCCTCCCTATGTTTCTACCTTCAATCCGGGACTTGATCCGGAATTGCCGCTATATAAACCGTTGCCCATGTTTGAAGCACTGAAAGCTTCTTTATCGGCCAAAGAACCTCTGCCTTGTAAATGGGATAATTATCAGCTTCAAACGGAAGCAGAGAAACCTTCATTTCCAGAACCCATTTATCCTTATGCTTATTTCATCGGGAATGCGGAAAGCATATTGACCAAACAGCTTTCCTCTTTTGGAATTAAACTTTCAGATGATAAATCAGCTAAGCTGGTTATCGTTGATGGTGAAAATGTGACAGAAGAACAACTAAAGCAAGCAGAAAAGGTTATTGCAAAGGTGAAAGCCAAAGGCGGATTAATCTGGGTGATGATTTCAGACGGTAAAATATCTTCGGCTCTAAACGGTTTGCTTCCGGCTAAACTGGAGTTAACTGATCGACAAGCTACTTCGCTTAAAAGCAATCCGGATAGTGAAATTGGAAAATATTTTCATTTGTCTGATCTGTATTTTTCAGAGATGGATGGCGACCGTAAAATTCTGAAACAAGGCTTGTTTGGCGAAGTGGTCAGACTCGGAACCGTAGTTTTAGAAGCGACCAATATAGATTGGTCGCTGTTTAACCAGGTCGGTGAAAACCGGAAATGTGCGCAGGCTGTTTTGTACGAACATTTGCAAAAACCTTCAGGAGCAGCACTGGTGAAAATTCCTTTAAAACGATCGCAATTGTGGATTTCGAGCCTTGATTATAAAATCTCAGAGAAAAAAACTTTGGTATTCTGGAAAGCGCTTTGCCAGGCATTACGAATCGAATTGAATTCAGGGAATGAAAAAAATCTGAATACCGGGAAAAATAAGAAACACGATTTACTGCTTGATGGTCCGGTTGACAACGAATAATAAAAGGATTATGAAACAAATAAGTATTTTAATATGCATTTCGCAAATTTTCTAAAACATAAGTGCTAAAATGAAAAACAAAATGAAGTTGATATCTTATTTAATTCTCTTCCTGATCGGTTGTGAAACTGCAATGGCACAGGAAGCCAACACGCTGGTTCCGGCCAGCGTCCGTTCAGGGAAAATAACTGCTAAATGGACTGATCGGGCACAGGTGACCAATGGTGGCGAAAAACCTGAAGGCCATTATCTGTTGTGGTATCAAACTCCTGCCAAAGTGTGGGAAGAAGCTTTACCTCTGGGAAACGGCCGACTGGGAGCCATGGTTTTTGGTGGTGTTGCCGACGAACGGATTCAACTGAACGAAAGTACACTTTGGGACGGTTATTCGCTTGACCCGAGTAATCCGGAATCGCTGAACGCTTTGCCTGAAGTACAAAAACTACTCTTCGAAGGCAAAAATAACGAAGCTGTTAAACTGGCCGGGAAAACCATGATGGGGCGCCCCCAAGGTGTCAAGCCCTACCAGTCGCTGGGCGAACTATGGTTTGATACACCGGTAATGAATGCCACCAATTATATCAGGAGTCTTGATTTGACCACGGCGGTTGCCAGCACAAGTTATACTTCAGACGGAGTGACCTATCTTGCGGGAAGTATTTGCCTCTCCGGTCGATGGGGTAATCGTTGTTCATTTCACAGCAAGCAAAAAAGCAGTTTCCTGGTTTTAGGAGATTTGCACTATGATCTGTTAGACGATCATGACATGGATTGGCTCAAGACCAAGCCCGATGATCTGCGTCAGGTTACCCAAGAATACACTGTTTATACGGAAAAAAACTGGGCTGATTTTATGGGAATCCTGCATCAAAAAGCTCAATCCCTCACCCCTACTCTGAAAGCAGTAATCCAGTTAGGTGACTTATCTGAAGGGCTGGCCGGGTCGGGACCGAAAGCTGCACAAATGGCATCGAATGCGATGAAAGCCATTGAGGCTGTCAATATGCCTGTCCCGTGGATTATTGCCAAAGGAAACCATGATGTTACCGGGCCGGGTGCCGTGGAGGCATTTCAGGAATTTTATGTCCCCATGATCCGGAAACAGACCAAAAATCCGGAAATTAAAAATGCGAGTTATTCTTATACTACTGGTGATGTACAATTTACATGCGTTGATCCCTGGGACAAAAATACAAACATGGTGGCATTCCTTGAAAAAGAACTTTCCGCATCAAAAGCTAAATTCAAATTTGTAGCTATACATGAGCCCGTAATTCCGGTTACCGAGCGTTGCTGGCATACGCTGAGACATAATCCTGAACAACGCGAAAAACTGCTGGAAGTAATTGCCCGGAATAAAGCTATCGTATTAACCGCCCATTTGCACCGTTACTCTGTTGTGAGCCGGAATACTACCTTTGGGCCAATTGTTCAGGTTATGGCAATCAGTGTGATCAAAGACAGAAATTATCTGAAACCAACACGCGTGATCACTGAATATGGCCCTTCGCTGGCCGAAAATTTACCCAATTGGCAACCCGAAACCCTCGAGGAACGGAAAGCAATTCTGGCCGAAGAAGCAAAATATGTTACTTTCTTCAAGCAAACCGACTTGCCGGGATATGCAATTATTAAAACAGATGGTAAAAAAGGAACCGTACAACTGGAATATTACGCGGCTTTCGGTAAAGAACCCTACGACAAAATCGACCTGACAAAGATATCCTCCTCAACTTATAAAACTTTGTATGATTAGTAAAATTCAAAATATACTTCTGGCAGTAGCCTTTGCGACACTTTGGGGGGAAATTGTTGCACAACCTTGCCAGGTTCACCTTAGTTGGTCGGGAAATAAAGTAAAAACTTATTCTTCCATGACTGTATCCTGGGTTTCAGACAGTTTGCAGGCAGATCAATTTGTCGTTTATGGAACAACTGCATCCGATTATTTATCGGCAAAAGCTGAAAAAACGATAGCCAATGGTCGATCTTTTCAAAAGGTATTTCTGAAAAACCTTCAACCTTCCACTACTTATATTTACCGTTGCGGTTCCGATGAAACAGGCTGGAGTGAATATTATACGTTTACTACCGCTCCTCCTCCCGGCACCACGAAAACTTTTAAAGTAGGAGTTTGGGGCGACACCCAAAACAACGAGTTTAATGAGCAGTTCGAAAAAACCACGCAAATCGTTGGACAAATGATCCATGTTAAACCCAACTTCATCCTACACATGGGAGATATCGTTAACAATGGTTCTATAACACCCGACTGGTTAAATTTTTTGAAGGTGGCACAGCCGCTGACCGCCTTTGCTCCTATGATGCCTACTTTAGGCAACCACGACATCGAAAACCTTCCGGGAGAGAATTTTCAAAAACCTTTTTCTTCTTTTTACCAACTATTCTCTCTGCCTCTCGATGGTTTAGACTATTCGTTCGATTACGGTAACACCCATTTTGTTTGCATATTCTCTGGATTGGCAAAGGCGGCATCAGAAAGCGGGCTTTTAAGGTACAGCCCTGATTCAAAAGAATACAAATGGTTGGAAAAAGACCTGTCAAAAGCGCGTAGCAATAAACGGATTGACTGGATTGTGGCATACACACACTATCCGTTGTATTCATTTGGCTGGAGCAATGTCCAACAATGGAAAGAAGCACTTTCTCCCCTATTGGAAAAATATAAGGTTGACCTTTGTCTTTCGGGACACCGGCATGTTTACGAACGCCACTTTCCGCTAAAAGCTGGGTTGCCCGCTCTTGAAGGTAAAGGAACTGTTTACATCACAAACGGAACTGCAGGAGGTTCGCCACAAGGTTTGGGCGGGAAAGAGATGCCCACAATGGCTTTTACTTCTGCAGAAAAAATGTATAACTACTCTACGATGACCATCGAGGGGAAAAAACTGCTTTACGAAGTATTCGATCAAAACAGCAAAAAGTTAGACGAACTGATTTTAATAAAATAAATATGAGAATAGCAATTAGAATGAAGCCTCTATTGGCCGCAGTATTTTTTTTGTCTGTAGCATGTTCTTCAGCAAAAATTGACAACATCATAGAACCGGTTGACTTTGTCAATCCATACATGGGAAATATCAGCCATTTGCTGGTGCCGACTTTTCCGACTATCCATCTACCGAACAGTTTCTTACGCGTTTATCCTGAACGGGGCGACTTTACCGGTGATTTACTGAATGGTTTACCTTTGGTAGTTACCAGTCACCGTGGAAGTTCGGCCTTTAACCTGAGCACTTTTCAGGGTGAAGAAAACGATTTGAAACCAGTTATTTCATACAGTTACGATCAAGAAAAAATCACACCATATTCATATTCAGTTTATTTGGATGAACAACAGACCGAAGTTCAATTTGCTGTTTCGCACCAGTCAGCCATTTACGAATTAGATTTTTCACAGGACCGGCCCGCGTACCTTATCTTGAACTCGCGAAACGGAACCTTGAAATGGGACGGGGTAGCTATTTCCGGATTTCAATCGATCGAAAACAATACGCGTGTTTACCTTTACCTGAAACCTGAGCAATCTCCGGAGAATACTTCAGTTTTGGAACCTTCCGGATTGACCAGTAACAATGAGGCATCAGGAAAGAATGCCTGTGTGGTGCTAAAATATGGTAAAGGAACAAAATCACTTCGGTTGCGCTACGGAATTTCATTTATCGATGTAGCCCAGGCACGTAAAAATATGGAGCGTGAAGTGTCGAACTCCGACCTGAAAACTATTCAGGAAAACGGCCGCAAGGTTTGGAACGAAGCATTGGGAAAAATTAAAGTAAGTGGAAGTACCGACAACGAAAAAATTATTTTCTACACCTCGCTCTACCGAACTTTTGAGCGTCCGGTAAGCATTTCTGAAGATGGCCGCTATTTCAGCGCTTTTGATGGAACTATTCACGACGACAATGGAAAATCCTTTTATACCGATGACTGGATCTGGGATTCTTACCGCGCGCACCATCCGTTGCGCGTGTTGATTGATCCGAAGAAAGAAGAAAATATCCTGCATTCGTTTGTCGAAATGTCGGGCCAGATGGAAAACAACTGGTGGCCTACTTTTCCAGAAATAACGGGCGACAGCCGACGCATGAATTCCAACCACGGAGTAGCTTCGGTAATTGATGCATATAGAAAAGGCCTGCGAGGCTTCGACCTTGAAAAGGCATATCTGGCTTGTAAAGGAGCAATCATGGAAAAAACACTGGCTCCATGGTCGGGCAAACCTGCCGGAAAGCTCGATCAGTTTTACAAAGATCACGGATACATTCCCGCATTGAGACCAGGTGAAGAGGAATCAATTCCTGAAGTACATTCCTTCGAAAAACGTCAGCCCATTGCTGTTACGCTTGGAACTTCATACGACCAGTGGTGTTTGGCTGAAATTGCCAAAGAATTGGGGAAAACCGATGATTATAACTATTTTCTGAAATGTTCTTACAATTACCGCAATGTTTATAATGCCAAAACCGGATTTTTCCACCCAAAAGATTGTGAAGGAAAGTTCATTGAACCATTCGATTACATATTTTCCGGAGGGATGGGGGCCCGTGAATATTACGGTGAAAATAATGGATGGATTTACCGTTGGGATGTTCAGCACAATGTAGCCGACCTGATCGGCCTGATGGGTGGCCGCGAAAAATTTATTGCTGACCTCGATGCTATGTTCTCTCACCCGTTAGGCCGTGGTAAATACGTCTTTTATGCCCAATTGCCCGATCATACAGGGAATGTCGGTCAATTTTCGATGGCCAACGAACCGTCCCTCCACATTCCGTATTTATACAATTATGCAGGACAACCATGGAAAACGCAGAAACGCATTCGCACCTTGCTCAATCAATGGTTCCGCAACGATTTAATGGGTGTTCCCGGTGATGAAGACGGTGGCGGTATGACTTCGTTTGTGGTGTTTTCTTACATGGGATTCTATCCGGTAACCCCCGGTATGCCAGCTTATAATATTGGTAGCCCCATGTTCGATAAGGTAAAAATGGATTTGGGCAACGGCAAATCCTTTGAAGTTGAAGCCATCAACAATTCGGATGAAAATAAGTACATCCAATCGGCTACCTTAAACGGAAAAACCTGGAACAAACCATGGTTCTCGCACACCGACCTGATTTCAGGAGGGAAACTGATACTTCAAATGGGACCAAAAGCTAACCGCAACTGGGGAAGTTCAGTGAATGATGTTCCGCCATCAGCAGAAAGAATCCCATAAAATTTCTAACTATAACTACAATTATCACCAATTCTGAAAATTTTCTTCAAACAATAGTTCTTCAAAGAATGTTTCAATAGATTTGATAAGTTAATATGTACCTGTCAAAGATTTCCAGAAATGAATGGGTACGAAGCAACTCAATGATTACTTTTGGACAAAATTGAATCTGTTCAGTAATTTTGAGGACTTAAGCCATGGAATCAACACTAAAGGAAAACAAACAATTTTTACTCGATCAGCGATACCTGAAAATGGCTTTGATCTGGGCTCAGAATTCGTATTGCAAACGCCGGCAGGTTGGAGCTTTGCTTGTGAAAGACAAAATGATCATCTCTGACGGGTACAATGGCACCCCATCGGGATTCGAGAATAATTGTGAAGACGAAAACAACCGCACCTATCCGTACGTTTTACATGCCGAGGCAAATGCCATCACCAAAGTAGCGAAATCAAACAACAGCAGCGAAGGGGCAACACTATATGTTACTTCCTCACCCTGCCTTGAATGTTCGAAACTGATTATTCAGGCCGGCATATCCAGGGTTGTTTTTTACGATAATTATCATCTCGCAGATGGGATTGATTTGCTGAAAAAAGCAAATGTTGAAGTAATCCAGATTGCTCTGGAAGATTAATACTATAAGATTTATAAAAAATGAAAAACACGAAATTCTCAGTTTATATTCCTTTGCTCCTGGCAATTGCAGTTGTTACAGGCATTTTAATCGGAAACAGGTTGACCCGTAATTCAGGAGTCGATCAGCCATCTTTCTCAATGTCAGGATTCAACAAAATGGATGCGGTGATTGAATTGATCAAAAATTCGTATGTCGATTCAATTTCGACCGATTCACTGGTAGAAAAAGCTATTCCACTTTTATTGAAGAATCTGGATCCGCATACTTCGTATATCCCACCCAAAGATATGCTTGGTGTTGAAGAAGAAATGCGCGGAAATTTTGGCGGAATTGGTGTACAGTTCTCGATTCAGAACGACACGGTAATGGTGGTTGATGTAATTTCAGGAGGCCCATCGTCAAAATTGGGGATTTTGCCCGGCGACCGGATTGTTACCGTGAACGATACCTTGCTTGCAGGTGCAGGTTTGAAAAACGAGAAAGTTCTTTCGAAACTTCGCGGAGAAAAGGGGACCAAAGTAGATGTTGGAATTAAACGAAAAGGGTTCAAAGAACTCTTTGAATTTGAGATTACACGGGGAGAAATTCCAATTTACAGTGTTGACGTGAGTTACATGATTGATGAGAACACCGGATACATCAAAGTGAGCCGTTTTGGAGAGAAAACCTATCAGGAATTTATGGAAGGAATGAAAAAGCTTGATCAGCTTGGAATGGAAACCGTAATTGTTGATATGCGCGGAAATCCGGGTGGATATTTAAATGCTGTTATCAAGATGGCAAATGAATTTCTGGACAAAGATGAACTGATTGTTTACACTCAGGGACATTCACAACCACGTAAAACATTTAATGCCGATAACAGAGGAACTTACCGCAATAAAGGTATTGTGGTGCTGATCGATGATTTTTCGGCTTCAGCAAGTGAAATATTTGCTGGCGCCATTCAGGACAACGACCGGGGCTGGGTTATCGGACGCAGATCGTTCGGGAAAGGATTGGTACAGGAACAAATACCTTTTAAAGACGGAAGCGCCCTCCGACTAACCGTTGCGCGATATTATACGCCAAGTGGCCGTTCGATACAAAAACCTTACGACAAGGGAAATGATGAATATTACAAAGACATTATGGCCCGCGCAATTCATGGTGAATTTCAGCAGGCCGACAGCATTCAGTTTTCCGATTCGCTGAAATACACCACTTTGGCCGGAAGGACCGTTTATGGCGGTGGTGGAATCATGCCCGATTATTTCATTCCGGCTGATACGCTTGGTTTTTCGGATTATTATTCCAAAATCACACAAAAAGGGCTGGTGTACCAGTTCGCGCTCGATTTTGCCGATTCGAACCGGAATTCCCTTTCAAAACTGACCAATACAAAAGAATTTGAAACGTATTTCCAGAGCAGGGATATTCTGGATCAATTTGTGGCTTTTGCTACCCAAAAAGGGATTAAAGCCAGCAATGGAGATTTAAAAATATCTTCCAAAATAATTGACAATCAGGCAAAAGCATACATTGCCCGAAATATTCTTGGTGAAGAAGGTTTCTATCCCATCATTAAAAATATTGACAATGTGCTGCTCGAAGCAATCGAAAAATCAAAAATTCCTATTCAGTAAAAATCTTCGGTAACTGTAACAAAATGAAAAGCTGTTCGTCTTACGCTTAAAAACAGGTAAGTAGATCAGAATGAATGTAAAAGAATACAACCAGGCGGTTGATTTGTATTCGGACAATGTTTTCCGTTTTATCCTGAAAAACATCAGGGACGAGGAGCGTGCGCGCGACATCGTTCAGGATAGTTACGAGAAATTGTGGCGGAACGCTGAAAATGTGAATTCAGAAAAAGTGAAGCCGTATTTATTTACCACGGCATATCACACCATGATTGATGTTCTGCGGAAAGAAAAACGATTGCCTACATGGAAGGTGATCTGAAAGATGAAGAGCGTGAATCGTTTGAAACTTATCTGGCCGCTCATCCTGAATTGCAGAAGGAATATAATTTGTTCGGCAAAACCCGTTTGATTGCAGGTGCCAATATTAAATTTCAGGATAAAAAGAAATTATACAGAAAGACTGGTACGACCAAAAAAGACTGACCCAGAGAAAGTAATTCAGGAAACTGGGATTGCGCAAAACACTGCGGTTAAAGTCAGCCGAAAACCAGCAATTTTTCAGGAGCAAACCAACAAGCCGGTATCAAAATCCGAAGTAGGAATAAATTTTCAGGAGCAGGATTTAACCAATCTGACAGAACTTACGCCCATTCTGGCGATGTTGGAAGTTGAAACATTTGAAACCCAGCTGGCAGTTTCGCATACAATCAATGTGGAGAGAATCAATGATCCGCGAATCATGACCATTGATGAATTTCTGGCAAGCCGTGCAAAAAAAGTGGGCAATGAAGGTTTGAATTCGGTACAGCGTATTTTTCGTACCGGGCTGAATGTTGCTTCAGAGCTTTCGGGCGACCGGATTGGATACAATGTTAAGGATGGTAAAGTTTCGAGCCTCGAATTTGAAAGCCGTTTAATGGCTTTTTCAATTCCTCTTGAAAAAAAATAAAAAGGCTGTAACATTTAAAAATAGCTCGCCGTCATACAGTGGACTTGTTTCAGGAATGGGATTAAGTTTTAACAGCTACCGGTTCGAAAATCCATACACGCTTGTTAAAGGTCCGGAACTTACACCATTCACAGTCGGGATCAGCTTTTTAGATTAAACAGCAAATAGTTCAGAAACAGCAAAAGGAGTTTATCAGCACAGATAGACTCTTTTTTTGCTTTCAATTGTTTACTTTTGTATAATAAGCACTTTAGGCACTTCTTAAATGAAACATATATTACTCATATTTTTAGCAACAATTACCGCTTCTCTGGCATTCGCTCAGGAAAACGATTCAATAATTGTTGTTCAAAGTCCTTCAGGCCGACTTTCAGGCTTGATTGATATACAGGATTTGGTGAACGAAGGCTTCAACTACTGGCAGGATGAATTTTCAGGACATTGGGCAGGTATTGAAGTTGGAGTGAATGGATTTGCAAGACCTGATTACAGTATGTACGAACCTGCAGGCAGAAATTTTTTTTCCAACGATCTGCTCATGTCAAATCTCCTCAACCTGAATATCTTGCAGTATTCGAAGGGATTGCAGTCAACACGAAATACGATTGGACTGGTAACCGGCATCGGTTTAAGCCTGCAAAGTTACCGCCTCGACAACAAAACAACCATCGAAAAAGATGAATTCGGAAAAGTTCAACCGAAAACTATGTTCTTCGATTCAAACCAAAAATCAAAATTATCGGTAGTTTACATTGAAGTTCCATTGATGGTCGAATTTCAGGTTCCGTTAAAACATATTGCCAACCGCCTGTATTTTTCGACTGGGATCAATGTTAGTAGGAGATTATCGTCGCATACAAAAGTAAAATACCGCAGCGATGACAAAAAGCAAAAACTTAAAACGCCCGGCGATTATTCCCTTCGCGATTTTAAATTTGGGGGAACTGTCAGGATTGGTTATCGTTGGGCAAATCTGTTTGCAAACTATGATTTTACCCCCATGTTCGAAGATCACCGCGGACCAAGGCTTTATCCGTTTTCTGTTGGGGTTCGACTAATTTCATTCTAAATATTTATAACTATGCGTCTTTTACTAATCAGCAATTCAACCATGCCCGGAGAGGCTTATTTGGATTATCCGAAACACGAAATCAAAAATTTTTTGGGCGATAGGCCCATTACCGCGTTGTTTATTCCTTATGCGGCAGTCACTTTTTCGTTCGATTTGTATGAGCAAAAAGTTGCCGAACGGTTTTCAGAATTAGGTTATCAGGTTAAAAGCATTCATCATTTCAGCGATCCGGTGCAGGCGGTTAAAGATGCCGAAGTGATTGTGGTTGGTGGTGGAAATACCTGGCAACTGGTGAGAATGATGCACGATAATCAGTTGATGGACGTAATCCGCGAGAAAGTCGTGAATGGCACTCCATACGTAGGCTGGAGTGCCGGCTCAAATGTGGCCTGTCCTACCTTGCGCACAACCAACGACATGCCGATTATTGACCCGCATGGATTTGATACCACCGGTCTCGTTCCTTTTCAGATCAATCCGCATTATCTGGATGCCAATCCTGAAGGGCACGGCGGCGAGACACGCGAGCAACGCATCGAAGAATTTCTGGAAATTAACCCTGATTTATACGTGGTAGGCTTGCGCGAAGGAACCATGTTGCGCGTTGAAGATCAGAAAATGCGACTGATTGGCAACCGCACAGCCCGAATTTTCAGAAAAGGGGCAAGTTTTTTTGAACTAAGTCCGGACGACGATTTTAGTTTTTTGCTGATGGCTTAATGGCTCGGTTAAGTTATTCAAATTCGCGGGCATATACAATAAGCTCAACGAACTGGACGGATGGTTACGCAACCGGATACGATATTGCATTTGGACCGATTGGAGGGCCGACCGTTAAGAAATAATCCGGTGGATTATTTTAGGGGGGAGCCAGCTTGCAGGGGCGGAGAGCGAAAGCGGAAAAACCTGATAAGGCTTGGAGTAGATTTGGATCACGCTTATCAATGGAGCCGGAGCAGAAAAGGAGGCTGGGCAATTCTGATCCTACAGGGGCTGTGCAACAATCAAGACATTGTAGATACTTTTCATGTATCAACCGATAGTGTTCGCCGTTGGAAGAAAAAACTTTCGGAAGAAGGGGATGGGGCATTTTTTAAGGAAGAGTCACGTCATGGCCGGAGCCATAAATTATTGCCCACGGTATTGGATCGTATCCAGGGGAAACTTGATCAAGGGCGAAGTTCCTGTTCCATCGCCAGTCAGACTAATTTCCTTATAGGTCAGGAAATCTGAGGCTGTAATTGGCGAACCATTTTGATCAGCTTTTCAGAATCCCAATCCTGATGTCCTTTCCCATTTTCGCCCGGATACGAATAATCGAGCCAAAGCATATCGACTTTTCCGTAGTTGGTCAGCAATTCGCGCACCTGGTCGTGCAGGTATTCACGGTATTTGCTCATGTCGCGATTTTTGTTCAGTTCAGTAAGTTTTGCTTTGTCGTCAGTGCGTTGCGGATGAACACGGTCAACCGTAAAATCAGGATGATGCCAGTCGATCAGGCTGTAATAAAAGCCGATTTTCAACCCTTCAGCGCGGAATGCATTAAAAGGTCTTTGCCATACTGCGCTTTTGTTTCCTGAAGGAATAGGGCAAGCAGTATGGCAATCAATACTAATTTCTTCATTTAGTGTAGTTTAGGTTATCTTATGGTTATTTCATTTTCTCCAGATACAATGTTCTCAATTCCTGGAGGTATTCGGGTCCGATTTTGTCGGAATAAATGCGGACGACTTCATGCAATTGACCGTTGTAATAAAATGAAGCCTTTGCAGTGTCAAATTTGCTTTCCACCCAATTGTATTTCACTTTGTTCGTAATGTTTTGAAATTCGGTCCAACTCAGGTGACGCGGAATCCTCAGGTATGCATGATATTTCTCGCGTTTATCAAGAAAGATATTTTCCTCAATTTCTTCGAGCGAGAAAAATTTGATGATCCTGATCCTCACCAATTCGTCCTTGTATTTCTTCGACTTCAGCAAAAAACGGATACCATTTTCAGTGAACGATCTCTGAAGCTTTTCAAGTAAATTGTAATCCTTTAAATGTCTGACGCGCAAAACGTTGTATTTGGTGTCAAAAACCTGAAGAAAACCCTTTCCTGCATCGAATTGAATATCGAACTCAAGTTGAACTTTTTGAGATGCCCTTAAAATATCTTCAAGCTCATATTGTTCTTCCAGGGCCAGATACATATAAACCGGCTTCGCTCCTGTTGGAGAATCGGAATAGTAACCAGGAAATGGTTTCAGCGCTTCAAAAACCAAAGTGCCGGGAATAACTTTTTGATCGATTGTAAAAACTGTTTCAGTTTTCGTTAAGGTTCCAAAAACTTCAAATTGTTTGTTCTGTTCCATATAGTTAGTTTTTTTTTTTTTGATTACTTTAGCAAAATATTCCGTGTGATTGAATGACTACAAAATACATAAATATTGAACAAGTTGGATCAGTTTCGTTCACAATTAATGAACGTTCCCGAAGAATCCGTCTGAGCGTAAAATCTGATGGTGAAATTGTCGTTTCAATGCCTCCAACTGCCCTTTACCGCGATGCCATAAGCTTCGTCGAATCAAAAACCGAATGGCTCATTAAACAACAAACCAAAATACAAGCTGGTTTAACTTTATTTGCTCCTGAAAGCTGTTTTAAAACCAGGTTTCACCAACTGGCCATCACAATAGGAAATACCGACCGGGTTTACAACCGGGTAGGAAACGGAGTGGTTCAAATTTTTATTCCGGAAAAAGTAAACCACGAACAGCCAAAAGTACAGGAGTTTATAAAGAAAACGTTGATAGATGTTATGCGTTGGGAGGCAAAAATATATCTTCCAAAACAATTAAAAGAGCTGGCTGACAAGCATGGATATAAATATCAGGATGTGAGTATAAAAAATACAAAAACACGCTGGGGTAGCTGTTCGTTTGCCAACAACATCAACCTTAACCTCCATTTGATGCGCGTGCCGGAACATTTGATCGATTATGTACTTCTGCACGAATTGGCTCATACGGTGGAGAAAAATCATGGTGCGAAATTCTGGTTACTTTTGGAACGGTGCTACCCAAATGCACGAAAAGCCGACAAGGAAATGAATAATTTCAGGACACAAACTTTTTAAAAGAAACAAATCCCAAATGAATTGGAATCAAATTATATCGACCACCCGATTGGGGCAGGAAGAACTTGTGACGAACGACAATAAACACAGCCGCACCCAATTTCAGCGCGATTACGACCGTATTATTTTTTCTTCGCCTTTCAGGAGGATGCAGGACAAAACACAGGTGTTCCCGCTACCCGGAAGTGTGTTTGTACATAACCGGCTCACCCACAGCCTTGAAGTTGCCAGTGTTGGCCGCTCACTTGGAACAATGTTCGTTGAAAAAGCTGAACGCGAAAATCAACTCCCTGAAAATCCTTTGTTTCAGGAAATCGGCTCGGTGGTTTCTGCAGCCTGTCTGGCACATGACATGGGCAATCCGCCATTTGGACATTCAGGCGAAGATGCAATTGCACAGTTCTTTAAAAAAAGCAACGAACCTCGACTCCGTGCTGAACTTTCGGAAGCAGAATGGAGGGACTTTGCCCAATTCGACGGAAATGCCAACGCTTTCCGCTTGTTGAGCCATCAGTTTAACGGTCGCCGCGAAGGTGGTTTTGCACTTACTTACACAACTTTGGCATCAATCGTAAAATATCCGTACGAATCAATGCTGACTGAGAAACCCAAGTTTGGCTTTTTTCAATCGGAGAAAAATATTTACGGACGAATAGCTGATGAATTTGGATTGCTGCAGGTGAGCGTTAATCCCGCAAAATATGTGAGGCATCCGTTGGTTTTCCTGGTTGAAGCGGCCGATGATATCTGTTATCAATTGATGGATCTGGAAGATGCGCATAAACTGAAAATCCACTCTTTCGACCGAACACGTTCACTGCTGATGAAATTTTTTGATCCTCAGACCGAGCAAAAACAAATCGTCCGTATGAACGAAACGCTCAGCCTGGTATCAGACCCGAACGAGCAGATTGCATATTTGCGGGCAAGTGTTATTGGCAAACTGGTAAACCAATGTGTCGATATTTTCTGGAACAAACAGGAAGATATTTTATCCGGAAATTTTCAAAAAGCTTTGATCGACCATGTTCATCCAACTTCACTGGAAGCGATTAAAATCATCAAAGATGTTAGTTTCCGAAATATTTACAACGACCGCTCTGTGGTAGAAATCGAGATTTCGGGCTACCAGATTATCGGAACCCTGCTCGAAGTTTTTATTGAAGCCATTCTGCACCCAACGGAAGGATTTTCAAAAAAAATGATCCAGCTTATGCCTGATCAGTATGGTGGAAATCATGAGTCAACTTACGAAAAGGTGCAGTCTGTCGTAGATTTTGTGTCAGGAATGACCGACTTGTACGCACTGGATTTATACAGAAAAATCAAGGGGATCAATATTCCGGGTGTATAGAAGCCTCCCCCGACCCCTCCGAAAGAGGGGAGTAAGAACCGAAATTCATAAAGTTTCCCTCTGCTCATCAAATTGAAGTATGAAAAAACCTTACTGGAAAATATTGTATTTGAGGAATATCAATCAACCTACTTAAAAGGTCAAATCTGTATAATTTTCACAGCCCGAACTCCCTTCCCTATTCGGGGAAGGGTTGGGGATGGGGCTTCTTTACAATTTCTGAATCTGAATATTTCTCCAGCTTACTTTAATTCCACCGCCATCGTGAATCTGAAGGGCAATGGAACCTTTGCCTTCGCCAATTTTCGCATCGGTCAGGTCGGTCATTTGATGTCCGTTTAACCATGTAATGACACGGTCGCCAACTACCTGGATCTTCATCTTATTCCATTTACCCATTTTCAGGAATCCTTCCAGATCATCCGGAATTTGGTGCAGCCATCCACGTCCATAAGATTCGTATATTCCACCGGTATCGTGATTTGGTGGTGCTACCTCAACCTGCCAACCTTTGATTTTTGTTCCATCGATGGTCGACCGGAAAAACACACCACTGTTGCCATTGGCTTCCTGTTTGAATTCGAGTTCCAACACAAAATTATCATACCATTTTTCGGTTGCCAGGTAACCGTATTGCTTGTCGGGGCCACTTTCGCAAACCAGCAATCCATCTTTGACGAACCATTTTTCGGTGCCATAAATTTTCCAGCCGTCCAGATTTTTACCATTAAACAACACTTCGGCAACATTTTGGCAGTTTGCCATGACACTGCTTGCAATAATTAAAGCAATCAGAAAAAATGTTCTCATTTTATTTCACTTTTAAGAAGTTTTACATTGTTTTCGATCCGGCAATTTATTAAAATATTATGAATAAATACGAAACAAATGTTATCCTTTTAAAACTTTTCAGATTTTTTAGGGCCAATTCATTGTCGGCGCCCGACCAATCAATTAACAGCAACTCATCAAAATCAAGCCACTGCGCCGCAATGTGTTCTGTAAGTTTAATGTTTCCTGAAGTAATTTTGCAGACGAAAGGAATCAGACGGATTTGCTTTGATCTGTAATCAAATTCAACGGATGACTGCTTCCCTCCGCACGCTGAACTGCCAGTATTTTTGACCCTTTCAGAATAATCGCACAACAAACATCAATCATTTTCTATATTATTTCGTGTATCACCAAAGATCGGTTAATGAGCATTGCAATGAATGACCGACTGGATAAAAGTTGGCGTGCTATGTATCTGGCAGAAATAATCCATGAAAAACATACCGAACTGATTCTGCCCTTTCTTCCGGTAATGACCGAATTTTTGTTGGCCACACAAAATGCCAGTAAAAAAAACATCTGCTGAAACTGATCGGTCTCCATGATATTCCGGAAGAAAAAATGGCTTTGTTATTGAATTTTTGTACAGAGGTGTTCACAAATGCCGCAGAACCGATTGGAATGAAGGATTTATTTCTCTTATCTTTGGCACTCACAAGGAATATTCGCTCCTGAAGTGTTGTTTATTCCAAATTAATGAATTGATTATGAGTTTCGATATTGAAAAAATAAGACAGGATTTTCCGATCCTAACCCAAAAAATATACAACCGGCCGCTGGTTTATTTCGACAATGCGGCCACAGCACAGCGGCCACAACAGGTAATTGATGCACTGAACCGGACCTACACCGAATACTACGGCAATATTCACCGGGCGGCACATTTTCTGGCCGACAAGGCAACGCTGGCTTATGAGGATACCCGCGAAAAGGTGCGAAACCTGATCAATGCTGAAACCCGTGAGCAGATTATCTTCACCAAGGGAGCTACTGAAAGCATCAATCTTGCAGCTTTTTCTTTTGGCGAAACTTTTATTCAGGAAGGCGATGAAATAATCGTTTCCGAAATGGAACATCATTCGAACATTGTGCCATGGCAACTGATGGCCGCACGTAAAAAAGCCACGATTGTAATGTTGCCAATTGATGACAGTGGACGATTGCTGGTTGAACAACTGGATTCGCTGATTACCGAACGCACCCGAATTATTGCTGTTGCGCATATTTCAAATGTGCTGGGTACGATCAATCCGGTTAAAATGATCACTGAAAAAGCCCATGCCAGGGGAGTTCATGTTTTGGTTGACGGCGCTCAGGCTGCCCCGCATCTTCGGATTGACGTTCAGAAGCTGAATGCTGATTTCTATGCTTTCTCTGCCCACAAAATGTATGGGCCAAATGGCGTGGGAGTTCTTTACGGAAAAAAAGAACTGCTTGAAAAAATGCCACCCTATCAGGGTGGTGGAGAAATGATCTCGGAAGTGAGTTTTGCCGGAACAACCTACAACGAATTGCCCTATAAATTCGAGGCCGGAACGCCCAATATCAGCGGTGTGATTGCTTTTGGAGCTGCAATCGATTACCTTCAAAATATAGGTTTGGAAACGGTTGCGACCCGTGAAAACGAATTGCTAAATTACGCTACTGCCGAATTGCTCAAAATTCCGGGATTGCGGATTTATGGCATCCAGCCTGAAAAATCAGGAGTAATATCTTTCAATGTGGAAGGCGTTCACTTCTTCGATTTGGGAACCATGCTCGACAAATTCGGGATTGCTGTCCGCACCGGGCACCACTGCGCCGATCCGCTGATGGGCCATTTTGGGATACAGGGGACCGTGCGTATTTCTTTCGCTTTTTACAACACGATGGAAGAAATTGACAGGTTTATCGAAGCTTTGAAAAAGATAATTGTCATGTTTTAAATCTAATCTGATTCTCTAATTTCAAAACTTATATCGATTATCTTAACTTTGTGAATTGGTGCTTACTGAAGAATTTTCTGATTGGCTGGATAAAATAACATCATTCAGCCTAAATGCAAGGTATGATGATTATAAAAAGGAGTTTTATTCAATTTGTAATGAGAATTTCACCAATGAATGGGTAGAAAAAATTAAAATTTCAAGAACATGGATAAGCAAGTAGTCATGAATTTTAAAAAGCTCATAATTTTAAGTTTACTCATCATTGTATCAGTTTCAACTTCTGCAAAAAAGTTGAATGTCCTGATTGTAACCGGCGGCCATAATTTCGACCGTGAATCATTTTTTGAAATGTTCGATTCGTTCGAAACAGTCAGTTATACCGAGCTTAAACATCCTGAAGCCAATCTTCAGCTCGGGCAGATAGATCCAAAAACTTATGATGCGGTAGTGTTTTACGATATGCCGAAAACCATTTCCGAAGCCGAAAAAGAAAGTTACCACAAGTTGCTGAAATTGGGTAAAGGCTTGTTGTTCCTGCATCATTCGCAATGCTCCTATCAGGAGTGGGACGAATATAAAACCATTGTTGGCGGCAAATACCACGAAGAAAAAAACTCCCCGCGAACCTCAACTTATCAGCACGAAGTCACGTTTACGGTAAAAATTGCAGACACGAAACATCCGGTAACAAAAGGGATAAAAGATTTTGAGATTCTGGACGAAGTTTACGGAAACACAGAAGTTTTGCCAGGAGTGGAAATACTTCTAACAACCATACATCCGCAAAGCAGCAAGGTAATTGGATGGGCGCATAAAAAGGAAAAATCGCGTATCGTGTATCTCCAGCCAGGGCACGATAAAAACGCATGGTCCAATCCCAAATATCAACAAATTATCAGGCAAGCCATTGCCTTTGTTTCAGAAAAGTAGAATAATCCTGAAATGGTTAATTGATCGTTTTCAGAATATCACCAAGAAGAGCATCACTATTCATTTCATGGTCGGGTTTGTGCGAGAAGCCTAAAATTACCACAATTAATTCTTTGGAAGGAATAATAAATATGCGCTGACCATCATAACCCTGGCACCAATACATGTCATCAGGAGCTGATGGTAATTTTTTCGATTTATTCAGCCAAAAAAGTGATCCGTATTCACCCTTGCTTTGTGCATTGGGACTTGTGCTGTAAGAAACCCATCCTTCAGGAAGAATGCGTTCGCCGTTAAAAACGCCATCCTGAATGTGCAACAAACCATACCGGGCATAGTCGCGGGCAGTGGCATAAATGTATGATGAACCTACAAAAGTTCCCGAAGCATCCACTTCAAAAAGGGCATCGGGCATCCCGATTTTATCAAATAACTGTGTATATGGAAATTGGTAGTATTCCTGATCGTTATGGAGGGTTTGGCGTATTTGGTAGGTGACCACGTTTGGGTTTCCCGATGAATAATACCATTTGCTGCCAACCGGGGCTTCCAGTGGCTGATCAAACACAAAACGCGCGAAATCGTTCTCGCAATAAAGCATAACAGTAACATCTGAGCGGTTGCCATAATCTTCGTTCCAAAGCAATCCGCTTTCTGCCCGCATCAGGTTGTTATATGTAATTTGCTTGCGGTCATCGGGTTTCCATTCAGTAATATTTATGGGTTGATTAATATCCCATAAGCCATCTTTAACCATTATTCCTGCCAGTGTATTGGTAAAACTTTTTGCCATTGACCAACTCAGAAAACGTGTTTTTGCATTAAATTCAGGTTGGTAACTTTCTATTACCGGAATGCCTTTGTGAACAGCCATAAATGCAAACGCATGCCCATTGTAACCATCTCCCCTCATCAGTTTTTTTGTTATCTGGGCCAGTCTCAGTGTATCAATGTTGGTAATGGTATCTGGCATAATATTTCCCAATGGCCACGCAATCGTATCCTGGTCATATTTTGCCGCAGATTCAGGAAATTTTATTTTGCGCAAATCTTTTTCATTGACCCCACGAAGCAAAGTTGCCCCAAAGCCTTTGCGGTAGATGGCTTTCGATTTTTTCCACAACAATGAACTGGTAACACTCGAATCATTAAAATCGATGGTGTTTTTGGCGTATGGGATAAACGAAAAATTAAGGTCCATCGCTTCAACTTCTGCCTGTTCACGTCCTGACACAAAAACCGCCGAACACAGGTATTTGGCTGGATAACCGGTGATGATTGTCAGCAGGGAATTGATATAAAATACTCCGTAGACAAGACCAATTAACAAAACAGGGATAAACGACCAGAGAATCCGTTTTTTCATACTTCTTTGGGAGGCGGTTGTCATGACTTTCGCTTTTGAGATGAATGGATAGTTAGAAAAAATTTTGAACAGCCTCTTAAAATTAAACAATATTAAAGAGAGCCGATGCACAAACAATGATACAATTTACTTTGGGCTATTATTTTGTTCAAGTCTGTTAAAAGCGGTTAACGAATGTTACGACTGGCTTGTTATTGATTGTATTTTTCTACTTTTGCCGGAACGGCTTCATTACCATGAAACTGAGTAGGGATTTAAAGTCAAAAGTTCAAAGTTGAAAAGCACTGTATATAAAAATAGTAGGTTAGTTCGTTTTCGGCCACATGTTAATGGTACGATTATTTTTCTGTTTTTGATATTTTTCTCTTTTCATTTCCAGTTATTTGCACAAGAAGAACTTGAAGAAATTGACCCGATGCCAATCAAGCTCAAAGGTCAGGTTTTAAACCTGGACGATGAAATGCCGGTACCATTTGCATTTGTAGTTAATTTCAGGACCCATAGCGGCGTATCTACCGATGAACTTGGCCGTTTTACCATGGACATGCTGAACATTGACAGTCTTTCAATTTCGGCCCTTGGATTTTCAAAAACAACGGTCCGTATTCCGGTCAATTACAACGAAATGAATGTGTTGCTCCTGTTTGCCAAACCCATCCGGTTTGCCCTTCCAGAAGTAAAAGTTCAGGGCGAACAGCAAAAAGTTAATATGGACGGTGTCCCAATTGGTAAAAAAATAGATATCGACCCGCAACTTCGTGGCGATGCATACAATAAAAAGCCACCGGTTCTGGCGGCAGTTTTTAATCCGGTGAGTTTTCTGCAATATTACACCAGCAAACGTGAGCGCGAAAAACGTGAAACCAGAAAAGCCATCATTACTGAAAAGAAATGGGAATTTCTATCCCAGTTTTATAATAAAGCGTTGGTAATGGAATTGACCGGGTTGAATGATTTTCAGGCCGACACTTTTATGATTTATTTCAACAGCAAAGGAGTGCTCGGCCAAATTTCGACCGAATACGATGTTCGGAATGCCATTAAAGAACAATATAAAATCTACCGCGAGGAAGGACATTAAAATAATGAAAGAGCTACCAAAGAAAATAATCACTTTAAAAAAGAAACCATCGGTAAGTGAGCCGATTGGTGAACCAGTGGGTGACGGTTTGATCCGCCTTAACAAATACATTTCGAACGCGGGTGTTTGTTCGCGCCGCGATGCCGATGACCTCATCAGCAAGGGTTTGGTGACCGTTAACGGTGAAGTAGTAACAGAACTCGGACGAAAAGTAACCCTTGACGACGAGATCATGTTTGACGGGAAACGCCTGAACCCAGAACGAAAAGTGTATATTTTGCTCAACAAACCGAAAGGTTTTTCTACGACCCTTGAAGATCCTCATGCAGGTCGCACGGTTATGGAGCTGGTTCAGGGTGCTTGTGGGGAGCGGATTTATCCGGTCGGACGGCTCGATATTCAAACTACCGGATTGCTGCTTTTTACCAACGATGGCGAATTGACCAAAAAGCTGACACATCCGAGTTACGAGAAGAAAAAGATTTATCATATCCAGCTAGACCGTGACTTTCTTCCGGAAGATATGGAGAAGATCGCCAATGGGATCGAACTGGAAGATGGATTGATTGCTGCTGACGACATTCACCGCATTGACCCGGACGATGCACGCCAGGTCGGTATTGAAATACATTCAGGAAAAAACCGTATTGTACGTCGCATTTTTGAGCATTTTGGCTACCATGTCGAAAAACTCGACCGGGTACTTTTTGCCGGGCTCACCAAAAAAGATTTGCCCCGTGGCCGTTACCGCATTCTAACCCTTCAGGAAATTAATTTTCTGAAAATGAGTTGATGTAATGAAATCAGGTTTCGCAGACTAATAAGCTTCACTTTGGAAAAGGAATTTTTACAAATAATCACTGATAATCAGGGAATCATTCACAAGGTTTGTTCCATTTATTGCGATTCGGAAGAAGACCGGCGTGACTTGTTTCAGGAAATTCTGGTACAATTATGGAAATCATTTCCTTCGTTCAGGAACGAGTCAAAATTCTCGACATGGATGTACCGCGTGGCTTTGAACACTGCGATTACCAGTTTCAAGAAAGGTAAAAGGCAACCTGATAAGTCAGGGATACCTTATGAAAATTTGCAGTTGGCGGTTGAGGCGTATGATACAAGTACAGAAGATCAGATCAAGATGCTGAACAAGGCGGTTGCTAAGTTGACCGGCATCGAAAAATCAATCATTTTACTATTTCTTGAAGACAAGAAATACGAAGAAATTGCTGAAATTACCGGGATCACCCAAAATTATGTGAGGGTGAAAATGAACCGCATCAAGAAGAAATTGAAGTTGTTAATGAACATAGAAGGATAGGGATGGATTTAAAGGATTTAAAATCGGCGTGGGATACATATTCTTCTCAAGAGGCGGATAAACATCATTTAGGCAAAGAGTCTATCAATGAGTTGCTGAGATCCCGAACCAAAACACTGGTCGAGAAGATCGACCGCAATATCAGGATAGGGATGTTTGTGCTGGGTGTCTGTATTACTTATGTTCTTCTTGATTATTTGTTCTTATCAGCCTATTTTTCAAAAATCCTTATCCACGAAGTCGTTGATTATCCTAAATGGTTGGATCCATTGGATATTTTTTCAAACACACTAATAGTTACAACTTATTTGTTTTTCGTTATCCGGTACTTTAAAATAAAAAGAAATTTTTCAATTGACATTCAATTAAAAGATTTGCTTATTGGCATTTTAGAAACACTGAAATTATACCAGCGATTATTCTATCTCGCTGTTATAATTTTGCTGATAAACATGATAGTGAGCTTTGCTGCCGGGCTCTATGAGGGTATTAAATTCAGTACCGGCAATATTTCAGGAGGTTTGGAAAACATTACCACTTCAAAAATATTCCTGATTATTGGAGTCGGCCTGGCAGTTTTAATTCCAATTATTGCCGGCACTTTTTTTATCCTTCGCTGGGGGTTCAACAAACTTTACGGCCGCTATCTGGTCAGTTTGAACGAAACTTTGAAAGAACTGGACGAAACCGGGATCGACCAAAGCTAAAATACTTACAAACAATTTTCATAACCGGAATGAATTCGAAAATGGTTGGTCTTCAGCTCCAGAGGAGCGAAATATTTGTAGATAAATAAAACAAATGAAGCCAGCCGTCCGAGAGATGAAGTTGGACAACGCTCTGACCTCACTTCGGACGGAATAAAATACGCCTTCAAAAAAACAAGTTACATAAGAAAATATCCTTATTGAACCTTTCTATTTACCCGGTTGTTAATTAGCTATATAACCAAGCAAATTAGCAATTATGCAGTCCAAAGCACAAACTCCGGACGAATATGTCAGTCAGGTTTCGGACGATAAGCAGGAAGCCTTTAGTTTGCTCCGGAAAATAATACTTGAAAATTTACCCAACGGTTTTACACCTGTTGGGCGCCACCAATGGAGAAAGGGACACGGTTAGCGAAGCGATGATCATCCGCGACCAGGCTTTTACCTTCCTGAAACAGGCGGTGGACGAAATCCGTAACTGTGGCAAGTATGTCTTCTGGCACAACCCCGACCGCCTGAAAGGCTATAACGGCGAATACTGGAAACAGCAAAACGCTTCAAAGCCGTCAGTACCGCCCGTAGTTACTGTTTAATCGTTTTAATCACCCGGAACCTCCCTGCTGAGTTTCCGGGTGTTTTGTTGATAGAAAACCTCTCCCTGTTCGTTCTTTTCATCATACAGTTCATATTCTGAAAGCCCTGTCTGTGTTTTCATCGTCCTGCAGCTTTCTTTTGGCCTCCAGTATAACAGGACGGCTTCCCATTCTAACAGGACGGCTCCCGGACCAACAGGACGTGCATTTTAACCAACAGGGCAGCCTTCCTGTCTAACAGGGTAGATAAAACTTGGACAGGGTGAGATTTGTCGGGGGATTCATGTAAAAAAGATGCAGAAAAATATAGCTTAATGGCCAATATTACGAACGTAGCAGACACCAATCTTTGATAAATATTTATCAGAATTATATTTAGTAAAAAAGATTGCCAGATAACTCAATTAAGGGTGTACGACAAAATTCCCTTTTTCTTTAAATTACGCAACTTTCTGATAATGTGTTATTAGTTCATTCAGCTTCCTGCTGTGCCCGCTCTTATAGCATACCCTTAAATTGAGCATTTGCCGTGCCCCTGACAGTGCCCAGCGTTGTCCCGATAATTTCATTCTTTTTTGAATGATGTCGCGGTTTGCCGATTCTATTGCACCTGGACCAAACAGTAGCCCTTGTTCTTTGTAAAGCCCATAGTTTATGCGGTTTTCATTGTTTTGCAAATAGGTTGACAACTTTTGCTTTTCTTTTTCAACC
>JANONW010000443.1:0-2126 GCA_031421065.1 Prolixibacteraceae bacterium
GACGTTGTTGCGCGTCAGTTTCAATTCCTTGCAGGGCAGCTTGTCGAAATAGGTCAGCAAGATGACGCGCGGCAGGCGGATCCGGCGGTTGACGGTGCGCACCGTCTCCAACGCGTCGATCGGCGGATTGTAGGTCGAGAAGTCGATCCAATCCATCAGCGAGTAAGTCCGGAACGCGTCCTCCGTTTGGTGGACGACCTGCGCGTGCTCGCGGGCCAGCAGCGCGAAGGCGCGGCGGGCCCCAATCACGTTCACCGCCTGCCAGAGGCGGTTTAGCACGAGCACAGGTTGATCAAGGGCGGCTTCCATGGACAACGGGCTTTTGAGATATTGATGCCTCCACCCTCTGTCAAGTCACGCGCCGCGACGGTTTTGCGAAGTTCTTTGCCGCCAAAGCGGATCCTACTTCGCGCCCGACGGCGGCTGCGCCCGCGTGAGCGTCAGGATGTCAGCGGCAAACCCGGCATGAGACGCGACCAGCGCTTCGCGCGTGCCGAGTTCAAAATCGCTCCACCCAAATTCCGGCGCGACCACACAGGTCACGAGCGCCCAGCGTCCGCCCGCCACCAGCCGGGTGCCCTGCCAGGTCTGCGCCGGCACGACATCCTGCGGCCGTTCACCGTGCGCCAGATTCAGCCCCAGTTTCACCCATTCACCGCTGCCATCCGGTCTCAAGCGCAACGACTCCAGCGGATCGCCCGCATGAAAACACCAGACCTCCTCCTTGCCCAGCCGGTGCAACGCCGAGAATCCCTCGGGGGTGAGGAGGGAATAGATCATCGACCACGCGCGCTGACCGCCGGGCAGGATCGTCGCCGATTCACCCGACCGGCGGAAATAGCCGCCCTCCTGGTCAAGCGGCTCCAGCTTGAGCAACCGCACGACCTCCCACGCGGTCAAATGTTCGGGTGAAAGTGACTTGGGTTCCATATCTGTTGTGATTGAAAATGCTGTCATCCTGAGCGCAGCGAAGGATCCAGTTCCGCATTGGTCATCCTACTGGATTCTTCGCTGCGCTCAGAATGACACAAACGGAAAATCAACCAGACGCCTCACTCCGCCCCGGGCGGCACGACCGCGGGTTTCAGCGACTGGTTCTTGACCCGGATGCCCGCGAGTTTGGCGATCACCACCGCCGCGTGCTCCGTCGCCACATCCACGTTCGTGTGCTCCTCGTGAATATCGATCGCCCCCACGACGTTGGCCGGCAGGCGCGTGACCCCGGCGATCTTGCCGACGAGATCCGCCGGCGTGACCAGCTGCGCGCGGCCGACGTTGAATGAAATCGTGGTGAAACCCGGTTCACGGCCCGTGCGGGCCTTGCGCTCGTAGGTGCGCTTCTGCGCGGCGAATTTATCGCCGGAAGTAAATTCCCTGGGGCGAACTGCCTTGGTCGGAATCGCGCCGGGAGGCGCGCGTTCCCCCTTGGCCGCCGGCCCCGCCGGCTTGGCGCTGGACGGTGTTTCATTCAGCGCGATGCGCTCGGCCTTGGTCTTGCCGGCCGCCTTGGCCGGCGGTTCGTTCACCGCACCTTGCAGCAGATGGATCAGGGCCGAGGCGATGTCCGTGCTGGTGTAACCCTGCTCGATCAACCGCTCGACCATCTGGTCGTGGGATTTGAATTTCCTCTCGACCAGGGTGGCGCAGAGCTTCTCGAAAAACACGTTGCCCTTGGCTTCCTCCACCTCGTCCATCGACGGCACCCGCTCGCGGCGGATTTTCAGCCGGCCATAGTGGACCATGTTCTGCATCTTGTAGAGTTCGCGGCCGGCCACAAAGGTGAAGGCCATGCCCTTCTTCCCGGCGCGACCGGTGCGGCCGATCCGATGGGTGTAATCCTCCGCGTCGTTCGGCAGGTCGAAATTGAACACGACCTCCAGGTCGTCCACGTCCAGCCCGCGCGCCGCGACGTCGGTCGCGACGAGGAACTCGAAACCGCGCCGGCGGAACTTGTCCATCACCCGCGTGCGCTGCGCCTGCGTGATGTCGCCGTGCAAGCGGTCCGTCGAATAGCCGCGGGCGTGCAAATGCTCGTCGAGTTCATCGACCATGATCTTGGTGCTGCAAAAAATAATGCCGAAACGGAAGTCATGGAGGTCGATCAACCGGGTCAGCAATTCAATCTT
>JANONW010000444.1:0-6462 GCA_031421065.1 Prolixibacteraceae bacterium
AGGCCGGTCAAAGGGGAATCCGTACCCTTCACCCTTGTTCTCGTGCGATTTCAAATTCAGCAAATATCCGTAAAGGGTTCCAAGGAGAAATTTTTTGCACTTTTCGGTACAGTTCCTGCAAGAGGTCTGCCAATGTCGCGAAGCAGGTGAAAGTGGCAGATAACATGGATTACGGCTACAAAAACCAGATCCAGCGCACTAATTATTCCTCGTCCCATATCGCTGCAAAAGTTCAGCACCGGTATCTTGCCAGGTTATAGGAGGTATCTTTAACAAAATTAAATCTGGTAATGCACTCAATTATAGTAGGATGACCGAATTTGGCGGTAATAGAAAAGCATAATAGATTACTGATTTCAAAATGTTGTCTTCGAAAATCGTCCCGACTTGTCGGGATTCAATCCGTTATCAATCCGCTTGATCAGGTTCAATCCGCGTTCTAATTTTTTAGTATTTTAATTTGAACTTAATAAGCCACTTCATATCTAACTGATCCGATGAACTCCAGTCATCGGATCAGGTCAAAGCTTATCGGACCAGATGCAAAAATTGCCGCTCTCTTTTCGGAAAGCGGCTTTTTAATTCCCCTCCTTTGGAGGGGTTAGGGGAGGCTAAACCACATACGTTCTTGAAGTCGTGTCGCCGCCTCTTCCAGTCCAGTTGGTATGGAAGAATTCGCCGCGTGGTTTGTCAATGCGTTCGTAGGTGTGAGCGCCAAAGTAGTCGCGCTGAGCTTGTAAAAGGTTGGCTGGCAAACGTTCGCTGCGGATTCCGTCGAAATAGCAAAGTGCTGAAGTCAATGCAGGAACCGGAATTCCATTGGTCAGAGCGGTTGCGCAAACCCGGCGCCATCCGGCCTGTGCTTTTTCAACAATTTCTTTGAAATGTGGGGCGAGCAGCAAGTTCGACAATGCTGGATTTTTATCGAATGCTATTTTGATATCTCCCAGGAATCGTGAGCGGATGATGCAACCACCACGCCACATCAAAGCAATACCGCCATAATTCAGGTTCCAGCCGTATTCTTTGGCGGCTTCCTTCATCAGGTTATAACCCTGAGCGTATGAAATGATTTTTGCTCCGAACAATGCATCTTTCAAATCAGAAACTATCTGGGCTTTGTCGATTGTTTTATCTACTGCAGGTCCGTTTAGTACTTTTGAAGCTTCAACGCGCATGTCTTTTTGAGCCGATAAACAACGTGCAAATACCGATTCGCCAATCAAAGTTAACGGGATGCCAAGGTCGAGGGCAGAAACAGCAGTCCATTTACCGGTTCCTTTTTGTCCGGCAGTGTCGAGGATTTTTTCAACCATCGGTTCGCCGTTTTCGTCTTTGAAGCCCAGTATGTCGCGGGTAATTTCAATCAGGTATGAATCTAGGTCGCCTTCATTGTATTTTTTGAAAACTTCGTGCATTTCATCAGCACTCATGCCCAACATATCTTTCATCAGTTGGTAGGCTTCGCAAATGATCTGCATATCGCCATATTCGATTCCGTTGTGCAC
Organism: Prolixibacteraceae bacterium; assembly: GCA_031421065.1. Taxonomy (GTDB): domain Bacteria; phylum Bacteroidota; class Bacteroidia; order Bacteroidales; family Prolixibacteraceae; genus Aquipluma. The sequence continues at coordinate 1,509 of JANONW010000444.1, forward strand.
CATTTTTACAAAGTGGCCAGCGCCACCTTCGCCAACCCAGTCGCAGCAAGGAGTGCCATCATCAACTTTGGCCGAAATAGCCTGGAAAATATCTTTTACTGCAGGCCATGCTGCCGGTGATCCTCCCGGCATGATTGATGGCCCAAGCAATGCGCCTTCTTCGCCACCCGAAACACCGGTTCCAATGTAAAGCAGTCCTTTGCTTTCAACATATTTGGCACGGCGAATCGTGTCGGGAAAATGCGAGTTTCCGCCATCGATAATAATATCGCCTGCTTCCAGGTGGGGAATAATCAGTTCGATGAAATCATCCACCGGTTTTCCGGCTTTTACAAGCATCATCACTTTACGGGGTTTTTCCAACGAAGCGCACAATTCTTCAATCGAATGTGCCCCTATGAAATTTTTTCCCGCGCCGCGACCAGCCATAAACTCGTCAACACGCGCAACGGTGCGGTTAAAAACACCAACGGTAAAGCCTTTGCTTTCCATGTTCAATACCAGGTTTTCGCCCATTACGGCCAACCCGATCAATCCAATATCTGCTAATTTTTTCATTTTTATTGTTTTGAGTGTTTATTATATTTAATAACCTCCGGTGAAACCGGAGGAAGTCGGTGTACTCAGAGCATGAACCCTGAAGGGGTTCAATCTTGTCAAAGTACAACGAATCCAAAATTTTTCAATACACAAATCGTGCTTTGTCCAATATTCTTTGCCTGAATCGTAAACGATGGAAACTCCCTTCTAACCGGGTAATCACCGCGTAACTGTTCGAATTGTGCCGGGTTTTTCCTGAAATTTTGATCATCGTATCGTATGTCATAAGTGGCCAGAATGGCTTTGGCAATGATTTGCTGTTCGCTTAATTCCGAGCCATCGAGTTCAAAAACCGGGTTTGCGGGAAGTTCTACCCCTGAAGGTTGCCAGTCGTCCAATCCTAGTCTGAAGAATTTGCTTATTGCATGAACGCTCATTTGAGTTCCGATAGCTTTTCCGTCTTTCGAATATCCGGCAATGTGCGGAGTTGCAATTTCAGTCAAGGCCAGCAATTCCAGATCAATATCAGGCTCATTTTCCCAACAGTCGCATACAAATCCTGAAATCTGACCGCTTTTCAATGCCGCCTTCACCGAATTTGTATCCACCACTTCACCACGGCAAGAGTTGATCAGAATCGATTTTTTTGCCAATCCTGAAAAGAAACCTTCATCGCCCAAATGAAACGTGGCATCTTCTCCTTTCATATTCAATGGAACATGCAGGCTGATGATGTCGGCTTTGTCCATCACTCGCTTTAAACTTACAAAAGCAGCGGAACCTTCAGTACGTTCGCGTGGCGGATCGTTCAGCAGGACTTTCATACCAAATAGTTCACAAACCTTTGCAACCTTGCTGCCCACATTTCCAACACCAACCACGCCAATGCACAAATCTTTCAACTGAAGATTTCTTCTCTCAGCCAAAATCATAAGCGTAGATGCGATGTATTGTTCCACTGATTTGCTGTTACAGCCCGGAGCGTTGGTCCATTTAATGCCAGCAGTGGCACAATAGTCGGTGTCAATATGGTCGAACCCAATGGTTGCTGTGGCAATAAATTTAACCGATGACCCAGCCAGCAGTTTTTCGTTGCATTTTGTTCTGGTGCGGGTTACAATCGCATCGGCATCTTTCACTACTTCCGGAGTAGTTTTCGATCCGGTCAGGTAAATCACCTCGGCCACTTCTTCGAACACTCCGTGGATGTATGGGATTTTATCGTCAATTACAATCTTCATAGTTTCAGGTTTCAAATTTCAGGTTCCAAGTTTTGCCTGAACCTGGATATTGGGCATTCATTATTGGATATTGGATATTTATCTTGCCTTTTAAGAAGCAGAAAGTTTCTTATTTCTTATTTCCTTTTAATGGTGATTATAGTACTCCTTCACAACCTCTTCCAATACCCAACTTGTCCTTGCTGCTGAATATCCTGTACTTACACAGTTGCCCTCGCCGCGTAATTCATGAACGACTTGTTGGATAAGATTATGTGAAATATTTTCAGGATTTTGGAAACTGAAGCTAACCGTTCCTTCGGGAGTGGTTAGTTTTACGTCGCCATGCTGAAAGCTGGAGAAGGTGAGTTTTCCCTTTGTTCCTGAAATTTCAATGATGTCTTCGTCGCTTCCTTTTGAAATTACAAAGCACCAGCTTCCTGTTCCAATTACACCGTTTCCAAACAGAAATGTTCCGGTAACTGTATCTTCGGCTTTATAATAACCGGCGTGATTTACAGCTATTCCATGTACTTTCACCACCGGACCAAACAAAAAATCCAGATAGTCTAACTGGTGCGAAGCCAGATCGTAAAAGTACCCGGCACCGGCAATTTCCGGATTAGTATGCCAGCTTTGCTTATCGGAAAACTGATCTTTTTCACCAAATGCTTTGTGCAGTCTGATATTGACGGTCAGCGGTTTTCCTATAATTTCGCCAACAACAAGCTCTTTTACTTTCAGGAAAGCCGGAAGTGAACGCCTGTAATAAGCTACAAAAAGCGGCATCCCGGTTTCTTCTGAAACGCGGATCATCTCCTTACATTCCTGATAATTTCGGGCCATCGGTTTTTCCACATAAACCGGTTTCCCTGCTTTCATTGCCTGAATAGCATACGAAGCATGGGTGTCGGGCGGAGTGGCGATATAAACCGCATTGACCTCGGGATCGTTGATGAGCTGGTCAGCATCCGAATACCACTTGGGGACTTCGTGTCTGTGTGCATAATCTGAAGCTTTCTCAGCATTGCGGCGCATTACGGCCACAAGTCTTGAATGTTCCACCATGTTGAATGCCGGACCGCTCTTCAGTTCGGTTACATTGCCACAGCCTATAATTCCCCAGTTTATTTCAGAAGCCCCCTCTAACTCCCCCAAGGGGGAGGATTCGGGCTTACTATTTGAATTAAGCAAATTCATTTTAAGATTTTATTCTAATTTTTACTCAGAATCATGAGGGATGCCTTTACTCCTCCCCTTGGGGAGGCTGGGAGGGGCTTTTTAGTACTTAAACCGGTCTTTAAACGCCCATAATCCTAACGCTGGATTGGAAATGTAAAAAATTTCTTCTCCGTTATCCATTATATTATATCCGTTACGCAATTTTACGGGATTGTATTTTTCAGTTACCTCATCAATGTCGGCATATTTAAAACCCACACTTTCAATTTCAGCCTGGGTCAGGTTTTCTTCTCCTTTCCCGGGGCAATAAGTAATACTGAAACGTCCTTCCGATGAACCATGAATAAGGTGGGCCGCAGCACTCAAATTGTTGCGTAGTTCTTCATTTTCGTCGCAGGCTTTTAAGGTGGAAGGAGTTCCGAAATAGCCATATTTACGTATCAACCGGTCGATTTCCTTGTCTTCGCCGAACTCTTTCAGGGCAGGAGCTAAAACAATCAGTTCGCCTTCATCGTCAATTGCCATGCGGGTGCGGTAAATCGACTTATTGCCCAGCCAGGTACTTTTAAACTCAGTTGGATCGAGGTAAACCACCACTTTTTTGAGTGGTTTCTCGAGCATTTCGAAATTCACCAGCAAAGCCAGTTTGGCGGCTTTGTCGAAAACCTCATAGTCGTTGCCGATATATAGTCCGCGGGTTTTGATTTTACCATCGGTTTTATCCAGTCCAACTACTGTTTGCACATATACAATCGGCATGTGGTTGGTGAAGTTATCCGAAGCATAGTTGAAAATGCGGCGAACCGGAGTGTCCGCATGACCCATCATCTTTTCCATGCCGTATGCTGCCCCAACAAAATGGCTTTTGTTGATGCCTTCCACGCCGCCGGTTCCGACAAAAACATTCTTGTTGTAGTTGGCCATTCCGACCACTTCGTGAGGAACAACTTGTCCGATCGACAAAATCAAGTCGAAATTACCTTCAATCAAAAGTTTATTTACCTGAGCCGGCCACTCAAAATCAACCGCGCCGCCTGAAACTTCTTTAACAAATTCGGCAGGAACAGTGCCAACTGTTACCACATCGTTGCGCCAGTCGTGTTCACGGATCAGTGATGCAGGCAACGAACCAAACATGTGAGAAATCTGATGATCGGTCATTGGGGTGTGTGTGCCCAATGCAGGAAGCACATCAGTTAATGTGTCGCCATAAAAATTCCAGGTCATCTCGGTCAGTTCACCGGCACGGCTTGGCAAACGGGTATAATCCGGCGGAATAGCCAGTACTTTTTTTCGTGGCCCCAGCTCAAAAAGTGCCTGATACAGACCAATCCGAAGATGTTCGGCGGTCAATTCCATTTCTGTTGAACCTATTTCATAGTATAACATATCTCTAAATTAAGGCTCAGGCAAAGGCACAGGCAAAAAAGCCCACGTCCTGACTGAGCAGGTTATTTTTCTAAAGAATAAATTAAGGCATTTAGCTCTTCAATTATTTCTTTGTAACGTATAATCAGATGTTCAGATGTTTCAGAACTTAGGTAAGCCTGAGATTCCGCAACCAAAATCTGACTCATAGATTCGTACGCACTTCCTCTTGATATTTTATAAAACCGGGTCTTATCTCTCGGTTCAAACCGTCCGTAACCTTCAGCTAAATTATGTACGACGGAATTCGCTGCGCGTTTTAAATCATCAGTTAAAGCAAATCGCTCATCAGGAGGAAACAGTTTAATCAGTTTGTAAATTTCTAATAACAATGCAAAGGCTTTTTGCCAAACAGGCATATCCCGAAAATCATTGTATTTTTTATCCTTGTAGCTCATAATCATTTATATTTCCAGTTTCAGAAATAACTTTGCCTTCGCCTGTCCCTTTGCCTTCGCCTGTCCCTTTGCCTTCGCCTGTCCCTTTGCCTTCGCCTGTCCCTTTGCCTTCGCCTGTCCCTTTGCCTTTTTTTTGCCTTCGCCTTTCCCTTTGCCTTTTGATTTCCTTAGACTGTCCCTTTGCCT
>JANONW010000445.1:0-3807 GCA_031421065.1 Prolixibacteraceae bacterium
GCCAAGGCGGAAATGTTGACCCAAGAGAGCTTACAGCACAAGGCGCAGGCGTTAACCTGCTAGACGTACCGCCCGGAATACTGTACGGCATGGGTAAAGGAACGAGAGAACTATACGAAGGCGGAAAGCAGGCTGCTCTTGGTGTTGGTGACATTGTAAGCCGTGGTTTTCGTGGTGCTCTCGGTTCAGGAGAACCGGGAATGCAGGAAGCCTATACAGCGCAAACAGACCCAATCCGTGCAGAGCGGGAACAGTTCCTTTCGTCTCAGCCTTCTGGATTTCGTGGTGGTGCCACTGTAGGAAGTTTTGCATCGAAAGTAGCTCCTGCCATGATGATTCGTAACCCACAAACCGCCATGGGAAGAATATCGTTAAACACCGGAGTCGGTGCTGGTTATGGTTTTGGTGAGTACATTTCTGAAGAAGACAGCCTTCGTGGTGAAAGCCGTGGCATGAACACGCTTCAAGGAGCAGGCACAGGTCTTGCTGTTGGCTCTATCTTCGAGGGAGTAACGAGTCTCCGTAATATCCCCGGAAACTACATAAAAGGTAAAATGGCTACTCCGGTAGCGAAAGAAGGACAACGCCTTGAAGAAGTAACCGGAACGCCAATGACGTTCGGAGAGAAAACAGGTGATCCGTTTTTAACCAAAACAGAGCAAAGTATATCGCCAACTCTTGAGACGATTGCAGAAAGAAACAGGTCGCTCAAGGATTCAGTTCGCTCCCTCACGAAAACAGTACGTGGCGTCGAGAACAAACCTGAAGTCGTAGCAAACAACGTCAAAGACGCGCTTGATGACGCGGTGGGTGCTGCCAAGGCGAAGCGGAAAGTAGTAGCTGACTATGACTACGCGAAGTTCAGGAGATCGACCGGCGGTGAAAAGGTTATCACTATGGATAACGCCAAATCAGAACTTGCTAAGGTCGCAGAGGAATACAAATTCGGTTCTTCCAACATGGGAAGACAAGCTACACGTCTTTCAAAAGACCTCGATGCTGACGTGAACGCAGAACAATTCCTGAATCTCAGGTCGAGAATCTCAGACTCCCTTGCCGGGACAGGCAATCTTTTTAAGGATATAGACAAAGCGGTTGAGAAACGAATCGCCGGAAGGCTTATGGATGCCATTGATGCTGATATCGAATCAACGTCAAAATACCTTATTTCAAAGGGAAATCAGAATGCGGCTGATTTTCTTAAAAAAGCAACCAGAAACTACTCGAAGAACAGCGAAGCCATAAAGCAGATAGAGGATTCAACACTTGGCAGGCTGTTCAAGACAGATACTTTCGTCCCTGAGAAAGCCGCCGAATCACTTGTAAAGATGCAGCCTTCCGAAGTCAATCGTGCTTTCTCAATTCTCCGTAAAAGAAGCCCAGATCAGGTGAAAGAAGTAACGGCGCTTTATCTGCACAACGCTGTTCGGAAGTCGATAGGAGACCCATCGGCAACAGCCGTTGAATCGACGATCAATCCTCTGAACATCGTAAAAACTTTGATGGATAAAGAGCATGGCGGTGCTGTAAAGCTAAGGGCTATGATTCCTGACGCAGAGGAACGCAGACAAGTTATCAACTCCGTCAGGGCCATCGAGAGAATGGCAGACAAGAGCAGGCCAGGTTCAGGTTCTTCACAATCAGCTACTTCAAGAAGCGCGGAAGCTGCCAGAGTGGCCGGTGGTGGTTTTAACACCACTTTCGTTGCTGGACTTCTCGCAAAGATAGCAACCCCGATTGGAATAAGAAAAGCATTACTGACCGAGGCCGGTAGAAAGAACCTGATGATCCTCTCGGAACCAGTGAAGAACCAAGCAGCCTACACAGCGGCAATAAACTACTTTAACGAACAGGATTAATAAATGGCAATTAAACACGTTTTTTAGTTTCTCGTTTAGGCGTGGTCAATGTCTTTTCCACTGACCATCCTAGATGGAGTCTGCTTTCTATAAGACCATGACTCATTCCAAGCCAATCCGTCCATTCTGATATGGTCATGGTTAAACCATTGTAAGTAAGGTGTACGTTAGAGCGCCTGTTATTCTGTTGTCGTTTGTATGTGGCCCATACACAATTCGATGGATCATAATTACCATCGTTATCAACACGCTCAATACAATGTCTGTCTGTTGGACGATTACCCATGTCGAAGTGGAAATTCTCGAATCGTTTCCACCTGTCGCAAATGATAATTCCGCGTGAGCCATGGTTTTTATACGATGGATGATTTTTTGAGTAGCAACGTGTGAGCATTCCTCTCCAAATTCCGTATTCACTGGATTTCGATAATCCATGCGTTGTCACTTTTTGTGACTGCATTTTTGTCTTCATGCAACCACATGATTTAGCGTTACCTTGGGTAAGGTTCGATCTGTTCATCAGTTTTTCTTTGCCGCAATCACAACGGCACAATAGCTTCTTGTCCTTCTCGCAAAGAACAACAAGAAAACCGAAACGCTTTCCGTCTAGCGGTCTTTTTACTCCGCAGCCGCAGGATGTGCTTTTACCGGAAGAAATGTTCCCTTTGGGGATAATGCGTTTAGTACCGCAATCGCATTGACACAAAACATAGGAATTTGTCCCACGATATTCAGGTGGGCCAATAACCGTCCATTTACCGAATCTGTCTTTAATCATTATAGGAGTGTACACTAAGATGGCCCGTTATTCAAGCGTTACAGTGAGTGGTTACAATTCAGTGCCCCCAGCAGACGATGGGACTGTCTCCGAAGCCAACAAGGTAAAGTGGTCTACTCAAAAGACAAAACTTACCGATCCTCTCAACACGGCTATCGCAGCGATCAACACCAACCTCGTATCCGCTTTCGACATTGGCCCCACCGCATTAACACTGAGCACGACTCTGGGAGCAACTCACTACGGCGACTTCGTTCAGACATCTGGGGCAAGCCTTACCCATACACTAACCGATGCTGCCACGCTCGGAGCTGGTTGGCACACTTATCTGGTAAGCACCGACGCCAACGACGTAACCATTGGTAGGGCTACTGGTGCCGACACGATCAATGGAACAGCCGCCAACATTACCTTGTACGGTAATACGGTTGCCAGAATCTTCGTAAACGCCGCCGGTAATGGATTCATTATCGACCACGGCAGGATATCAAATAATACCTTTACTCCCATTCAGTTCTTCACCGCAGGCATCGGCCCCAACTACCTGCAAAACATCAGTATCCTGCCTTCCGCTGCCAGCAAGGCTTTGACTGTCGCATTAAAGACAAAGGCAGGAACTGATCCAACAGCCACAGATTTTATCCACCAAGCCTACCGTCATACTACGCTGACCAATGGTACTTACGAAATCAGGACGCTAGCTGCTGCGGCATCTATTGTTGTGCCAAGCGGGGCTACACTTGGTTTCACGGCGAGCCAAACAGGTTACATATATGTTTACGGCCACGTTAGCGCCACAGGTGCCATTGTTCCAGTCGTATCCGGCAGCAACAACTGGGACGAAGGCGCACTACACAGCACCACGACTATTTCTGCTACAGCGGATTCAGGTTCCGTGCTCTATGCGACCACGGCCAGAACGGACGCGCCGTTAAGGTATATTGGCAGAATAAAAATCCAGACCGGAGCCATAGCGGGGGAGTGGGATAACCAGCATACGGAAGTTCATGTTAGCGGTGTGTCCGATAAAGACACAGACGAAATGACCGCTGCACAGCGCGTACAGTCATTTACAGCATCTGGAACCTGGACAAAACCGAGTGCGGCAGCTACGACGGACAGAGTACTCATTCAAGCATGGGGGGGCGGTGGTGGTGGTGGAGGTGGTTC
>JANONW010000446.1:0-2670 GCA_031421065.1 Prolixibacteraceae bacterium
CGGCCCAGGCGATGTTCGACCTTGAACCGGCCCAAACGCTCAGGCTGTGGTAGTGGCTGAGGTGTTTCGTGCCTGTTCGGACGTGCCAGCGGACGCTTGTGGTCCGTGTCGGAGATATCGTCGCCCACGAACGAATCCGTATCGACCAACTGCTCGGCGGAGCGCCGGCGTCCCTTGAGTATCGAGAAAGCTCCGTTCACGGCAAGGGCGTACTGAGGAAAACGTTGATGATATTCCTCCGCTTCGGCGGACTGCCCGGCTGTCCATCGCAAATCAACTTCCTGAGCGATCAGTTCACGAAGCGCAGCGACCTGGACGTCGGCCGATATGCGGGCGGCAAAATCTTCGATCCGGGGTGACTGTCCGTCGCCCCAGGCTTTTTCGAACTCGACACACAGACGATTGATTTCCAGCAGTACAGCCGTTGGGACGGTTTCGACGAAGCTTTCATCGTGGTTACACATGGTATTCGCTCTGCTGATTTTTCAAAACAAGTCATTGTGGCTCGACACTCCGTGGCAAGGATTCCCGCCACGGAGTGTCGGGGCACATTGGGTCCGATGTCCAAAGTTTACGAATCAGGTTCAACTGCCGTTCCACACTGCGGACGCTGCATCCCAGCCGTTCCGCGATCTCGATGTTCGTATAGCCCGCTAACTTATCGCAGGCGATTTGCTGCAGTTGCGGTTGCTCGCCGAGCGTTGCGAGCCGTTGAGCAAAGTCCTCGACTAACTGGGCTGCGAACTCTGGCGTCGGTTCCGCGCCGGCAACTTGTCCCAGCCCTGGCGGCCCATCCAAGGCCGACTCTCCGCGTACTTCCCCGCCCCCGCGCTTTTCGGCTTGCTCCCGCCGCCGGACGCCGATCGCCTTCCGTTCGGTCAGCATCAGCAGCAGTTGCCACAGGTCGTCGCGGTCATCGATCTGTACAAATCGCCCCTCGGCCACGCCCTGCAACAGAGCATTGAACGCCGACAGGACGACATCTTCCTCGTCCGCTACTCTTTTCGAAGCATTCCCCAGTTTGCGACTCGCTAAACGCAGCAACCGCTCGACGTAACGCTGCCAGAGTTGCTGGCCGACGACCGCGTCGCCGGCCGTAAGCATGCCGAGCCACACTGTCACAGATTCAGTCGACGACGGGAGTGATTCATCTGGGGGATTCATGATGGCAGATCTTGACATATCCTGACGTGCGCGTACAGCAAGGCATGGCCAGTTTCATCTGCCGATGAGTTGTCGCAGCCGCCGTCGCGGTTCGACGGCGACCTGTTCCGTAAATCTGTGCCGCAGCGAGCACATCAACAACCGCAACTCGTATCGTGCCGCACCGATTTCACGGGCCTGAAAATATCGCCGAGCATTGCGGATACGGTTCTGCGCCAGCCCGTACTCATCCGTGGCCAGCGGCAAACTGTCAAGAAAGGATTCGATGCGGATCAGGTCTTCAAGAATCCAAAAGGGGACATTCTACTTATTCGAGCGTTTTGGTCTGCCTCGTGGCCGAAGAGAAGATTCAAGTCCCAGTTTTGCTGCGGTTTTCTTCTGCCAGCGAGTGTCGCCGAACGGTGTGCTCCGCGCAAGGCTGTGGCGGAGCGACTTGAGTTCGGCTTCTGTTTCCACTCCGTTGACACGGCGAGTCCACTGAGCAGGTTTCAGAATCGGTCCGTCGCCGAGCAATCTATCGGGACCGCTCCGAGCGGTTGGTTTCAGACTGGACCACTCCCAGTCCTGGCTTCGCTCAACCATCTTCGCCCGCAGGGGATTTCGCTCCACGTATCGCAACACCGTCAGATAGTGGTCGTCTGATTGAACAGGAAACGCTTTGAAGCGGCCCTGCCAGACATGCCCGCTGCCTTTGTAGTGCCGATGATAACGCCGGACGTGAGACGTCATGAGCCATTGCATCCAGCGGCTCAGGTCTCCATCCTCATGCGGCCACAGCAGCAGGTGAAAATGGTTTGTCATCAGACAAAACCCCGTCAGCCGCATCGGCACCTTCTCGTGAGCCTCCAGCATCAGGTTGACAAACGCGGCGAAGTCGTCATCCTTGTGAAAGACGTCACTCCGACCATTGCCCCGGTTCAGGACATGGTAAACAAAACCACCTCGCGATGCTCTGGATGTTCGTGGCATGAACACACACTAACCGCAGTCATAACCCGTGTAGAGTAGAATGTCCCCTTTTGCGATTCACTACACCTACAGCCTGAAGCAGGGAATCCAAGACGGATTCCTGTCCCCCTATCGCGTTCATCGGATACTGACCACGTTTGATGCGACTGGCTGGAGACCCAACAAGGGGCAGCTCGACAAATACGGTCGAGCGATACCGGACGGCGAGTACCAAACCAAAGACTTCGAGCGCTTCATCTCCCTACAGGCGCGTACAGACGCTATCGCTCGACATCTGACAGACTTTCTGAAGAAAACGAACAGGATGTCCAAAACCATCGTCTTCTGTGTGGATCAGGAACATGCAGATCAGATGCGAAGGGTTCTGAACAACCTGAATGCAGACATCGTCCAGAACCTTCCTCCCGGCGAAGAATACGTTGCCCGAGTCACCTCAGACGAAGGCTCAAGCCTGTACTTTTGAAACACTGGCCATTGAGCAGGGCAAAACTGAATTCAGCAGTCAGAACAGAGTTCTTTCACCTTTTGGAAGCGGGT
>JANONW010000447.1:0-1616 GCA_031421065.1 Prolixibacteraceae bacterium
GATTCCTGCTTCCCGACGCTTTTTAACAGAGCGTAACCATACTGGTGCGTGGGTACTTGTGGATGCGCGGGAAGGTGATGCAACACGAAAACCTAAAAACCGCAGCATGCAATAACCTAAAAATGAGATGGAGCAGACGAGGCCGTTTTGCGACACGTCGTCAATAAATTGATTTACGGCTAGTACATATATGTAAATTATTTAATTGACATATAAGGATGCCGCCAAAACCATATTCATGCCTTATGACAAGCCGGTAGAGGGGATAATGGTCTGCTAAGAAAATTTGTCAGCTTTGCAGATAACGAAGAGCGCAGGTGAAGGACGGGAATTACATGATGGAAGATGATGACGAAATCGACGTTGAAGCAAAGCCGCCGTACTGAATTTGTGTTGTGTGTATGGGCGAGCCGTTGCTAAAAGCGAACGTCACAAAAGACGGTGAAAGCGCGTATGTTCGGATTGCTCAAAGAAAAAAAAGACCCTATCCATCGTGATCTTGCCGACACACTGCCAGAGATGCTCTGATTAAGTCAGGTAGGGTGGATAAGCGCAGCGCATCCACCAGAGTAATTGGCGGATGCACTGCGCCCAAAGTTGAGTTCTGGCACTTACATTCTCTGTTTTTTGTTTTGTGCGTTTTTAAACACACTGCTAGACTCGTTCAAATTTGCAAACATCCAAAGGACGCAACAATGCCTGCACTGCGGTTTTTCAACATCTTCCTGTTTATTTCCCCCGCCCTGCTGTGTTTCACCGGCATCGCCACCGCCGCCGAACAAACCTATGTACGCGAATATATTTACCAGGCCAGCGAAGCCGACAGCAAATTATCAACCGGTGTTACCCGCGTTGAAATTTTCAATGAAAAATTGGATGGCACCGTCTTGAAATCAGTGGATATTCATCCGCAAAGTTTTAGGTTTGTATAAAACCAGCAGCAACGTTTTTTTATAGTGAAATCAGAGGCTGAATGATTGGGTTATTGATTTAGGCGGCAGTGTGTTTTAGAGTGAGTGCTGTTTAAATTACGTTAGGTTTCCAATGACGAAACTACACGAATATCAATTGGAAATGTTGCGGCCCCTAGAAATGGAACTGCGAAAGGCAGTTGCGCAAGGTGAGCCAGACACTGCAATAGAGATTTTCGCAAAAATTAAGGCTCTATTTCCAAGTGACCTATCACATCATCGTTTATTAAGGGCGAAGCTTTGGGTGTTTGAGGTACATGTCGACGCGAACAGGCTTGCATACGCGGAAACGGGCCTAGCTGGTGTTCGCAAGCGAGCAGCACCTTCTACGCGCCTGTATCTTGAGGCGAGCGCACTCCTTGCAGTTACGCTACTACGCAAAAAAAAGACCGTCGAAGCGAAAAAAATCATCCAAGAAGTCATCGCAAATATTAACAACATCAGTTCTGATCGAACGCGCCACCAGTTTCAAAAACGCTTTATTTTGCGTATTGAGGAAGAGTGCATCCTTACCGAGTTGATAGGTTCTGGCGTCGGCCCGCTTGACGCATCCGAGGTGGAGGCAAAGGCGATTCTGCTACTACAAAGGAACTCTGAGGATGAAATTTTTAAGCTGATAGGCAATAGCATTCCTGCCGCTGGGCT
>JANONW010000448.1:0-2103 GCA_031421065.1 Prolixibacteraceae bacterium
CAAGTGTCATCGTAATTAAAAAAAGTCTTATTTTTGAATATGATGCCACCGGGAAATAATTATTAATGCAAAATTAGTATTACAACCGGAAATTTAACGTTATGATAAAATATTTATTGTAATAAATGAGTCCAGTTTAAAAACTTGTAAAATTTCAAGCTGCCATGGTTTGCAAATTTGAAAAATATTTTGTGTGATCCAGGATGAGCCTGAAATTTGCTTTATTGCCTTCAGATTTTCTGATCCAGGAAAACATAGTGGTATTTTTCAGTAGATTTTTAATCAAAATTAAAGCAATTGGCAAAATAGGATCATTAATCAGAACATATTCAATTATATACCTGTACATTCTTCCGAAATTAATCGCGATTCCTGCATTAAAAGCGAAAAGACTTGTTTTAAACCGTCCCCTGACTTTTGTTTTTCCGTTTCGTGTCCTGGTTTTAAATTCTTTCATTAACGCTTCAACGTTTGGTCTGAGCTTTCGCCGTTCTTTGGGGATATTCTTGATATTGCTGTTGCGTTTGTTTAACAGGTAGGCCTCATGGTTAAAATAGTATCTCCCTTTGTTTTTAAATATTTGGCATTTTTCTTTTAATGGGCATTCCTTGCAGATATTTAAATCAAACCGGACTTTAAATCGTTGTTTTGTTGGAGTGGATACCGCTGTTTGACCATGGCATTCTACTGTATATACATCAGGAGATTGGCCGGTTTGCCCGATTTTTTTCTCTATCTCGCTTTCGCGTCCCCTGACTGCTGTTGTGATCTGTGTTATTTCTAATGCTTCAAGTTTTTTGTCGTTATCTTCGCTGCCATAGCCGCCATCGGTATGCATTTCATTTAATTCCGGCGTCTTCTCTTTTATTTTATCTATCCGGTTGTATAGTATTTGGGTATCGTCAATATTGTTGGGGTTTACAGCGATGTCAGTAATCAGTTGTAACGGGTTGTCAGGGTTTGCCGTTTCGGTACCATTTATCGTGTATCCTTTGCTGTGTTGTTCTTTCTTTTTGCGATAAGTCGCGTCCTGATCATCGGGTGATTGCAACATGCCACTATTTAGTTCCCCTGTCGGCTTTGGGCTTATTTCCTGATTAACAACTACAAAATGCTCTTTATAAACTCGTGAGAAATTGATAAATTCCTTCCGCTCAATGTATTTATCTTCCCCACTTATTTGGGTATGTACAGCGTGGTACACTTTGCCCAATTTCTCCAGTTCACGGGGCAGTTCATTTGATTTTAACCCGTAAACATATTTATCTGACCCTGTTTTCAGGTATGCCTGCAACTGTTCCCCGATTAGCTGTTTGTCCGTTTCCTCCAGTATCCTTTCTAATCTTATCAGTACTTCTATCAATAATTGTATCCTGGAGTATTTCCTGATATTGGAGGAAATCAACGTGGAATCCGTTCTTTGAATGTCGGTTTTTAGCGATAACTGTTTTATTTGTTTCGCGGTTAAATTATCGAAAACCTGCTCGATTAAGTTAATCCCGGTTTGCTGTTCGTGTTCTAAAATTCTATTTTGAAAATTAAAAAGTGTTCCTCTTGAAAACGGCACTTCATCTATGGTTACAAGACCCAAGGCCACTTTGAAACGCAGGTCAAACATCATGCTTTCCATCAACTCATCATAACTTATCCCTTTGAGCTCTTTTAAAATCAGGGCTGAAACCAAGATATTAACTGCAACATTCGGGCGGCTTGCTTTTTCAGAATATAATGGCTTGAAATTATTCTCGTTGATATTTCTTAGTATCAGGTTGTAAAACCACTTTTCTTTTGAAGTGTCAAGTAAATCCCGCTGCATTTTACAAAGCTCTGTTTCAAAACTGAATAATCCCGGCTGGTTGTTTGATTTAAACATGTTTTCCTGTGTTTATCTTTCGCCAATAAAGATAAGTACTATCCTATTGATATCCAAATATATATGTTCCACGTGAAACAATTTAATGCCTGATTATCAGCAACTTATGATCCTGTTGATAAGTTTTTAACTGATTGCTATTCAGCATGTTATAAACAGTACTTATTAACAGTTTAAAATGTGAAAAAAAACTCCTAATTTCGTCTATTACCTTTTTATACTGGACTCAA
>JANONW010000449.1:0-1711 GCA_031421065.1 Prolixibacteraceae bacterium
CAATTTCTTGTTTTCGTATCTCCTTTCAATAGCCCTATCTTTCCAATCAATATCTATCATATATTATCGTTCTTAATAGTTTGCTAAACAAATATAATATATTTAGTTCTAATGATACTAATGGAACGTAATTAAATTCATTTTAATTGAGATTTAGTTCACCCCAGGCTTCGGCCTTTTTTTTATCTCGTAAGCCAAATAATAACGATTAATAGAATCATAAGAAATTCCATTTATCGTGACAAATAGAAAAAATAGTTTTGCGGAATCTGTATGATTTAGGGACACTTTCAAAACATGCAATAAACGAATATGAAATTATTCAACATCATACCACCAACTTTGCAATTCATGGGTTGCAATCTTAATTATTCAAAAAGAATTTAATTTATTGAAGGAGGATATAACGTCGAAATACCGCCAGGGAGATTTGCATGAGTAAATTGTATTTTTTTAATCGTTAATAACTCACGTTTAATTAAAGAATTCACTACATTCGCAAAACAGGGCAGAATATGAAAACCCGATTATTCAGGAACCATATAACCTGATATGTGTTAACAGGCCTTATTACCAAAAATTCAATAAAATCATTGTTATGATTTTAACCTTAAAAAAAATACAGCACAAAGGGGCAGACCGAATAGGAATCTGCTTTCCGTATTCTATTGAGGTTAACGAGAAAATGAAATCGCTGGGCGCTATTTACAGCTCAACCCTGCGCTGCTGGTATTTAGATTATAATAAAGGAAATTACAACCTTCTGCTAAAAAATTTCGAAAATCTTAACATAGAAAAATCCAATTCTACAATTGAACCTGCAACCCCGGTGGCCGGCCCTGTAAGCCGTGACCTTCCACCCATAGCTTCAAACGGCAAAAAGGAAACTCCGCCGCCGATTGAAACGAAATTCCCTGAAAAAGCCCCGGAAAGGCCAGATAAGGGACATAAAGCTGAACTCGTTCCGCTTGCACAAAAGTTGCGTGTTAAATTGTTTGAAAATATTGGAAAGTATTGGGTTTTTGCGATGGATTACCAAAAGTCAACAGTTAATGAATTGTTGGGTATTAAAGGGGTGTACTGGAACAAACACGAAAAGGCATATCTTGTTATGCGGAATAAAACAGTAAAGGAAAAAGTTGAAAATGTGCTTCAGAAAAAGGATCTTTTTCCGAATGATTTTATTCTGAAAGAAAACGAAGCCAGCGGTGGTACGATAACTATAAAACAACACACCGACGACAAACAATGGATGCAGATTTATGTGCCCCCTTCGTTTTTGCTCCGCGAAAAGATAAAACGTTTTTCGATGGCGAGGTACAGCAAGCCCCATCAATGTTTTATACTTCCTGCAACACAAGAGGTTTTTGATGGTTTGGTTATGCACTACGAACCCGACCATGTTTTTTTTGACAACCAGCTTCCCGAAACGTATCTGAAAAAGGGGAATATGCCAAACCGGAAGAAGGTTCTGCTGCAAAAGGCAAAAAGCCAGGTGCTCGATCTTTTCCCGCAGGAAGCAAAGTGTTTTATGGTTTCGATGATGGACATGATGCTTGCCCAAAACCTCAGCGACTCGACCATCAGGAACTATGGGAATACGTTTTTTAGATTTATGCGGGATAATGATTTTCGTGACCCCTCAAAATTTGAATACCGCGAAGTGGTAAAATATATTGGAGGATTAATGGAAAGGGGATTATCGGCTACA
>JANONW010000450.1:0-2195 GCA_031421065.1 Prolixibacteraceae bacterium
GAGGCGCAGATCTCGCGCCCTTCGAGCTTGTCCGGGTTCATCGCGAGGCACATGGAGCAACCGGCGGCGCGCCATTCGAAGCCGGCGGCACGGAAGATTTCCGGCAGTCCTTCTTGTTCGCATTGAATGGCGACGATTTGGGAGCCCGGAACCACCAAGGCTTGCACGCCGGGTGCGACGTGGTGGCCTTGGATGTATTTCGCCACTTCGCGGAAGTCGGAGATCCGGCCGTTGGTGCAGGAGCCGATGAAGGCGACGTCGATTTTCACGCCCTTGATGGGGGTGCCGGCGGCGAGCTTCATATAGGCCAGCGCTTCCTCGATGGAGGCTTTTTCAAGCGGCGTGGCTGCGGTGGCCGGGTCCGGAATGTTTTCGGAAATGGAAATGCCGTGGTCCGGGGAGATCCCCCAGGTGACGGTCGGCTCGATGGCGGCGGCGTTGATTCTAACGATGTCGTCGAACACGGCGTCGGCATCCGAAGCAAACGAAAGCCAACGGGCGGCGGTGGCGGTGAAGTCGCTCATATCGACGTAGGGACGACCGTGGAGATAGGCGACGGTCTTGGCGTCGGGATTCACGTAACCGCAGCGGGCACAGCCTTCGATGGACATGTTGCAGACGGTCATCCGCTCTTCCATCGACATCCGGTCGAAGACATTTCCCGCATATTCATACGCGTAACCGATGCCGCCCTTGGCTCCTAGCAGACGGATGATGTGGAGGATGACGTCCTTGGCAGACACGCCGGGAGCAAGGTCGCCGGTCACTTCGATGCGGCGGACTTTGAGCACTTCCAAGGCCAGCGTCTGGGTGGCTAACACATCCCGAACTTGGGTGGTGCCGATGCCGAACGCGATCGCACCGAAGGCGCCGTGAGTCGCGGTGTGCGAGTCGCCGCAAGCGATGGTGGTGCCGGGCTGGGTGATCCCCTGCTCGGGTCCGACGACGTGGACGATGCCTTGCTTGCCGGAGGCGAGGTCGAAATAAGTGACGCCGAAGTCATCGGCGTTGGTGCGCAGCGCCTGCATCATTTCCGCGGCCAGCGGGTCCTGCGGGGCGTCCTGATTGATCGTCGGCACGATGTGATCGACGGTGGCGAAGGTGCGTTGGGGGAATTTCACTTTCAGCCCGAGATCGCGGAGCATGCCAAAGGCTTGCGGCGAAGTGACCTCGTGGATGAGGTGGGTGCCGATGAAGAGTTGCGTGCGGCCATCGGCAATCGTGCCGACGGTGTGCGCGTCCCAGACTTTTTGGAAGAGGCTTTTTCCCATGGTTGGTTGGAGTCCGGCGTGGTTGGCGACGGGCGGGGAAACTGGCCAATGACTTTCGGAATGTCAAAGCCGCATGCAAAACCCGCAGAGAAAGCGGGCGCCGAGGCCTATTAAAACCAGCCCAACTCGATGATCAGCCCGACGATGATTGCGGAGAGGATCAGCGCACCACCGACAATTCCGACGATCTTCAGCCAACTTCTCGAACTGCGGGCCTTGGCCGTTGTCCCTTCGACCCAATCGTCCCAAGATCTCTGCGTCTGGGCAGCGGTGCGATGGTAATGACGCAAGCTCCCGCTGAACTTGGCATTCTCATCAGGCGGATGGATTTTATTCATAAACGGGAAGGGAAATGCAAATTACCTACGGTCGGCATGTTAGAAAAGCCCTTATTTTCCCCTCATTGGGGGGGAGACCTGCCAAATGAAAAGCGCCCCTCCGGAAACCGGAAGGACGCGTGATCGTTTTCAACGGCGGAAACGGGCAGCCGCGAATTACTTGGAGTAATGCACCTCTGGAGTCGTTTGGATTTCCTTAAACTGAGTCAGCGGACGCAGGCCAGGTGCTTTTACGTCACTGGTGCAGCATAAGCATGAAACCGAGAGAAGGGTAAAAACGGAAGCGACGAGGGCGGTAAGAATACGGATCATTGGAACTGAGGCGGAAGGTTTTGAAAATGAACTTGAGAATCCAGGCAATAACTCATGCCGGGCGGCAGGGGCAATTACTTGGAGGGAGCCACGTAAGCGGGACGGCTGGGAGCAGGAGCACTTGGGCAGCAAGAAGCGGCGAAAACAGCGGCAGCGGCGGCAATGAAGGCAAGTTTCATGATTTGAATGAGTTGGTTTTTGGTGGATCGCCAGCATGTATCGCACGCCAGTTAGCCGCGAGATTAGCGGGGGAGATCATCCCTGCAAGGCAAAA
>JANONW010000451.1:0-1511 GCA_031421065.1 Prolixibacteraceae bacterium
TTGGAATATGCTTTCATTGCGAGGCCTGTGCCACTTCGCGTTCGATTTTATCGAGTGAGATAAGATGCACGTTTCCACCCTCGATTATGGAAGCCACATAGATGGATTTTTTCATGTGCATATGCTCGATGATTTCGACTACGCCGTCAACGTAAACCGTCTGCTCATATCCTGACTTTGCTCATCTGGATATCAATCCACTCATGGATTGTACAAGCTGTTCGCGCTACCCGCATACACCACATATTGATTTATCCAGGTTGGCTATAACGATCAGCGGCTTTGCGTGATTTTCTTAAAAGTCCCGCAGGTAACTCAAGTTCAGACGGAACTTTCATCGTATTGTAATAATTCGATCTCAAAATGATGGATTGCCCAAACAGATAATAAATCGCTTTTTATGCTAGCCTATCCTGAAGCCATCCGGCTACAATTAGTCAATCATGTCGATATAAATTCACCAATGAGCAAAAAATTTCCTGCACAGCAGTTTCTCAACCGCGAAATTGAGCTGCTGGAATTTA
This sequence comes from Prolixibacteraceae bacterium, assembly GCA_031421065.1. Taxonomy (GTDB): domain Bacteria; phylum Bacteroidota; class Bacteroidia; order Bacteroidales; family Prolixibacteraceae; genus Aquipluma. The sequence continues at coordinate 525 of JANONW010000451.1, forward strand.
ACCGGCGTGTGCTCGCCCAAGCCGAGGATGTGCGCGTGCCGCTGCTGGAGCGTTTGAAATACCTGTGCATCGTCAGCAGCAACCTTGATGAATTTTTTGAGATCCGCGTCGCCGGTCTCAAGGAGCAAATCGGGCTGTCAGGCGTGGCTGCGGGTGCGGACGGCATGGATGCCGCACAGGTATTGAAGCGCGTAGCTGAACAGGCGCACCATTTGATCGAGCGGCAATACCAGATTCTTAATGATGACATCCTGCCCGCACTCCATGCCCAGGGTGTGCATTTTCTGCGACGTCTCAGCTGGAACGATGCGCAGCGTGCCTGGATCAGAAATTTTTTCTTCAATGAAGTGATGCCGGTGCTGACGCCTATCGGTCTCGATCCTGCGCATCCTTTTCCGCGCGTACTCAATAAAAGTCTGAATTTCGCAGTAGAGCTGCAAGGCAAGGATGCCTTCGGGCGCAACACCGCACGCGCCATCGTGCAGGCCCCGCGCGTCCTGCCGCGTACGATACCACTGCCGCCAGAAATCAGCGGCTGTGAGCATGGCTTTGTTTTTCTTTCCTCTATTTTGCACGCCCATGTGGGTGAACTGTTTGGCGGCATGGAGGTTCTCAGTTGTCATCAGTTCCGCGTGACGCGCAACAGCAATCTGTTTGTGGATGATGAGGAAGTCAAGAATCTGCGCACCAAGTTGCAGGGTGAATTGCCCCAGCGTCACTTCGGAAATGCTGTGCGTCTGGAAATTACCGACAATTGTTCAGCGCAGACTGCGGAATTTCTGTTGCAGCAATTTGAATTGGCTCAAGATGATCTTTATCGCGTCAACGGGCCAGTCAACCTGGTGCGTCTGATGGGCATCCCTGATATGGTCGCGCGCGACGATCTGAAATTTCCCCCCTTTGTTCCCGGTGTGCCAAGCGTGCTGCAGAAATAGGGCGCGGACATGTTCAAGGTGATCCGCAAGAGCGACGTCCTGCTGCACCACC